>JAIMBF010000005.1 GCA_023511585.1 Terriglobia bacterium
AGCCTCCCGAAGTGTTCGGGAGGGCTGTATTCGGCAATGCTAAGACCTCACCCGGCGCGAAGTTTGCAATGGTGCCGTTGAAATTGGGGAGAGCGGAAAGCGAAAGCGCGGCCAAGGTCTGGCCGAGGGTGATATTCGGCGCATTTCCCGCAAGAACCGGAGAGGCCGTGAGGCTTTCGAATACGATGGTTTGCGTGTTGGCCACCGCGCTCGCGATGCTCAGGGAGCTATTTTGCGCGATTTCGATCGTGCCGGAGCCGTTTACCGTGCCCACCTGCCCGCTGAGCCCGAGCGTGCCGTCGTTTTCCAGTGTGGCGATGTTTGCCGGCATTTGCCAAGCCGCGTTGGCGGGCACAATGGCAAGGTTAGCGACAAAATAGGCGTTCTGATTGGACAGACCGCCCATGCCGCTCCCGCCGCCGAGGATGAAGAGCGTCCCCCCGGTGCTGACCGTGCCGGCGATGGTGGATTGGTCCGAAATGTCGACGACGCTTGCAGAGTTGGGGAGCTGGGCGGCAAACCCGATGGAGGGCCCTCCGCTGCCGCTGAGCGTTGCGCCCGGTTCCACAAAGAGCGTGCTGGCACTGCCAAGGGAAACGCCGATTTGCGCGCCTTGCACGTCGCCGTAGATTCTGACATTGCCGGTGCCGGGAATGGAAATCCCGATCCCGTTGCTCGCGGAAATAAGGCCGAAATCGGTGATCGTGGCGTTTTGCGCATAAACGCCTGCGCTTGCGCCGCTGATCGTGCCGTTCCCGACTTGCAAACCGTTGACCAGTGTGAGCGTGCCTTGCGGCACCGAAATACCCACGCCGCTTGCGGATTTTACCGTGCCGAGATTCGTGACACCGTAGTTTGTGCCGGGATATCCATAGATTCCGGCGCCGCTGCCGCTGTTTTGGACGTAGGAGCCGGACGTGACGGTGGTGAGCGGGGAGAGCAGCGTCAGGCCGGCATGATAGATGGTTCCGGAAATATTATCGGCGACCGCAGCGGCAGCGCCGGCGACGTCGTAGCCGACGGCCTGCAAGGCAATGCCCTCCGGCGAGGTGGGGCTCACACTGGGGTTGCCGTTTCCAACCGCTTCCGTTTGCACATAAAACGGGGCGGGCGGGCTTGCTTCCCAATCCCCATAATCGCCGGACGGGTCTTGGTTGAAAGGAACGATCGGTGTCTGCCCGCCGTCGATGGAAAAGTAGCAATAGGCGGAGGGATCGGTGGTAAAACTTGCCGCATAGGGTGCGGAGTAACGAAAGAGATCCATCGGCCCGTAAACGCCCAAATAACCGCCGGGGCCATATTGTTGGATCAGATTTAACACCGATCCGGAGCCGCCGATGCCGAGCACTTCATCGATTTCATGCTCCAGAACCGGCGTGGAAAAGGCGTTGACGTTCACGGTGACGACTCCGTCTAACGTACCGCCATAATTCCCATTAAGGGCAAGTTGTCCGGAAGCGCCAGCGAAGCCGAGCACGCGCAAATTCGCGGTGGTGGCTGCTATGGTTGTTGCCGATGCCCCGTTGCCATCCGGCAGGAAGTTGCATGCGGTGAGCTGAACGGAATCTTGGGTGGTTTTTGCGTTCGCATCCAGTGCGGAAACGTAACTTGCGTAGCTTGTTTCGTCGTAGCTGGAGAGGCTCTCACCCGCAAAGTTCGCGGAAGCGGATGCAATGCTGAATCCGATATTGATGGTAACGGGATTGGTAAAGATTTGATCGTAAAATTGTAGAATATTATCGATTGTTGATTGCTGGCTTGGGGAGACGGAACTGTCAAAAGTCGGCACAATATCCATGGGCAAGTCCTCGGACCGATCGACTGCAGCATCGATAACGGACGCATCCTACCTTGCCGAGCATGAAGAAAACGGTAAAGATTTTTTTGGAAAAGCCGAGACGATTTACGAGCGACGCTGACTGCGATGCACTGGCGTGGGTTCCGCCGGTTTCAACCCCGGCGGCGGATCTTTGGCCAATTGCATCTGTAGGCGCTGCTCGGGGCTGGTGACGATGCGCACGAGCTCGCCATCATAGAGCGCGGCGGAGGGCGTTGTGATCACGCGATCGGACGCTTTCAACCCGGCGACGATCAGGGCCTCCGGGCCAAGATCGCGGCCGATCTTCACGTTCTTCAGGCGCACCCGGTTGGATTCATCGACCGTTGCCACCTGCAAACCCCGATCCTGGAAAATCAGCGAAGTGGTGGGAATGACGAAAGCGTTCGGGTTCGGGGGAAGCTGGAAATAAACCTCGGCGTAGGTGCCGGGCATGAGCTCGCGCGTGGGATTAGGAGCCCAGAGTTCCACCAAGAGCGTTCGCGAATCCACGTTGATCGCGCGCGCGGTGGTGGCAACCTTGGCTTTGAAGATCCGGCCGGGGAATTGCGGGCAGTGTAAATCGGCTTCCATGCCTTCCTTTATCTGCGCTGCGTAAATCTGCGGCACTTGCACAAACACCCGCATGGTATGGATATCGGCGACGCGGAAGAGTTCCGGTTGATTGCCGATCCCGTTGGCTTTTACGAAAGCGCCGATATCGGTCTCGCGCGCGGTGACCACGCCGTCGAAGGGTGCGACGAGGCGTTTGAAGTCTTCCAGGGCTTGGAGCGAATCCACTTTGGCTTGGACCGCAAGCCGGCGCGCCACGGTTGCTTGATAACCGTAGGTTTTTTCATCCGAGGTTTGTTGCGAGACAGCCGTTGTCACAACCAACCGCTCCCACCGCTTGGCGGTGATCTCGGCAAGTTTTTCATCAGCCAGGGCCACTTTCAAATCCGCCAGCGCCTGGCGATATTCCTGATCAAGCTGCGGCGTATCGATGGTGGCCAGCAAGTCGCCGGCTTTCACAAAGTCGCCGTAGTCTTTGTACCAATGGAGAATGTAACCGCTGACTTGCCCGTAAATCGGCGCTTCATACCAAGCGTCGATATCGCCCGGCAAAATCAGCGGCTGCGGTTTGCCTTGCGGTTTCGGAAAGAAGACGCTCACATTGGGGATTGCGGCTTCTTCCGCTTGCTTGCGCAAGTTGGCGACATTCTCTTTGCGCCATTCAATGCCATGAATTGCCAAACCGACCACCGCGACCCCGGCTAACAAAAACATGACGCGCGAGAGCCAACGGCGCGAACGCGGGACTTTCTGCCGGTTTTTCCCCGGCAAATCCGGGGTGCCGGTCTCCGCACCTGTTGGGGTTTTCAGCCGGTGTTCCTCCACTTCGTCCCTCATGCGATGGCTTCCTGTTTGGTGTTGGCGCGGCGGTGCACAATGCTGAACACGGCCGGCACAAAGGTGAGCGTGGAAACGGTGGCGAACAGCAAACCGCCGATCACCGAGCGCCCGAGCGGGGCATTCTGCGGATCGGCCATGCCGGTGGCCATCGGCAGCATGCCGATAATCATGGCCCCTGCCGTCATGAGCACCGGGCGAATACGTGCCACGCCGGCTTCCAAAGCGGCTTCGAAGGCGTTCAGCCCCTGCGCCAAACGTTCACGCGCGAAGCTCACCACCAGAATGCTGTTGGCGCTGGCAACGCCCATCGCCATGATGGAGCCGGTCAGCGCAGGAACTGAAAGCGTGGTTCCGGTGACGAAAAGCATCCAGACAATTCCGGCCAAGGCGGCAGGCAGCGCGGTGATGATTACGAACGGATCCAGCCAGGACTGAAAGTTCACGCAGATCATCAAGTAAATAAGGATCAGCGAGCCGACCAACCCGATATAGAGTTCCGAGAACGTGTATGCCATGGTTTCCACCTGCCCGCGAACCATGACGCGAGAACCCGGCGGCCGATATTTTTCTGCGGCCTTTAGGATTTTTTCGATATCGCGGTTGATGCCACCGAGATCCCGCCCGGAATTACTGGCATAGATATCGACGACGGGCAACACATTGTAATGCGAGACCGCGGCGGCGGAGGGGACAGGTGTGATGGTGGCCAACGCGCCCAGAATCTGCTCCGGGTGGTAAGCTCCGGCCCCAGGCACGGCACCGGCGTGCAGCGGATGCGGCGGGCCGGGAGGGGGGACTCCTGCCCATTCTCCCGGCGACGCGCCCTTATTGGGTGTGAACCCGGTGATCGGCAAATTCTCGAGATCGCTCAATTTATCGATGCGGTATTGTGGCATGAAAGTCTGCAAGTTGTAAGAGATGCCGTTTTCCGGATTGAGATAGAAGTTCGGTGCGACCTGGAAACTGCCGGAAAGCGTGTCTAACACGCTGTTTGCCACGTCGGCCTGGGTCAAGCCCACCAATTGTGCCAGCGAACGATCGACATTCACATAAAGTTCCGGGTAATCGTATTGCTGCTGAATACGTGCATCCACAACGCCCGGCACCCGCGCAATTTGGTTCAGAATGCGGTTTGCGTAACGGGACGTGGCATTTTGATCCGGCCCCACGACGGCGATATCGATCGGTGCCGGGGCGCCGAAATTCAAAATCTGCGTGCGAATATCGGCGGGCAAAAAGGCAAAGGTGACACCGGGGAATTTTTTCGGCAATTCCCGACGAAGGATTTGCACGTATTCATCCGTAGGACGATGGTCTTTCGTCTCCTGAATTAAGATATCGACGTCTTCCGGCCCGATGGTCCCGGTATTGTTGTAGGCCATATCGATCACGCTATACGGAAGATCGATGTTATCCACAATCGTCTCGATATCATGTGCCGGGATGACGGTGCGAATATACTGTTCAATCTGGTCGGCAAGTCTTGCCGTAACCTCGATGCGCAGCCCGGTCGGACCGCGGACATGCAAAGCAATAGCGCCGCCGTCGACTTGCGGAAAGAAGTTTTCTCCAAGCCAAGGCATGAGCGCGACCAGGGACGCAATCACAAACAGAAGAAAGCCGGAAATATAAAGGACGGGAATGCCGAGGATGCGCTCCAAGACTCCGCGGTACCATTGCTGAAAGCGCCGGAATCCCGCATCGAACCGCTGTTGAAACCGCTTGAGAGGATTGCGCGAGCGCGGATGCGGCGCATGTCCGTGACCTTCATGGCCTTCTTGGCGCATTTCGGCTTCATGCCCGCTTAACATGTATTTGGTCATCAGCGGGACGATGGTGATGGAGAGCAAAAATGCGCCCATCATGGCGTAGATCACGGCTTTGGCCAGAGGCAGAAACAAATACCCCGAGACTCCGCCGAGCTGGAACATCGGGACGAAAACCACGCAGATCGCAAGCAACGAGACGAAGGAGGGAAGCACGATCTGGGCCGCACCGTCCAAAATGGCGCTTTCGATATCCTTCCCCATTTCCAGATGGGTGCTGATGTTCTCCAGCGTTACAGTCGCGTTGTCCACCAAGAGGCCGACCGCAAGAGCAAAGCCGCCGAGCGTCATCACGTTGATCGTCTCGCCGGTGATTTGCAAGCCGACGAGGCCGACGAGAATCGAGAGCGGAATGGTAACGGTAATGATCACCGTCAGACGCCAGCTTCCCAGAAACATCAGCACCATCATGCCCGTCAGGATGGCTGCCAACGCGGCCTCTCGAATCACGCTGACGACGGCGTCTATCACGAACTCCGATTGGTCGCCGACCGCGCTCATATGCATGCCGTTCGGCATCGCTTCTTTGAGCAGCGGCAAGAGGTCTTTGGTTTTTTGGATCACCTCGAGCGTGGAGACAGAGCCGGTTTTGATCACCGGCAACAGAATGGCCTCTTTCCCGTCAATGCGCACTTCATTGGTTTGCGGGGGTGCGCCGTCGTGCACGTAGGCGATGTCGCGCATGTAAATGACGGTGCCGTTGACTTTCTTAACCGGCATATCGTTGAGTTCGTCGATTGTGTAAGGCGCCGAATTCAGTTTGATATGCCACTCATAAGGGCCGATTTTCTGCGTGCCGGCGGGGATGATCAGGTTCTGATTCATCAGCGCTTGCGTCACGTCGCGCGGAGAAACGTGATTGGCTTGCATCGCCTGCAGATTGAGATCCGCTTCCACCGTGCGAACCAACCCGCCGTAGGGCCACGGAACTTCGCTGCCGGGGACCGAGGCAAGCTGCGGACGGATAAAGTTCTGCGCAAAGTCGAAAAGCTGATAAGGGGGAATTTTATCGCCGGTCAGCGTGATCTGGATAACCGGCACCGAAGAGGCATTATAGGCAAGCACGTAAGGCGGCGTGGTGCCGGCGGGCATGAAGCGCAAGACGGCTTGCGCCGCGCCGGTCACCTGCGCGATGGCCTTGCTGATATCAACGCCCGGTTGGAAATACATTTTGATGACGCCGTAGCCGATGACCGATTCCGACTCGATCGACTTGATGTCGGAGGTCATCAGCGGTACCGCGCGTTCGAAATAATAGACGATCCGGTCGGCCATTTCGTCCGGCAGCAAGCCGTTGTAAAGCCAGACCACGGCAACAACCGGAATGCGAATATCGGGGAACATGTCAATCGGCATTTGCAATGCCGCGCGAATGCCGAAGAGCAGGATCAGGATGATCATCACGATAATCGTAACAGGCTGACGCAGCGCCAGCTTAACGGCTAACATGGCGACTCCCTATTCCGAGCGAGCGATGACAAATCGGTTGGCCTCACGCGGGCGCTTCAAGCCGAACCGGCATGATCACTCCACGATTTTATCAAACGTGCCCGGTTTACGTTCTTTCTTGTGAATTTCGCCCCTGCCTTGACCTTCTCGCGTCGATAACAAATCGCCGAGCCTTGCATCCGACTTGTGGTTTCAACGGGCATCGGGCGCCGTTGCCAGCACGCCGGCGCCGTGCTAATTCTCCAACCAATTTTCGTGACAAGAGCCATTTCCGCAATCTCGGGCGTAGATGTGAGACACTGTTAATAAACGATACAATCAGTTACAATCGTGCGGCTGGAAATGCAAGCCTTGCTCGTGGAGGGTAGGGTGAGGAGTTAAGTTTCGGAGGAGTTAGAGGGTGCAACTCAGAGAAGAACTCGTCTTTCACACGAGCGAAGGGATCGGCCAAATTCTTTTCAATCGGCCGCACAAACTCCAGGCTTTTACGCGTACCATGTACGAGCGGCTATTGGAAATCTGTCAAGAAATTCAGAAAACCGAAAGGGTCCGGGCGCTGGTATTGATGGGAGCGACCGAGGTTGCCTTCTCCGCCGGCACCGATATCGCCGAGTTCGCGGAATTGGAGACCGTCGAGGACGTGCTTGCCCTGGAAGACTTCACCGATTCCGTCTTGGACGCGCTGGAACGATTGCCGATCCCCACCATCGCCGCAATTGCCGGGGTATGCAGCGGCGGCGGGCTTAACCTTGCCGCCGCTTGCGATATCCGGATTGCGGCGCCGAACGCGCGCTTCAGCTTGCCCTATGGGCGCACCATGGCGAACTCTTTGAGCGCCGGCAGTTTCGAAAGGCTCCATGCGCTGATCGGTGCGGCCCATCTCCGGCGGCTGATGTTCGAGGGCCAGCCCATCGACGCCGCGCGCGCTCTGACCATCGGCCTTGTGGATGAGGTGGTGAATGATGTCGGGGCATTAGAAGGCAAGGCCGGTTACATTGCGCGCCTTTCCATATCGCAAGCGCCGCTGACGCTTCGCGCAACCAAGGAGGCGTTGCTCTCTCTGCGCTCCAAGGTAGACCGAGCAAAAGTGAGAGAATGGCAGGAGCGCTGTTACGCGAGCGCCGATTTCCGAGAAGCGATCGATGCATTTCTGAACAAGCGCACCCCCCATTTGCACGGCCGCTAGCCGCTTACATTGGCGCCGAGAGCGGATTAATATGGCCGGGCTGGATCGGGGGAACCGCAGGGAGGCGAAGATGACCGAGGCCCGCACCATTTACGACCAGGATCTCGACCGTAACCCGGCGAATTATGTGCCGTTGACGCCGATTTCCTTCCTGCTGCGCAGCGCCCGGGTGTGGGGCAAACGCACGGCCGTCGTGCACGGCGAGCAGCAATATACCTATGCCCAGATGCTGGAACGCTGTCGCCGGCTCGCTTCGGCCTTGGAGCGGGCCGGCGTGGGGCGGGGGCAGACGGTGGCGGTGATGGCCCCGAATGTGCCCGCTTTGCTGGAGGCGCATTACGGCGTGGCCATGGCGGGGCCGGGCGCGGTGCTCTGCGCGCTCAACACCCGGCTGGATGCGGCGGCGATCGCCTTCATGCTGCGCCACTCGGAAGCGAAGGTCTTGATCACCGACCGCGAATACTCCTCCGTGATCGGGGCAGCGCTCGCGCAGCTTGATCACAAACCCCTGGTGATCGACATCGATGATCCGATGACGCCGCCGCAAAACCGGGGCGCGCGGCTAGGTGAGATGGATTACGAGGCGTTTCTGGCAAGCGGAGCGCCGGATCATCCGGTGCGGCTTGTTGCGGACGAGTGGTCTGCCATCGCGCTCGGCTATACCTCCGGCACCACCTCCGATCCCAAAGGCGTGGTGACCCACCATCGCGGCGCGCACCTGAATGCGGTGGCGATGGCGCTGGAATACGGGCTCAACCCGGAAGCGGTGTATCTCTGGACGCTGCCGATGTTCCACTGCAACGGCTGGACCTACACCTGGGCGGTAACCCTTGCGGGCGGGATGCATATCTGCCTGCGCAAGGTGGATCCGGCGGTGATTTTCCCGCTGATCGAGCGCCATGGGGTAACGCATATGTGCGGCGCGCCGGTGGTGATGAATATGTTGATCAACGCCCCCGAAGATGTGCGCCGCCGGCCGGCACGGCGGGTTCACTTCATGACCGGAGGCGCCGCCCCGCCGCAAGCCGTGATCGAGGGGATGGAAGCGCTGGGCTTTGCCGTGCACCATCTTTATGGGCTGACCGAAACCTATGGCCCGGCCACCACCAATGCCTGGCAGCCGGAGTTGGAGAGCATGGATTTGCCGCACAAGGCGGCGTTCATGGCGCGCCAGGGGGTGGAACACCCGATGCTGGAAGAAGTGACGGTGATGAATCCCAACACCATGGAGCGCGTGCCGGCGGATGGCAAAACCATGGGCGAGATTATGATGCGCGGCAACACGGTGATGATGGGGTATCTAAAAAACCCAAAAGCAACCGCAGCCGCTTTTGCAGGCGGATGGTTCCATTCCGGCGATCTTGCCGTGCTGCATCCGGATGGTTACGTGGAAATCAAAGATCGTTCCAAAGATATTATTATCTCGGGCGGCGAGAATATCAGCTCGATCGAGGTGGAAGACGTGCTTTATCGTCATCCCGCGGTGTTGGAAGCGGCGGTGGTTGCGCATCCGGATGAAAAATGGGGCGAGGTGCCGCATGCATTCGTGACCCTGAAAGAAGGCATGGCGGGGCGGGTGAGCGCGGCGGATATTATCGCCTTCTGCCGCGAAAATATGGCGCATTACAAATGCCCGCGTTATGTCAGCTTCGGGCCGTTGCCCAAGACCTCGACCGGCAAAATCCAGAAATTCGCTTTGCGCGAGATGGCAAAAACCAATGTCGCAGCGCAATGAACCAAGCGTTTCGCCTTCTGACCCCCGCGCACGGATGGAGGTTTGCCGCGGCGATATCACTCGCCTGGCGGTGGATGCGATTGTGAATGCGGCCAACACCACGCTGCTCGGCGGCGGCGGGGTAGACGGCGCCATCCATCGCGCCGCCGGCCCCGAATTGCTGGAAGAATGCCGCACCCTCGGCGGTTGCCCGACGGGGCAGGCGCGCATCACCAAAGGCTATCGGCTGCCCGCGCGCTATGTGATTCATGCGGTCGGGCCCGTTTGGCACGGCGGCAAAAGGGGCGAGGCCGAGCTTTTGGCAAGCGCGTATCGCGAGAGCCTGAAGCTTGCGCAAGCGCACGGGCTGAAAACTCTTGCTTTTCCGGCGATCAGTTGTGGCGCGTATGGCTATCCGGTGCGCGAGGCGGCGAGAATTGCGGTTCGGGAAGTGGCCGCGTTTCTTGCCAAGGCGCCCGAGATTTCCCGGGTGATGTTCTGCTGCTTCAGCGACGACGTGGCAAAGGCTTACGAGGCCGCGCTTGCCGAGCTTGGCGCTTCCGGCGGGTAGTTCGCAAGTTCGAGGATCCGCTGCCATTGCGCCTTAGAAACGGGCAGCACGGAAAGCCGCGGCTGGCGCACCAAGAGAAAATCCTTGAAGGCCGGGTCTTTCTTGATCATGGCAAGGGAGACCGGCCTTGGCAGCGGCGCGATGGTTTTGACATCCACGGCAACCCAGTCTCCGCTTTCCGCCGTGGGATCCGGGTAGGCTTCGCGCACCACTTCCACAATCCCCACGATCTCGCGCCCTTCCCCCGAGTGATAGAAAAACGCGCGATCGCCTAAGCGCATAGCCTTCAGATAGTTCTTCGCGGTGTGATTGCGCACACCGGTCCAGGGCTCCACGCCGTGGGCGACTTGCTCATCCCAGCTAAACGCGCCGGGCTCCGTTTTCACCAGCCAATAATTCATGTCTTGATGCCGATCCGTGCGTTTGCGGCCGTGTCCTGACCCCGTTCAGCGAACACGGAGGGAAAATAAGCCCGCTGCCCCGTTTTCTTCAAGCGCGGGAGCGGAATCACCCGTTTTCGTATCGGAGTGCTTGCTCTCCCTTGCGTTAGGGTTATATCCGATTGTATATTGCGAGTCGCAAAAGCTACCGGGCTCAAGCTCCGGATAAAGCAACCAGACAAGATATTATCGCGAAGGAGGAAGGATGCTACCGTATCGTCTTGGCCATCTTGGCCGGCTGCTTGCGGCCGGAGCAGTGTTCTGCGTACTCGCCGTTCGGGCGAATGCCGAAACCCCCGGCACAACCCAGCCGTCAGATCAGAATTACCAGACAGCGCCGCTTCCCCAAACCAACCTCGACTACAATCCGGGCTATGACAGCATCAGCGATTATTTCACGCATTGGTTTGAACGCGTCGATCGCGCACAGGAAGAGCAGCCCCATTGGGTTACGCCGATTATTACGGTTACGCCACGGCTTGAGGAAGAGCTTCGTTATGACCAATACTGGCAGACTGCTGCCAACGGCGCGCATATCACGAATTATTGGGCGGGGAAGGGACTCGAGCTGATCCCGACCGAAACGCAAGAAATTATTATTATCCCTCCACCGTATATAACGACCACCGGCATACGCCATCCGAGCTCGGGATGGGCGGACTGGCCGGCGTTTCTGTTCAAGCAGCGGCTGCTGACGGCAAACGAAGAAAACGGCAATTACATCCTGACGTTTTTCCTGGGCGGCTCGGTCCCGACCGGAAGCCCGCACTATACGCTGAACACCTACGTGATCACGCCGACCATCGCCGGCGGCGTGGGATGGGGCGACCGCATCCGCGGCTTCGATATCCAGGCCACCATCGGCACGCCCTATGCCACGAATTATCATGCCGCGACCGGCTCGCAGATCGTCACGAACGTTACGCTACAACCCTACTACGCACCGCTGCATCTCTATGGGGAGTTCAGCATCACGGATATCAATTTCTTGGGTGGCGTGCGCCAGGGCAAGAATGAGATTTTTTTGTTTCCCGGGATTATCATTGGGCGCATTCCGCTCTATGATCGCCTGAAGCTGACCGCCGGCTTCGGCTATCAGTTCGCGGTTTCCCCGCATACCACGCTGGATCCGCTGACCCCGACCTATAACCACGCTTGGATTCTTTCGGTCAGGCTGCCGTTCTAGGCGGCGATGGCCCCGCGCTTTGCTGGATGAGGATTGACGCGTTGGTGATAAAAATCCAACCTCGGTTGGCCTTCACAAAGGTGGTGAAGTGGGGCAAAACACGCGCATCAAAGGAGGGGGACGGATATGTCGGAAACGGCACAGAATGAGATACTGACGCAAAAGCAACCGGCAACGCTGCGTGAGGCGTTGCTGAAGACCATCGAAAAAATCAAAGCGGACGCGCGCGCGGCCGAGGTTTCTTTCGGGGCGCAAACGTATCTTGAAGCCGGAACGCGCTGCATTGCCAAGGTTCGGCAATTCGAAATTCCAATCGATGAGCCGGCGGAGCTCGGCGGAACGAACACCGCCAT
Source organism: Terriglobia bacterium (assembly GCA_023511585.1). Classification (GTDB taxonomy): domain Bacteria; phylum Pseudomonadota; class Alphaproteobacteria; order Acetobacterales; family Acetobacteraceae; genus JAIMBF01. The sequence goes on from JAIMBF010000005.1 coordinate 11,955, forward strand.
GAATCCGGTGGAGCTCGTGCTTTCCGCATTCGGCGCTTGCCAGGAAATTATGTACGCGGCTTATGCGGCCGTGTTGGGGATCCCGATTACCAGTCTGGAGATCGACGTGCGGGGGGATCTCAATCTCAAGGGTTTGTTCGGGATGGATGACGCCGTCCCGCCGGGATATCGGAAGGTGAGCTGGGAAACGCGCATCGAAAGCCCGGCCTCGGCAGAGCAAATTCGCGAATTGGTGGCGGTTGTGCAGAAAACCTGCCCGGTTTTGGATATCTTGCGCCGCCCGATCGACACGGAAAGCGAAGTGATGCTGAATGGGGCATCGCTCGCGCTTTAGAGGAATCCCGCCCGGAAATTCACGCTTCGCAGAAGGGTTTGCATCAACCGCCCGCTCTTTTGCCTCATTTACGAGAGGCTGCGCGGCCGCTCGTTATTCAAGCCACGCGCCGTCTTTCACCACAATCCGGGTGGCGCGTATTACCATGCTTTCAAACAAGCCCGCCTGTACGTAAGGATCGTTTGCCGCGAAGGCTTCCGCGGCGGCACGATCGGGCGCTTCGATCACGAGCAGGCTGCCGATCGGCTGGCCTGCATCGTCGAGCAGGGGTCCGCCGTGCCGGACTTGGCGTTCATGCGCCTTGATATAGGCGAGATGCGCCGGCCGCGTTTGTTGACGTAGCGCAAAGCGCCCCGGCTTGTCCCAATACAAAAGAACAAACAGCATGTTGCGCTCCTCCCGTTTTGTTTCTGCTCTACCGATTAGCCGCCAACCGGCCGGGTTGAAAAGCCCTCGGTTTTGGCTATGTTGAGCCCGTGCAAGTGTCCCCCTCGTCCGTAAAAGCTATAGCCGAGCCGCGCGGAGCCCCTCGCCGGGGTTGGCACCGTTTCGCCAACCCGGGAAGATTCCTGCGCGCCGCATCCAAAGTGCAACCGTGGCTGACGGCGTTCGGCGTGGTGCTGACCGCCGTCGGGCTCATATGGGGCCTCTTCTTTGCTCCGGCCGACTGGCAGCAAGGCGATGCGGTACGTATTATGTATATTCATGTGCCGGCGGCATGGCTTGCTTCCGCCGGCTATCTGATGCTGGCGCTGTGCTCGGCGGCGTCTTTGGTTTGGCGCCACCCGTTGGCGGACCTTGCGGCCGCGGAAATCGGCCCAATTGGGGCGGGTTTTACGGCGCTTTGCCTGGCCACCGGCAGCCTATGGGGCAAACCGATGTGGGGCGCCTGGTGGGTGTGGGACGCGCGGCTGACCTCCGTGCTCGTGCTTTTCTTTCTGTATCTGGGCCATATCACCTTGGTGCGCGCTTTTGACGACCCCACGCGCGGCTACCGGGCCGGCGCGATTCTGGCCCTGCTCGGCGTGGTCAATCTCCCGATTATCAAGTTCAGCGTGGATTGGTGGAACACCTTGCACCAGCCCGCAACCATTTCTTTGACCGGCGCGCCCAGCATGTATATCGGCATGCTTTGGCCGTTGGCGTTTTCCGCCGTGGGCTATGCGTGTGTGTTTGCTGCGCTGGCCTTGGCCGGCACGCGCGCGGCGGTGATGGAGCGGCGTATCCGCGCCCTTCTCTTGGCAGAGGCTGCCCGGGCCGAGGATTCCGTACCCGGGGCCGCCGATGCGTTGGAAACGCAGGTTCCGGCATGACGCATCTGCCGTTTATCGCCGCATCCTACGCCTTAGCCGTGCTCGTGCCGGCAGCTTTCGGCCTGAACGCTTATCAGCGCCTCCGCCGCGCGCGCCGACGGCTGGCGGCCCTTTCCGGCCATGGCCATAAAGCGAGGAGTGCCGGCAATCCTTAAACGCAAACATCGCCGCTTGATTCTTCTGCTCGCATGCGGGCTGGGGCTGGGCAGCGCGACCGCGCTGGTGCTTTCGGCCTTTCGGCAGAACCTGGTTTTCTTTGTGCTGCCTTCCGACCTGGCTGCCCAGCACCCTTCACCTGAGCGCACGTTGCGTTTGGGGGGCTTGGTCGAGACAGGCAGCGTGCACCGCAGCACCAAGGGCAAAGAGGTGGATGTGCGCTTTCGTATTACCGATGGGCATACCGCCGTGCCGGTGACTTTTAACGGCGTTCTGCCCGACCTTTTCCGCGAGGGGCAGGGGGTGGTGGCGCTCGGCACGCTCGGGGCGGACGGCACGTTTCATGCGAGCGAGGTGCTTGCCAAGCATGATGAAACCTATATGCCGAAGGATGTCGCCGAGGCGCTGAAGCGCAAGGGCCTTTGGAATCCCGCGAAAGGCCCGCCTCCGCCGGCAAGCACCTGGAATACGCTGACCGTTCCGGTGACGACCCCTGCCGCAGCCGCTCCGACCGCCTCCGCGGGCGAGCGGCAAACCGGGTATTAGGCAAAAAGCGATGAATCCCGAACTCGGCCATTTTGCGCTCGCGCTTGCGGTTTGCCTGGCAGCCGCACAGGGGATTTTTGGGCTCATGGGTGCCCAGGCGCGGCGAGAGCCGCTCATGGCTGCCACGCCCGCGCTTGCCGTGGGCCAGTTGATCGCGCTTGGCACCGCGTTTTTCACGCTGGTTTGGTGCAACGTGGTTTCAGACTTTTCGGTGCTGAACGTGGTGCAGAACAGCCAAGCCGCGAAGCCCCTGCTTTATAAAATTACCGGGACTTGGGGTAATCACGAGGGCTCCATCCTGCTGTGGTGTTTCATCCTGGCGCTTTGCGGGGCCGCCGTGGCCGCGTTCGGGCAGGACTTGCCGAGCAGCCTGCGCGCGCGGGTGATCGGCGTGCTGGGGGCCACCTCGGCAGGGTTTCTGCTTTTCGCACTCACCGAAAGCAACCCGTTTCTGCGCGTTTGGCCGCCTCCGCCGGATGGCCAAGGCATGAACCCGCTGTTGGAAGACCCGGGGCTCGCGCTGCACCCGCCCATTCTCTATGCGGGCTATGTCGGGTTTGCCATCCCCTTCGCTTTCGGGGTGGCGGCGCTGATCGAGGGGCGCATCGATGCGCTATGGGGGCGCTGGGTGCGGCCCTGGGCGCTCGGGGCTTGGTGTTTTTTGACCGGCGGGATCGCGCTCGGTTCCTGGTGGGCCTATTACGAGCTGGGCTGGGGCGGTTTTTGGTTTTGGGATCCAGTAGAAAACGCCTCGCTTTTGCCGTGGCTCACGGGCACCGCGCTGGTGCATTCGGCAATCGTGGTGGAGAAACGCGAGGCGCTGAAGGTCTGGACCGTGCTGCTGGCCATTGCCACCTTTTCGCTTTCGCTGTCCGGGACGTTTCTGGTGCGTTCCGGGATCCTCAACAGCGTTCACGCTTTTGCCAACGATCCTGCCCGCGGCATTTTCATTCTGGCCTTGCTGGGCTTGGTGATCGGCTCGGCCTTGGTGTTGTTCGCGCTGCGCGCGCCGGCTCTGGCTCCCGGAGGGTTGTTTTCCCCGATTTCGCGCGAAGGCGCTTTGGTGTTCAACAACATCATGCTCTGCGCGATTGCCGCGGTTGTGTTCACCGGCACCACCTATCCCATGTTCGTGAACCTGTTGACGGGCGAGCAGATCAGCGTCGGCAAACCGTTCTTTGACGCAACCGTGTTGCCGCTGACCATTCCGCTGTTTGCGGCAATGACCGTGGGGCCCATGTTGCCTTGGAAGCGCGCTGCCTTGGGGCCTGTGTTGCAGCGGTTGTGGTGGGCGGCGCTTGCGGCTTTGTGTGTGGGCTTTCTTGTCGGGTTCGGGGTTCGCGACGGGCTGGTTGGGCTGGCCTTCGGCGGCGCCGTCTGGCTGGCGCTCGGCGCATTTGCGGACATTGTCGAGCGCGTGCGCCTCTTCCGCCTGCCGCTTCGCGAGAGCCTTGCCCGCGCGGCGGGGCTGCCGCGTGCGGCATGGGGCGCGACGGTGGCGCATCTGGGCATGGGCATCACGGTTGCCGGAATCGCCGGCATGGCGCTGGCCACGCACGTGATTGTCGCCCTCCATCCGGGCGAGGGTGTGGATTTTGCCGGCTACCATTGGCAATTGGAGCGGCTTTATGATGCGCCTGGGCCGAACTATACCGCGCGGGTTGCGGAAATTGCGGTGGAAAAGGACGGGCGCCGGGTGGCGCTGCTGACCCCTTCGCGCCGAAGCTATCCCGTTCAGCGCAATACCGTTACGGATACGGCGATCCGCACCAATCTCTTCCGCGACCTCTACGCGGCGGTGGGCGAGGAGCAGAACGGTAAAGTGGTGTTGCGGCTGCATCGGAACCCGCTGGCGCCCTGGATTTGGCTCGGCGCCCTGGTGATGGCGGCGGGCGGCGCGCTTTCGCTGAGCGATCGGCGCCTGCGCGTGGGCGCGCCGCTGAAGGCTGCGGCCATGGCAAAAGCTTAAAAGGCGCATTCCATGGCCTGGCTTGGATCTTCTCTCGGCCGACGGTTGCTCCTCACCCTGCCGGTGGCCGCGGCGGCGGCAGGCGGGGCCGCGTTTCTGGCCTTGCTGGAACGCATGAAGCACGGCACTTATGACCCGCACGCCGTGCCGAGCCCCTTGATCGGCAAGCCCGTGCCGAATTTTACCCTGCCGGCGCAGCCGCCCGCCACGGCGGGAATTTCCAGCGCGGATCTTGTCGCCGCCAAACGCTGGGTTCTGGTGAATTTCTTCGCTTCTTGGTGCGTGCCTTGCCAGATCGAGCACCCTGTGCTGACGGAACTTGCCGCGGCAGGACTGCCGATTTGGGGCATTGCCTATAAGGATACGGTTGATGCGGCAAAGCGGTTTCTGACCGAAAGGGGCAACCCCTATACGCGCCTGGCGCGCGATGAAACCGGCCGGGTTGGCATCGATTTCGGCGTCTATGGCGTGCCGGAGACCTTTTTGATCGACCCGCACGGTATTATCCGCTGGCGTTGGGCGGGAGCGCTCAGCGACGATGTGGTGCGCGATCAGCTCTTTCCTTTGCTGCGAGGCGGCAGCGGCGCATGAGGAGGAAACGGATCCCATCGGCGCGCGCTCAACCGATCGGCGCCTTGTGTTTGCTGGCAGTGCTGCTTGCCGCGGCTCCCTTTCATGCGGCCCGCGCGGTGAGCAATCCGGCCGAAATGCTGCCCGACCGAGCACAGGAATTGCGCGCCGAGGCGATCGGGCAGGAGCTTCGCTGCCTGGTCTGCCAAAACGAGAGCATTGAGGAATCCGATGCCGACCTCGCGCGCGATCTTCGTGCGGAAATCCGCAAGCGCGTCGCGGCCGGCGAATCGGACAAAGAGGTGATTGCCTGGATGGTCGCGCGCTACGGCGATTTTGTGCGGCTCAAACCGCCGTTTCGTATGGCGACGCTCTTCTTGTGGTTTTCCCCGGCGGTTGCGCTTGCGGTGGGAGGGATTGTCGTTTGGTTTGGCCTGCGCCGAAGGCCCGCCCCGCCGCAACCGCTGTCGGCGGCCGAAGAGGCACGGCTGAAGCGGCTTTTGCGCGAGGGATTGGGGAATCCCCGCTCATGATCTGGCTTGTGCTTGCCGCCTTGGCCGTTGCCGCGATGGCGCCGCTGGCCTTTTCGCTCTTGCGCCATGCGTCGCTAAAGAAGCGCAAAGGCGCCGCGCTGGCGCTTTACCAGGCCCAGCTGGCCGAGCTTGAGCTGGAGCGCGAGCAGGGGCATCTGACCGCGGCGGAGTATGAGGCGGCTCAGGTAGAGATCAAGCGTCGGTTGCTGGCTGCGGCCGAAACAGCCGACCCGCCGGTGGCTGCCAAGGGCCGCGGTTTGGTGCTGGCGGCCCTCGCTGTTGTGCCCGCCGCGGCGATGGCGCTGTATCTTGTCGGCGGAACGCCATGGCTTCCGGCCATGCCTTTGGCGGAGCAACAGGCAAAGGCGCGGGAAGAAGAAGCCTTGCTCCAGGCTTTGCGGGCGCGGCTGGCTACCATGGATCCCCATTCGCCCCGTGCACGGGAAGGTTTCGTGCTGCTCGGCAACGCGGAAAGCGCGCGGGAACACTATGCGGCGGCGGCGGACGCCTATCAGCATGCGTTGATCTCCGGCTTTGACCCCACCCTCGCGGCGATGGCGGCGGAAGCCTTAGCGCGGGCCGAAGGCCGCGTGACGCCGCAAGCGGCTTCTTTGTTCCGCCAGGCACTTGCGCAAGCCCCCACGGATGCGCCCTGGCGCAAGCTTGCCGAGGAACGGTTGCGCGAAGCTGCAACGCCATAGACTTTCCGGCTCTGATCGCCGAACATCGTTGGGACGCGCGCATGGAACGGAGCGCGCGGCGCAAAGTATGGGGAGGAAAGCATGAGCGAAGGGGCATCCCGAAGAGACGTGTTGGCCACGGCAGGCATCGGCGCGCTGTTTGCGGCCGCGGCAGGCAGCCAAAGCCAGGCAGCCGATTACGAGAGGGCGGCGCCGGCGGGCGCGCCGGGCGCTAACAAATCCGTGGAATTTTATCCGCCGGCCACGGACCACGGCAACCTCGGCGCGCTGCGCTTCTCTTTCGAGGACGCTTATACGCGCCGCACGGAAGCGGGCTGGGCGCGCGAAGTCACGATCCGCCAGTTTCCTATTGCGAAAACGGTTGCCGGAGTGAATATGCGCCTGCCCAAAGGGGCGGTGCGCGAATTGCACTGGCACAAGCAGGCGGAATGGGCCTTTATGCTTTCCGGCAAGGCGCGCATTACCGCGGTGGATCAAGAGGCGCGGACGTTTATCGACGATGTTGAAGCCGGCGATTTGTGGTTTTTCCCCGGCGGTATTCCGCATTCGATTCAGGGGTTGGGGGACGACGGCTGCGAGTTCCTGCTTGCTTTCGACGACGGGGCGTTTTCCGAAGACAGCACGTTCTTGATCACCGATTGGCTTGCGCATACGCCGCGCGACGTGCTTGCCAAAAATTTTGGCGTCGATGCTTCGGTATTCGACCATATTCCCCCGCACGAGCTTTATATTTTCAACGCGCCCTTGCCGAAACCTCTTGCCGCGGAACGGGCGGAAAGCTCGCGCCCCGACGTTCCCAACAGCTTCAGTTTCAAATTCATGCAACAGCCGCCCATCAAAACCCGCGGCGGATCCGTGCGCATTGCCGATCGCAACAATTTCAAGGCATCGCAGACGATGTCGGCGGCTTTCGTAGAAGTGAACCCGGGCGGGATGCGCGAGCTGCATTGGCACCCGCTTGCCGATGAGTGGCAGTATTACATTTCCGGCCGGGCGCGCATGACGGTGTTTGCCAGCAGAGGCGAAGCCAATACCGTGGATTTCCGCCCGCGCGATGTGGGATACGTGCCGCGGGCCATGGGTCATTACATCGAAAATATCGGTGACGAGCCGCTGCGGTTTCTGGAAATTTTCGCCAACGGGCAATATTCCGACGTTTCGCTTTCGAGCTGGATCGCAAATACGCCGCATACGCTGGTTGCGGCCCACCTTGGGCTGGATGCGGCGATGCTTGCGCGGATCCCGCAAACCAAAACTCCGGTGGTGCCGGTATAACCGCTGTTCGGGCGAAGGGGCTACCTGTCGGTTTGCGTGATGGCAAGCCGATGCCGTTCAGAGAGCGCAGAAGAGGCAAACCCCTTCTGCGCTTTTGCAAAGGTTGGGATTGGGCCGCGTTACTCGGCGGCGGCCGTCTCTTTCCCGGTCTGGGCGGCGCGGGCGGCAGGGCGCGCAAACGAAGACGCAGTTTTCCCGCCGGTTTCGCTTGCCGATTTGGACGCTTCTTTGCCCGGAAGCGAGAGCGCCGCGGTTTCAAAGCAGCAGGCATAGACCTCATCGGCCATTTTGCGCATGCCTTTGATGATTTGGTCCATTCGCTGGCGCATCTGGCCGAGTTGCGCTTCCAGCAAATCCTCAGGCCGACGCGAGGAGCCGTAGATGTTGAAGCCGGCAAGCCCCCCTTCGATCAGCGTCCGGGAGAGTTCGGCCTGCTCTCGCGCGATATTCAGCATCCCTTGCATCCAACGATCCGAGACTTGGCTCCAATTGGCGAACCAATTTTGCCCTTGCGCAAAGAATTCCGCCAGGCGGAAAGGATCCTCTGTTGGTGCTTTTGTTGGTGCTTTGATGGTTTCGTCCATCGGCATCTCCCTAGGCCTATACGCTTTTGCTTCCTCCTGGCCCGGACCTTGCTTGGTCCTTGGGGCCACACGCTATGAAGCAATGGATGAGCTCTATCGTGCGGCAGTGCGACTGTCACGTGAATTTACTGTGTGCAGTTCGCACGGAGGTATGCATGCCCTGTGAGCATAGCTTTGGCGGGGAGAGTTTTGCATACGATTGTATGATAATAATGATGTGCTCGGTCCCCATGCCCCTTTTCTCGTGTCGCCACAAACGCTAAGCGAAGATATGCAAAACAGGGGAGGAAGACATGCGTGCGCCGCCGCAATCGGAACCGCCGCCGGAGGGACATCCGCGTGGATCGAAGCTTTGGGTTCGACTGCTCTTGCTGGTCCCGTTCATCGCGACGCTTTGGGTGGGCTTCTATAATCGGTCAACCCCCTCGTTCTTCGGCATTCCTTTTTTCTACTGGTATCAATTGCTCTGGATTCCGCTCGGCTCGGTTTTCATCGGCATCGTGTATTGGCATGAGCACGCGAAGTCATGAGCTCGCGAGGTAAGGAACGCCGGAGATGAATTGGACTGCAACCGCAATTTTCGTTGCTCTGTTTCTTTTTATTACGTTGCTCGGATTTTTTGCCGCACACTGGCGCAAAGGCGACTTGGACCTGTTGCACGAATGGGGCTTGGGCGGGCGGCGCTTCGGCACCTGGGTGGCTTGGTTTCTTTTGGGCGGCGATCTGTATACAGCATACACGTTCATTGCGGTTCCGGCGCTGATGTTCGGGGCCGGCGCCATCGGATTTTTTGCCGTGCCTTACACGATTCTGGCCTATCCTATTCTCTATGTCGTCTTTCCAAGGCTTTGGACGGTTGCACATCGGCATGGTTATGTCACCGCCGCGGATTTCGTGCGGGGGCGCTTCGGCAATCGCTGGCTTGCCTTGGCGATTGCAGCCACGGGCCTTGTGGCCACTATGCCTTACATTGCCTTGCAATTGGTGGGGCTTGAGGTGGTGATCGGCGCCTTGGGCTTTCCTGCAACCGGGCCGAGTGCGGAACTTCCGCTGATTCTGGCTTTCCTGATTTTGGCCGCTTTTACTTACACGAGCGGCCTGCGCGCGCCGGCAATGATTGCGGTTGTGAAAGATACGCTCATTTACATCACCGTGATCGCCGCCATTATTGTGGTACCGCTTGAGCTTGGCGGATACGACAAGATTTTTGCCGCCGTACCCGCACCCAAATTGTTATTGCCGCAACCCCCGCCCAATTCGCTCGGGAGTTACAGCGGCTATGCTACGTTGGCGTTGGGCTCGGCGTTTGCGTTGTTTCTTTACCCGCACTCGGTTACCGGAATTCTTTCGGCGAGCAGTGCGCGCGTGATCCGTCGCAATGCCACAATTCTGCCGGCGTATTCCTTGATGCTGGGTTTGCTTGCTTTGGTGGGCTTCATGGCGCTTGCGCTTGGGGTTGCGCAAAAGCCGGAATTTGCCGCCGGCTTTCGCCAATTTGGAACGAATTTTTCCGTCCCCGCCTTATTCTTGGCGGCATTTCCGAATTGGTTTGTCGGCATCGCTTTTGCTGCAATCGGCGTCGGCGCGTTGGTGCCGGCTGCGGTGATGTCGATTGCCACGGCGAATATTTTTACTCGGAACATATGGCGCGATTTTCTCAAGCCCGCATGCACCGATGCCGAAGAGGCGCAAGTGGCCAAGATCGTCTCTTTGGTCGTGAAAGCAGGGGCGCTTTTCTTCGTGATTTTTCTGCCGCAGCAATATGCGATTCAACTGCAGCTCTTGGGCGGCATTTGGATGATCCAGACGGCGCCCGCGGTAATGTTGAGCCTTTTTACCCGCTATTTTAACGGTTGGGCCCTGTTGGCGGGCTGGCTTGTGGGTATCGGCAGCGGTACCTATATGGCGGCCGCGCTTGGGTTTAAAGGATCGGTCTATCCGCTGCATATCTTCGGCTTCACCGTGCCGGGCTATGCGGCGCTTTATTCGGTGCTGTTGAACCTTGCGGTGGCTTTCGTGCTCACACCGGTGTTCCGTGCGCTTGCGCCCGATCTGCACCGGGATGCCACGGTTGCCGCGGATTATGTTTAGCCGGTAAAAGAATGCATGTCCCGGATGGTTGATCGGTGGCGTGCGCGCACGAAGCTCTCGAAAAAAGGAACGCGAGAGGCATAGAGGCACTCACGAGGCAGATCGGCTAGTAGTTTAATCGCACGGAACCGATCCAGGCGTGGTTGTAAAGGGGCAATAGAGGCGAGGCCCGAAACGGCGGCGCGAGTGCGGCTTGATAGCCGAGACCGAACGTGAACCTGAGCGTATCGGTGAGATGAAAACGGCCAACCACGACGCCGGTGGTTAGAAAAACCTGATTGGCACCGCTTCTTACGCCGCCTTGAAAGTTTGTCCAGTTCACTTCGATTTCAGGCCAGAACATACGGTCGATGCGGTATTGAAAGGCAACGTTGCCGACGATTTGAATGCCGAGCGTGCTTTGATAAGCGGTCGGGATCACGGCGCCGATGGAGCTTTGGATCACGAAATTTCCGAATCCCTTGCCGAATGCCAAAGTCGGCAGAAGTGTGTAGGCATTGTTGCTGAACGCGGAAATCCCCGTGGGCACCTGCAGCCCGAACAAAACCGAAAGAACGTAATTGCCTTCACTCTCGGGGCTGGAGGCCAGCCGCTGTTTCAGACGCAAAAAAGGCCAATCACCGATGCCCGAGGGGTTGGTTTGGCCGGACGGCGTGAAGCGCATGAAATAGGGCACGGCCCCGATTTCTAACTCTTCGGTGTCTCCCACGATCAACTGCAGACCGCTCCGTATATTGGGTAAAGCCCATGTGCTGTTTCCGTTGCCGGCATATTGATACCCGGCATCGATTCGAAGGCGTTCTTCTAACAACGCTGTGGTCGTCACAAGCGGGCTGCTCCACGGCGGTTGTGTGGCGCGCGCTCTGGCGACGCGGTTTGCCCACTGCGCAAAATAATCGGATAGCACGTCTTGAGAGGGGTCAGAAGGATCCGTGAGCGATACCGTTGTTTCCGAATCTTGGTTGCCGGATTCCGGCATGGATGCGGGTCCCGCCTGTGCCCATGCATGGCGCAGAGGCGATGGAATGAGGGAAAATAAGATCGCGAAACCAATCGGGCAAAATCGAGAGCTCGTCATTCGGTATGACCGGAGATCATGGGATAGGGTTTTCTCTGACGCGCCAAGACGGAAGCAGGCACAAACGGTAGCCTTAATCGATTTGAATTTGCAACAGGAGAGGTTTTCGATCGGCAAGTTCCGTCAGGAAACGATGGGTTAATCTTTCGTGATGAGAAATAACCGACGCGGCCGGAAAAAACGATGGCCCGAACCGCTTTCCCCGTTGCCTCTCCGCTTTCTCATGAGGTGAAACCCGGGCATGGAGGGGTTGTTGCGGATTCTTGCTCCGAGAGGGGTATTGCTCTTGCGCACGGCCTGCCTAAACTCTTGAGCAAACGTGCCGAAGCGGAGGAGGCCGCCGTGCTGCCCAAAATCCGCATGCTATCCGTGCTTGTGCTGGCTCTCACCAGCCTGCAATGTACTTTGCCTAATCCGTCCACCTTGCCGCAATCGCGCCAGGGGGATTCTCCTTCGGTGAATTCTCCGCTCAACCCAAGCCCCACGGCAGAGCGCGAGTTGGAAAAAATCGCTGCAAGCCTGCGCCCGGCGGCCGATGCAGGCGATACCAAAGCCCAAGTTGCCATGGGCGTGCTTTTGCTGAACGGCTGGGGGGTGCCCCGGGACGAGACCGGCGCCGCGGAATTGTTCCGCAAAGCCGCGCAGGCCGGCTCTGTTCCTGCGGCCTATAATCTGGGGCTGCTTTACGAAGAGGGGCGGGGGGTGCCGCAGAGCGCAAGCGAGGCGGCGGCGTGGTATCGCAAGGCGGCAGATGCCGGCGATGCGGCTGCGGCAGGCAGACTTGGTTATCTCTACTCACTCGGCATCGGAGTGGATGCCAACCCCGCCTTGGCTGTGCGTTATCTGCGCATGGCCGCGGAGAAAGGCGAGCCCGCTGCAGCCTACGATCTTGCCGTGCAGTACCGGGAGGGGCGAGGCGTGGACCCGGACCTGGATAAGGCCCGGGAGTGGTACGAAAAAGCCGCCAATGCCGGCGTGCCCGAAGCGGAGCTGAGCCTGGGCTTAATGTATGCCAAAGGGGAGGGGGTTACGAAGGATCCGGCCGCAGCCGCCCAATGGTTCCGGAAAGCGGCAGACGCTGGTAACCCGGCAGCGGAGTATGAGCTCGGCGTGCTCTACTCCCAAGGGCAAGGGGTGGAGCGGAACGCCGCGGAAGCGGTGCTGTTATGGCAGAAAGCCGCTGCACAAGGAGTTGTGCCTGCGGAATATCAAGTCGGCTGGGCCTATGCCAAGGGTGAAGGCGTGCCGCAGGACTATGCGCAAGCGGCGGCGTGGTACCAAAGGGCTGCCTTGCACGATTATCCTCCGGCCGAAAACAGCTTGGGCATGCTCTTCGAGCAAGGCGAAGGCGTCCCGCAGGACTTTGCCGAAGCCGTTCGGTGGCTTCGGAAGGCGGCCGAACAGGGCTACGCTCCGGCGCAGTACAATATGGGGGCGATGACGCTGCGCAAAATGCCCTCGGCCAAGACGCTGGTGACGGCTTATGTTTGGTTCAATCTGGCGGCCGCTCGGCTGGCGCCGTCCGACCCGCTGCGCCAGCAGGCCGTGCGGGCGCGGGATCGGTTGGCTGCGATGCTGCCGCCCTACCAGCTTGTGGAAGCACAGCGGACGGCACGCGAGTGGAAGCCCGGCGAAGAATAAATCCGCGCTTACTTGGTATCGCGCGGCGTCGCGCAAGGGTTTCGGGGCGATTGGGCCTTGGCCGGAAATGCCGGAGAAGTCAAGAGTAGCGCTTTCGCGCCGATCCGGCGCAAAGCGCGTGAAAAGAGAGAGCACCCCATGGCCCAAATTATTCCGGTGCAGCCGTTTGACGGCGTTGTCTTCGGCGCTAATGGCGATCTGAGCTTGCGGAAGCTGATGCCGGCGCTGCTGCGCCGTTTCCGCGACGGGCAAATCCCCCTCGAGAGCCGCATTATCGGCGCGGCGCGCACGGAAATGGATCGCGCGGCATTTCACGCCCGCGTGCACGCCGCCCTAGAAGCCGCGCTCGGCCCGGAAGAATGCACGCCGGAGGCGCTCAGCCTTTTCTTTTCTCGGCTTTTTTACGTTTCTCTGAATGCCGAAGTCCCCGGCCCGGGCTGGACCGAGCTTGCCACGATGCTGGGCAGCGCACCCGAGCGCATCCGGGTTTTTTACCTCGCCACCGCGCCCAACCTCTATGGCCCGATTTGCCGCAACCTCGCCGATTTCGGGCTGGTGAGCGGCGCCGCACGGGTGGTGGTGGAGAAACCGATCGGGCATGATCTTGCCTCGGCCCGCGCGATCAATGACGAGATCGGCAGCATTTTTGCCGAGCGGCAGATTTTCCGCATCGATCATTTCCTCGGCAAGGAAACGGTTCAGAACCTTATGGCCTTGCGCTTTGCCAACAGCATTTTCGAGAGGCTTTGGACCGCGGATGTTGTCGATCACGTGCAAATCACGGTTGCCGAAAGCGTCGGCATCGAAGGGCGTACGGACTATTACGATCGGGCCGGCGCCCTTCGCGATATGGTGCAGAACCATTTGCTGCAGCTGCTTTGCCTCTTGGCGATGGAACCGCCGATTTCGCTGGATGCCGATGCGGTACGAGATGAAAAATTGAAAGTTTTACGGGCGTTGCGCCCGTTCGACGTGCATGAGGTCGGCCAACGGGTCGTCCGCGGCCAGTATACCCAAGGCGTCGTGGAAGGGCGGATGGTGCCCGGCTATCAAACCGAAATCGGCAGGCAAAGTCGCACGGAGACATTTGTGGCGCTGAAAGCCGAGCTGCGTTCTTGGCGTTGGGCCGGCGTGCCGTTTTACTTGCGCACCGGCAAGCGCATGCCGCACAAGGTTTCCGAAGTCGTGGTGCAATTCCGCGATGTTCCATTTTCGTTATTTCCTCGTGAATCAGGTGCGCTCTTGCCGAATAAGCTCATTGTGCGGCTGCAACCGAACGAGGGTATGCATTTGTATTTAATGACCAAGGATCCCGGCCCCGGCGGCATGCGCCTGCGACCCGTGAAGTTAAACATCAGCTTCGCCGAAGCCTTTGGTATGCGTTATCCGGACGCGTATGAACGGCTGCTGATGGATGCCGTCCGCGGCAACACCACATTGTTCATGCGCCGCGACGAAGTGGAAGCGGCTTGGGCATGGGTTGAACCGATTCTCTCGGCTTGGGAGGAAAATCCTGATCCGCCGCGCGCTTATCCTGCGGGAAGCTGGGGGCCGACGGCGGCCATTGCGTTGATCGAACGCGACGGACGGACTTGGAACGAGGACTGGGAAGAGCAAAGTGCCGCGCCGAGCCCGATCATCGCGAAACACCCCTAGCGGGGCGCTCAACGCGTTCTCGGAATAGTCCCGGGCTCTTTCGGCTGGAGCGACTTGCGGGGCCGGTGCGCGCATCGCCTTTTTCGTCCGTTATCGCTTCGCACCGGCCGGCATAGCAAAGGCCGGATGGGGCCGAAAATTTCCTCTGCCAATTCTCGGATATTCGCCATAAGATTTGCAGCCGCAAACGTCACCCGGCGAAATTACGCTGCCTGTGCCGGTTCACCGTTTTTGCCCGAAGGAGAAGACCGATGACCTATCTTGCTAAGCCCTACCAAAACCTGCACCAGGAAAGAGCAACCGCATTCGGCACTTTCCGATCTTTCTCGAAACCCGGCCATGAAAAGCCTTTCGATCTCGGCAAAGCCCGAGACCAGAGCGCGCTTTGGAGCGAGATCGAGATTGATCTTGACCCGGAAGTGGCCACCTATTGGTGCTTTATGAAGCCGCAAGGGCGCCCGAGTTTTTCGGTCAAACTGCTGTCCGATATTATCGGGATGCAGCGTAGCATCGAAGAAGAATACGGACAGCGTGCACGCAATGGCATGACACAGATCAAATATTTCGTGTTGGGATCCAAACATCCTGGCGTGTTTAGTCTGGGTGGGGATCTTCCTCTGTTTGTGGAAAAGATCCGCGCGCAAGATCGGACGGCGTTGCGGCATTATGCGCGGCTTTGCGTTGAGGCGGTCTATAACAACGCCGTCAGCTTCCATTTGCCGATCGTCACCATCGCTTTGGTGCAGGGCGACGCCCTTGGAGGCGGTTTCGAAGCCGCTCTGGCCTGCAACATGATTGTTGCCGAACGCAGCGCAAAATTCGGTTTGCCCGAAGTGCTGTTCAATCTCTTTCCCGGCATGGGCGCTTACAGCTTTCTTTCGCGCCGCTTGGATGGGGTGCGTGCCGAGCGCATTATTTTCAGCGGCCGCACATATAGCGCCGAAGAGCTTTACGAAATGGGGCTGGTGGATCTGGTGGCGGAAGACGGCCAGGGCGAGCACGCTGTTCGCGAATTGATCGAACGCCAGCGGCGGCGCCACAATGCCTATGAAGCAGTCTTTCAAGCGCGCCGGCGCGTGCAGCCGGTCACGCTCGAAGAGCTGCTCGACATCACCGAGATTTGGGTGGACGCGGCGCTCCGGCTGGAGGAGGCGGATCTCAAGCGGATGCTGCGCTTGGCGGCCGCGCAAGAGCGGCGCAAGCCGGCTTCCCAAACGCCGCAGCTTGTGGCAGCGGAATAATTTCCGAACGGAGCAAGCTCTTTCGGCGATGGCGGAATTTCTCGCGGGGGCCTGAGAAAATCCTCCGATTTTCGCGGCCCCCCAAGAGAGTGCGCGGCGCCGGTCGGTTTTCCGTTATCGGTTGGATGCCGGGGGGCTGCCTTTAATCGGTATTCCGGAGTTGCCAGTCTTCCACCGGAATGCGCGGCATTTCGAACTGGTCGCGCGTGCGCGTATAAAACCCGCGGCCGTGCATGCGCCCGATGAGATCCAGTTTCGGCGTATCGATGTAACATTTGGCGGCATCGATAACGGCATCGTCGCGAATGTGCATCAGCAATACCTTACCGAGCACGAGTGCGCGCTCGTTGCCGAGTTCGATCGTCATCAATCGTTCACATTCCATCGAAACCGGACTTTCGGCAATGCGCGGGGGTTTGACGCGAACGGAGGGGATTGGCGTTAACCCCGCTTCGGCCAATTCATCGACCTCGGGGCCGAACTCAATGGCGGTGATGTTCATTTGTTCGGCATTGGCGAAGGAGACGAGGTTCACGACAAACTCGCCCGTGACCCGGATATTGTTGCCGGTGTCTTTCACGTCTCCGGGGTGCCTGCCGCCGATGCCGATGCACACTACCGGAGGATCTTGCGAAAACGCATTGAAGAACGAGAAGGGGGCGGCGTTGAGCTTGCCGGCGGCATCCAAGCTGACGACCCATGCAATCGGCCGCGGAACAATCGTGGAAACCAAGAGCTTATATCGCTGGCTCGCGCTGAGCGTGGTAAAATCAAATTCCATAGAGTCCTCTTACGGCACCAAATTGCGCGGGGTTTTGCCGCTCAAAACGGCATCAATGCCATCAAGCGCGAGAAAGCCCATGGCATCGCGCGTCTCAACGGTGGCGCTGCCCAGGTGCGGCAGCAAAAATACGTTCTCGAGCGTGCGGTATTCCGGATTGAGATCGGGCTCGCCTTCATAGACGTCAAGCCCGGCCGCGGCAACCTGCCCGGTTTTGAGCGCGGCAATCAAGGCCGCATCGTCGATCAGCGACCCGCGCGCGGCATTCACCACCACCGCTCCGCGCGGCAGGCGTGCGATGCGCTCGGCGTTCAGCCATTTGCGCGTGGCCTCACCGCCTGGGGCGTTGAGCGAAAGGAACTGGCAAAGCGGGAGAAAACTCTCATCGGAGGCATGATAGACGGCGCCTTGCGCGAGTGCCTCCGGCAACGGTGCTACGTCGCGGTAATGCACCTCCATCTGAAAGCCGCGGGCGATTCGGGCAAGCTCGCGCCCGATTCGGCCCATGCCGAAAATGCCCAGACGTTTGCCGGAAACCTGCGTGCCCAAGAGCTGGGTGGGCGCCCAGCCTGTCCAGCGCCCTGCGCGCACCAAGCGCTCGCCCTCGCCGGCGCGGCGGGCTGCCGCCAGAATCAGCAGCATGGCAAGCTCGGCCGTTGCGACCGAAAGCACATCGGGGGTGTGGCAAACCGGAATGCCGCGGGCGCGGGCGGCTGCGATATCGATGTGATCGAAGCCGACGCTGAAGGTTGCAATGACTTTGACGCTTTGTGGGAGCCGAGCGATGAGGTCCGCATCCAGCCGGTCCCCCGGTGCGCAGAGGATCGCATCCGCGCCCTCGGCGTTGCGGAGAATCTCGGCGGCGCTCAGCAGCCGATCGTCCGAATTTTGGCGGACTTCGTAGTCGCGCCGTGCACGGGCCTCCACGGCGGGCGGCAACCGGCGGGTCATCAGCAAGACGGGTTTGGGCATCGCACTTTCCTCCTCAGAGCCTGCATCATGGCCTCCCTTCCCGCGCGGCGGAAGAGGGGGCGATGCGTGTTGCGATGCAGCAAGGACCAGGTTCGCGAGCGGCTTTCAGGGGAACCCACGCCGGCGGCGTTCGCGGGGATTTCTCAGGCGTGACCCGGGCATCGGGCCCTGTCAGCCGGCCCCGCGCAGCGCACGGATGGCTTGCTCATAGGGAGGAGCGCGGAAAACAGCCGAGCCGGCGACCAAGACATCGGCGCCTGCGGCAACCACAAGCGGCGCCGTTTCGGGGGTGATTCCGCCATCCACCTCGATGTGGATCGGGCGGTTTCCGATCATTTGGCGAAGCCGGGCGATTTTTTCCAGAACGGCGGGAATGAAGCTTTGCCCGCCAAAGCCGGGATTGACGCTCATCACCAGGACGAGATCGATGCGATCGAGCACGTAAGCAACGGCGCTTTCCGGCGTTGCCGGATTTAACGCCACCCCCGCCGATTTGCCGAGATTGGCAATGCTCTGCAAGGTGCGGTCCAAATGCGTAGACGCTTCAGCGTGCACGATGATCCGGTCAGCCCCGGCAGCGGCGAAAGCCTCGAGATAAGGGTCAACGGGGGAGATCATCAAGTGCGTGTCGAAACATTTTCTGCTGTGGGGGCGGATGGCACGCACCACTTCCGGCCCGAAGGTGAGGTTCGGCACGAAATGCCCGTCCATGACATCGAGATGAATCCAATCGGCCCCTGCGGCGTCGACCGCTTCGACTTCCGCACCCAAGCGGGCGAAATCGGCGGAGAGGATCGAGGGTGCAACCAGAATGTCTTGGACCATTATTCGGCCTCTACGCGTTCGGCGCGCGTGGCGGTTGGAACTTGAGCAAAAACGCGGCTTTGGCGAATATCCTCTTCGGTGATGATGAGAAGATCCTGTACGGTCTTCGTCCCGTCATGAGCTTCCAGCAAGCGCACGGCCTGGCGGAGGCGCGCACGATCCAAGGCGTTGCGAATCGAACGCGCATTGGCGAAATGCGGCTGCCGGCGGCGCGCTTGGATATACTCCAGAAACGCTGCCGCTGCCGGCTTATCGAAACGGTAGTGTTGCTTTTCTAACATTTTTTCGGCGATTTGGAAGAGTTCCTCATCCGTATAATCAGGAAAGTCGATATGGTGGGCGACACGCGAACGAAACCCCGGGTTCGCCGTAAAAAATCGCTCCATCCGATCGGCGTATCCTGCCAAAATGACCACCAAATCATCGCGCTTGGTTTCCATCACTTGGAGCAGAATCTCGATGGCTTCCTGCCCGTAATCCCGCTCGTTTTCCGGGCGATAAAGATAGTATGCCTCATCGATGAAGAGCACGCCACCCATGGCCTTTTTCAGCACTTCTTTCGTCTTGGGTGCGGTATGCCCGATATATTGGCCGACCAAGTCATCGCGGGTGACGGAAATCAGTTGGCCGGTGCGAATATAGCCGAGGCGGTGGAGAATCTCGGCCATGCGCAGCGCCACCGTGGTTTTTCCGGTGCCGGGATTTCCGGTAAACGACATATGCAAAGTCGGGGGTTCGCTGCCGAGACCGTGTTCCCGCCGCAGCTTTTCCACCAGCAGCAAGGCCGCAATTTCGCGAATGCGGCGTTTGACAGGCTTTAGCCCGACCAGCTCGCGATCGAGTGTGGTGATGACCTCGCTTACGCCGGAGTTGGCAAACGCGGCTTGCAGATCGATGCGTTCCGTTGCCATGGAGAGATCCGAAGAAGCGCTCAAAGCACAAGCCCTTTCAGATGTATGCCGCAAGCATGCGAAAAAATGCGCCGGTTGCCCGTAGGCAACCGGCAAGTTGGGGAGAGCAACGAGCTAATAGCGCATTCCTTCCGGTCGGTCCGTCGCGTAGGCGTGCGTGGTGTAGGCGATGTGGCGATCTTCGAGTTCTTGACGCTCGAGCCGGAAACCTGGCTCTTCGGCCGGGCGATCGGTAATGAAGGAAAGGCGGAGCGATTCCCATCCCGCCGTGGCATCGAAAGCGGAGAGGCGGATATAGGCGCGTTTGCCGTAGACTTTGCGACATTCCTCCAAGGCGTACATAACCCCTGCGGGATCTTTCAAATCGAACATCGGCAAACCCCACATTTCCCAATACGTGTTTCGCGGGTGGGGGTCATCGGTGAATTCGATGTTCACGGCCCAACCGTGATCCAGGCAATATTTCACCTGGGCCTTGATCTGCTCGTCGGTAAGGTCGGGTAGAAAACTGAATGTTCCTTGCGTGATTCGCATCGTTTTGCTCCTTCAGGCCGGTGTCGGCACGGCCACAAAATCGGGCGTATCGGTGGAAGCGTAATTGAAGCTGACATCCTTCCATGTTTCCAAGGCCTGCTTCAGCGGGGTGCAATGCTGGGCGGCTTTTTCCAGAATGTCCGGCCCTTCGTGCAGAATATCCCGCCCTTCGTTACGCGCCAGCACCATTGCCTCCAGGGCAACACGATTGGCGGTGGCCCCAGCGGCAATGCCCATGGGATGTCCGATCGTTCCGCCGCCGAATTGCAGCACGCAATCTTCTCCCAAAAGGTGGAGCAACTGGTGCATTTGCCCCGCGTGAATTCCGCCCGACGCAACCGGCATGACCTTGCGAAGCCCAGCCCAATCTTGATCGAAGAATAGGCCGTGCTCAAGCTGCATGGGGTTGTAGTTTTCTCGGCAGATATCGTAGAATCCGCGCACCGTGGCCGGATCTCCCTCTAGTTTCCCAACAACCGTGCCGGCATGAATATGGTCAACACCGGCCAGGCGCATCCATTTCGCGATGACACGGAAGCTTACCCCGTGCGATTTTTGCCGCGTGTAAGTGGAATGCCCGGCGCGATGCAGGTGCAGAATCATGTTGTTGCGGCGCGCCCATTTCGACATGGACTGAATGGCGGTGTAGCCGATGACGAGATCGATCATAATAATGATCGAGCCCAGTTCTTTGGCGAATTCCGCGCGTTCGTACATTTCCTCCATGGTGGCGGCGGTGACGTTTAAATAAGTGCCTTTCACTTCGCCGGTCATTGCCTGAGCGCGATTGACTGCTTCCATGCAATAGAGGAAGCGGTCGCGCCAGTGCATGAAGGGTTGGCTGTTGATGTTTTCGTCGTCCTTGGTGAAGTCGAGACCGCCCTTGAGCGCCTCGTAAACAACGCGGCCGTAGTTGCGGCCCGAAAGGCCGAGTTTCGGCTTCACCGTCGCGCCGAGCAGAGGTCTGCCGAATTTGTCCAGTCGTTCACGCTCGACAACGATTCCCGTCGGGGGGCCGTCAAAGGTTTTTACATAGGCCGTGGGCAAGCGCATATCTTCAAGGCGGAGCGCTTTGAGCGGTTTGAAGCCGAAGACGTTACCGATAATGGATGCGGCAAGATTAACCACAGATCCCGGTTCAAAAAGATCGAGATCATAGGCTATATAAGCGAAATACTGTCCCGGTTGGCCGGGAACCGGATCGATCCGGTAACACTTGGCGCGGTATTTATCGCACGCGGTGAGGCGATCGGTCCACACCACCGTCCAGGTTGCGGTAGAGCTTTCACCCGCCACCGCAGCTGCGGCTTCTTCGGGGTCCACTCCGTCTTGCGGTGTGATGCGAAACAGTGCCAAAACGTCGGTATCTTTCGGCTGGTAATGGAGATCAAAATACCCCATTTCCTTGTACATCATAACGCCGGCGTCATAGCGGCCTTGTCGCACTTTCTTATCCACTACATTCACGACACCATCCCCTTTGCTAACAAACGGTATTCAGGCGGCATAAACGGGCGAGACAACCCGCACCGAGAACGCGCCGCTGCGATAACGGCGTGCCATTTCCGCGAGCGGCAACGGCTTGATGCTCGCGGCATGCCCGGCGGTGCCGAACTCTTCAAAGCGCTGCGCGCAAAGCGCTTCCAGTGCCGCCATCGCGGGCTTGAGAAATGCCCGCGGGTCGAATTCCGCGGGATGCTGTTGGGCAATTCTGCGAATTTGCCCGACCATGGCGATTCGGCAATCGGTATCGATATTGATTTTCCGCACGCCAAAGCGAATTCCCTGTTGAATTTCCTCAACCGGGACGCCCCAAGTTTGCGGCATGGCGCCGCCGTAGGCATTGAAAATGTCCTGCAACTCTTGGGGAACGGAAGAGGAACCATGCATCACGAGGTGCGTATCCGGCAAGCGCGCGTGGATTGCCTTCACAACATCCATGGCGAGGATATCGCCCGTGGGCTTTCGCTTAAACTTGTAGGCGCCGTGGCTTGTGCCGATTGCCACCGCGAGCGCATCCACCCCGGTGAGGCGGACGAAATCGGCCGCTTGGTCCGGATCCGTAAGCAATTGCTCGCGCGATAGCGCTCCGGTTGCACCATGCCCGTCCTCGGCTTCGCCCGAGCCGGTTTCCAGCGAGCCAAGACAGCCAAGTTCGCCTTCGACGGAAACCCCGACTGCATGAGCCATTTCCGCTACCCGCGACGTAACGGAGACGTTATAGTTATAGTCGGCGGGGGTTTTGCCGTCTTCCTTGAGGGAGCCGTCCATCATCACCGAAGTGAAGCCGTTCTGGATTGCGGAGAGGCAGGTCGCCATGCTTTCGCCGTGATCTTGGTGAACACAAACCGGGATCTCGGGATAGGTTTCGAGGACCGCAAGAATCATGTGTCGCAGCATCGCATCGCCGGCATAAGAACGTGCGCCGCGGCTCGCCTGCAAAATAACCGGCGAGGCGGTTTTACGCGCCGCGTTCATAATGGCGAGAACCTGCTCCATATTGTTGATGTTGAACGCCGGCACGCCGTAGCCGTGTTCGGCCGCGTGATCGAGCAACTGACGCAGTGTGACCAAGGGCATGGTTTCAAGCTCCGAACAGAGTATAAGAACGCACGTTCATCAGGCTGCCTTCGCAGTCGCCAGCAACATACGCGCTTTCGCGAGAATTGCTTCAACCGTGAGGCCGAAATGTTTGTACAAATCTTCGGCCGGGGCAGAGGCGCCGAAAGTCGATATGCTCAGAGTATGAGATTCGCTTTCGACATAACGCGTCCAGCCGAAAGGCGTTGCCGCTTCGATGGCAAGCCGCGGGGCCGAGCCGAGCGTGGCTTCGCGATAAGCCGGGTCTTGCTCTTCGAAAAGCTCGAAACACGGCATGGAAACAACGGCCACCGGCAAACCTTCTTTCGCCAACTCTTCGCGAGCCTTAAGCGCAAGATGCACTTCCGAACCGGTTGCGAGAAGGGTAAGCGCGCGCGGCTTATGCGCTTCCGCAACGACGTAAGCGCCGCGTGCACAGAGATTCTCTTCGGTTGCCTCGGTGCGGATAAAGGGTAATGACTGGCGAGAAAGCGTAAGCACGCTCGGCCGATTTTGGTTTTTGAGCGCGAGTTCCCAGCACTCTGCCGTCTCTACCGCATCCGCCGGGCGAAACACCAAGATGTTGGGCATCGCGCGAAGGCTTGCCAAATGCTCGATGGGTTGATGGGTGGGGCCGTCTTCGCCAAGGCCGATGGAATCGTGCGTCATGACGTAGATGACGCGGAGACCCATGAGTGCGGAGAGCCTGATTGCCGGGCGGCAATAATCGGAAAATACCAAGAACGTGCCGCCGTAGGGGATGAAGCCCCGATGCAGAGCGAGCCCGTTCATGATAGCGGCCATGGCATGTTCGCGCACGCCGAAATGAATATAACGGCCCGAGAAGTCACCCCTCTCAATCGCCCGCATGCATTTGGCGAGAGTGTTGTTGGAATGCGTGAGATCGGCCGAACCGCCGATGAGTTCCGGCAGCGAAGGCGCAATGGCATTCAAAGTTTCTTCGCTTGCCTTGCGTGTTGCCAGCGCGGGTTTACGGGTGACCAATTCCGCTTTGAACGAGCGAATTGCGTGAGAGAAACTGTCTGGGAGGTGCCCTTCCAGAGTGCGCAAAAATTCTTCGCGAAGCGCCGGATCGGTCGTTGCAAGAGAGCGTTCCCAGGCTCTCCGAACCGGTTTGCCGCGCAGCCCGATGTGCCGCCAAACATTGCGGATTTCCGGAGGCACCGTAAAGGGCGGCGCTTTCCACCCAAGCTCGGCGCGCGTTGCTGCAACCTCTTCCGGGCCGAGCGGTGCGCCATGAACGGCAGCCTGCCCTTGTTTGTTCGGTGCGCCGAAACCGATGATGGTGCGGCAGGCAATCAGCGAGGGGCGCGGATCCAGCCGCGCCGCTTCGATCGCACGGGCAATCGCTTCCGGATCATGGCCGTTCACCGCCTGTATGTGCCAGCCATAGGCGGTAAAACGCAGCAGCGTATCGTCGGAGCAAGCAAGGCGTGTCGGGCCATCGATGGTAATGGCGTTGTCATCGTAAAGCACAATGAGCCTGCCCAACCCCAGATGGCCGGCGAGAGAGGCGGCCTCATGCGAAATGCCTTCCATCAGACAGCCGTCGCCGGCGATGACATAGGTTCGATGATCGACAAGCCTCCGCGAGAACCGCTCGGCTAACAATTTTTCGGCGAGTGCCATGCCGACGGCAGCGGCAAATCCTTGCCCAAGCGGGCCTGTTGTTGTTTCCACACCCGGTGTGTGGCCGTATTCCGGATGCCCGGGGGTAAGCGAACCCAATTGGCGGAAATGGCGTATCTCTTCGATGGTGACCGCTGCAAAGCCAGTAAGATGCAGCAGCGCGTAAAGCAGCATCGAACCGTGGCCTGCGGAAAGCACGAACCGATCGCGATCCGGCCAGTCAGGGCACTCGGGGTCGAATTTCAGGAAGCGGCTCCAGAGCACGGTTGCGGCGTCCGCCATTCCCATCGGCATGCCGGGATGACCGGACTTTGCGCGCTCCACGGCATCCACCGCCAGCATACGCACGGCATTTGCAAGATCATGATGAGAAATCGCACGGTCGAGATGAGCCATGGTGCACTTCCCTTTATAGAACCCGGCGGCTGCGTTCTACCAACTGCAAAATCAACGGCGTGAGGATAAGCTGCATGGCAAGATCGAGTTTGTTTCCAGGAATAACGATGGAATTCGCACGCGACATGAAACTGTTTTGAATCATCGTGACCAAATAGGGAAAGTCGATTCCGCGCGGATTGGCAAAACGAATGACGACCATAGATTCATCCGGCGTAGGGATCCAGCGGGCGACGAAAGGATTGGAGGTATCAACCGTCGGCACGCGCTGAAAATTGATGTCGGTTTGCGTGAACTGCGGGCAGATGTAGTGCACGTAATCATGCATGCGGCGAAGGATGGTGTTCATCACTTCTTCCGTGGAATAACCGCGTGTTGTGCGATCGCGATGGATTTTCTGTATCCACTCTAAATTGATGACGGGGACTACGCCGATTTTGAGATCGGCATGCCGTGCGACGTTGACGGTTTCCGTTACCACCGCGCCGTGCAAGCCTTCGTAGAAAAGCAGATCCGTGCCGGAAGGAAGCTCTTCCCAAGGCGTGAAAGTTCCCGGCGGGGCGCCGTAGAGTTCTGCTTCTTTCTCATCGTGCACGTAGTGACGCGTCCGGCCCGAGCCGTTCATGCCGTATTGGGCGAAAAGCGCTTCCAACTCTTCAAACAGATTTGCTTCCGGCCCGAAATGGCTGAAATGATGGTTGCCGAGTTTCTCCTGCTCGCGCATGGCCGCTTTCATTCCTTCCCGGTCGTAGCGGTGAAAAGCATCGCCCTCGATGAAAGCGGCGTTAATCTTTTCGCGTCGAAATATTTGCTCGAAGGTGTGCTTGACCGTCGTTGTTCCAGCGCCCGAAGAGCCGGTGACGGAAATGATCGGGTGCTTCAGCGACATCCGGGAAAGCCCTCTTCGCTACGGAATAAACTGCGCCGACCGAAGAGGGGCGAGCGCTCTCCAACGGCCAGCTTGCTGGAATAATAGGCGACGAGCCGCGCCACCTCGTCGGCCGAGCCGAAAACGAGCGGCGTGCGCTGATGGAGCCCGACGGGTTCAAGCTCCATAATGCGCGTGAGCCCGTTGGTGGCGGCGCCATGGGCCTGCTCAATGACGAAGGCCAAGGGGTTGGCCTCGTAAAGGAGGCGCAGCCGGCCTTGCGCGTATCCCGGCCGGTGATCGGCAGGATAGAGGTAAATGCCCCCGCGGATGAGGATCCGGAAGGCTTCCGCAACAACGGAAGCGAGCCAGCGCATGTTGTAATCGACGCCGTTGGGGCCGTCGCGTCCGGCCAGACAATCTTCGATAAAGGCACGCACTCGCTTATCCCAATGGCGGAAATTCGAGGCGTTGATCGCAAATTCCTGGCTATTTTGGGGGATGGAGAGATTTTCTTTGGCTAAAAGAAAGTCCCCGGACGCGGGGTGAAGCACAAAAAGATGGGTTCCCTCGCCAAGGGTAAGAACCAGAGCGACCTGCGGCCCGTAGAGAAAAAATCCGGCAGCGAGCTGCCGGGAGCCCGCTTGCAGAAGCGATTGCTCTGCTCCTTTCTCGGCAAGGGAGGGCAGAATGGAAAAAATCGTCCCGACGGAGAGGTTGGTTTCAATGTTGGAAGAGCCGTCCAACGGGTCGATCGCGACCACCAAAGGCGCTGTGGTGTCGCATTCCATGGCGTGATCTTCTTCCTCGGAAGCGATCGCCGCGACAGGGGCGCTGCGGAGTGCATCCACACATATTTGGTGGGCCAAGACGTCGAGCTTTTTTTGCTCATCACGTCCGGCGTTGACGCTGACCGTTGCACCGAGGGAACCTGCCAAGGGACCCAAAGCCAAAAGGCCGGCGATTTGCTTTGCTGCCTCGGCTAAGGCGAGAACGGTTTGAGCAACCGCATGACGCGGCGGGGCTTTTGCGGCCCAAGCATGTAACGAGTCTGCCAAAGTTTGGCGCATCACGTCCCCTCCATACTCGGATTCTTTGAGGGCCGGCGTGTCGGTTGGAGGCCGCTCCCCGTAGGAGCCGAGTGATAACGGTTATTGCCGGTATTGCTCGGCAAAACAATTTTTATTATTTTTTACTCGATGAAAGATTCTCTTAAACGTATGGTGCAACGCCTGACGCTCAAGCAGCTTCGTGCGGTAGCGGCCATTGCGGAGGCCGGCACGATCAGCGGCGCGGCCGCCCGGATAGGGCTTACGCCGCCTGCGCTGCTGCAGCAGATGAAGCTGTTGGAGGAGACATTGCGCGTGCCGCTCTTGGAGCGGCGGGCGGGCCTTGCGGTTCCGACCGAAGCCGGGCGAGAGGTGCTGGCGGCGGCTGCCCAGATCGAGGGGATTCTCGGCGATTGCGTGGAAGCGATCACCGCATTGCGCAACAATGAAAGCGGGCAGGTGGCGGTCGCCGTGATCAGCACGGCGAAATATTTCGCCCCGGCAGCGTTGGCGGCGTTTCAGCGGGCGCACCCGAATATCGAGCTTCGCCTGCAGGTGGCCAATCGGCGCGATACTATTGCGGCATTGGAAAAATACGAGGTGGATTTCGCGTTGATGGGGCGTCCGCCGCAGGACTTTCCCGTTATGGCAGCGGCGATCGGAGAGCATCCGCATGTCATCATTGCGCCTTGGGACCACCCGTTCGCGGGGGTACCGCGTATTCCTCTCAGCGCTTTGCAAAACGAGACCTTTCTCTCACGCGAAAAAGGATCGGGCACCCGCCTTCTGGAAGAGAAGCTTTTTGCGGAAGCGGGGGTAAAGCCGAAAGCCGCCGTCGAGCTCGGCAGTAACGAGACAATCAAACAAGCCGTTATCGCCGGGATGGGGGTTGCCTTACTCTCCGCCCATACCATCGCGGCGGAATATGCCAGCCATCGCCTAGCCATTCTCGATGTGGTGGGCACCCCGATCGTGCGACAATGGTTTGTCGTGAAGCGGCAGGAGAAGCGGCTGCTGCCGGCCGCCCAATCGCTTTGGGATCATTTCGTGCGGGAAGGGCATAGGTTTTTGCCGGACATCAAGCTTGACGCGCACGCACCAGCCGCGCCTCCTGTGTCTTCTTAAGAATAAAAGTACAAGCTTCGACCGCGTTGCGCGCCAAGCGTGGCTTTCCGAAACCGG
Source organism: Terriglobia bacterium (assembly GCA_023511585.1). GTDB lineage: Bacteria > Pseudomonadota > Alphaproteobacteria > Acetobacterales > Acetobacteraceae > JAIMBF01. Next base: position 39,391 of record JAIMBF010000005.1, read on the forward strand.
GCGGCCTTTGCGGATGTGCCGAGGCCGTTATACGGTTTGCTCTTCCGGCACGGGCTTTCCCACCGGGGATCCTTGGCCGCTTGGGAGCGGGACCACGAGTTTGCGATAAAGGTGCCAGCTCGCGTGCCCCAAAACCGGCATGACCACTGCAAGCCCCACGAAGAAGGGGATGGAGCCGAGCAGCAATCCCACCGCGACGATCAAGCCCCAGAGCCCGACAGGGAGCGGATTGCGGAAGCTTGCCCGGAGCGACGTGAACAAGGCGGTGCCGACATCGGCGTTCCGATCGAGCAGCAGCGGAAAGGCCACCACGCTGCAAACCAGCACAATGAGGGCAAAGATAAAGCCGACCCCCATGCCGACCCCAATCATTGTCCAGCCGGCGGACGTGCGGAAGACATCGTGCAAGAACGCGGACAGCGAAGCCGGCCGGCCGGGGCCGAGCGTCAGGTGATAAATCTCCGCCGCTGCCGCAAGCCAAAGGAGGAAAATAACCGCAAGCATCAAGCCATAGACGACAATGGCGCCAAGATTGGGCGCTTTCAGCACCGCGAAAGCATCCTGCCAGCCGCTATCTTCGCCCCGTTCGCGCAGGCGGCTCATTTCCATAAGGCCCACCCCGGCAAAAGGACCGATCAATGCGAACCCGGCCCCAAGGGGAAAGAGCAGTTGCCAAGCCCCTTGCCCAACGGCGAGGCGTGCGAGAAGCAAGCCGGCGATGGGGTAGATGAGGCAAAGAAAAATCACATCGGTGCGGTGATCGGCAAAATCTTCGATCCCCTCTCTCAGGGCTTGCCAGACATCGGCAAAAGTGATCCGACGCACCTCCGGAGGCGCGAAAGCCGCAGCTTTCCCGGCGGAAATTTCCTCTCTTTGCTTTCGGCGTGTGAGCGCGCGAAGCTGATCCCACCCCCATTCCACGGGGCTTCGGATATAAACACTCATCCCTGCATCCTCCGACTCTCAGGTTCTACCGGATGGCAAGGGCGGCCACGCAGCGCAAAGAGCCACGGCATGACCGTCTCTTTCGCCACTTATGCTTGACTTCAATATAGGGTGGTATCGGCGCGCTTGTGAGAGATCGCGCTCGCATTTATCAAGGCGCCGGAGAAAACCGAAGGATCAAGGATAACATTTCATGCCAACACGCAACGTTGCCGCCGTCTTCGGCGGCTCGGGCTTCATCGGGCGTTATGTGGTCAAGCGCTTGGCGCAGGCGCACTATATCGTGCGGGTGGCGGTGCGAGACCCGGAAACGGCCCGATTTCTGAAACCCATGGGAGCGGTCGGGCAGATCGTGCCGCTGGCATGCCCCATTACGGAGGAAGCCGCGGTCGGCCGCGCCCTTGCGGGAGCGGATATCGCCGTGAATTTGGTGGGGATTTTGGCCGAGCGGCGGGCAGGGGACTTTATGCGCATTCATGCCGAAGGCGCGGGGCGGGTGGCCCGCCTTGCCCGTGCGACAGGGGTTAAAAAGCTGGTGCATATCTCGGCCATCGGCGCGGATCCTGCAAGCGAGAGCGGTTACGCGAAAAGCAAGGCGGTGGGCGAAGAGCAAGTGCGGGCGGCGTTTCCAGAGGCCGCCATTCTCCGCCCTTCCGTCGTCTTCGGCCCGGAGGATCAATTTTTCAACCGGTTTGCGAAAGCCGCGATGCTTTCGCCGATCATGCCCGTTATTGCCGGAGCCACCCGCTTTCAGCCGGTCTATGTGGGCGATGTGGCGGATGCGGTGATGGCCGCGCTGCACCAACAGGAGGCCGAAGGGCAAATCTACGAACTGGGCGGGCCGCGGATCTATTCGTTCCGCGAATTGCTGGCTTATGTGCTGGCCGAAACCCAGAGGCGCCGGCTGTTGATCGATGTGCCGATGCCTCTGGCGCGCCTGCTGGCACGCGTGATGGAGCTGCTTCCCGGCAAACCGCTAACGCGAGACCAGCTGTTGCTGTTGCAGCGCGATAATGTGGTGCACGAGGGGATGCCCGGTTTGCACGAATTGGGGCTGGCGCCGACCCCGCTGGAATTGGTGGTTCCGGAGTATTTGCGTGCTTACCGGCGGGGCGGGGCCTTGGGGAGCCTTGTTTTGGCCTGAAGGCAGAAAGGACCGAAACGGCCTTACTTATAAGAAATCCCATTCGGCTTGCAAACATTGCAGGGCTGATGGGAGGTAGAAATGGAAGCATTTCTGTCTTATCCGGCGATTTCGGCCTCGCTTCTTGTGGTAAAGTCCGCTATAAAGAGAACGGGGCGGTGGCATTTGCCCACGGCCTGAATGTGCGCCGGAGCATTCGGCGAAAAGGAGGTTCTCTTGCCCGAGCGGATGCTGCAATTTGTCCACTTGCCTCAGCAAATGCCGGAAAAGCGGAATGTGCTCCGCCGCCGCACCGATTTTGACGAGATTTATCGGCAGTTTGAACCGGATGAGGCGGCGCGCCAGGCCAGCCGGTGCAGCCAGTGCGGCGTGCCGTTTTGTTTGATTCATTGCCCCTTGCACAACAACATTCCGGATTGGCTGAAGCTTGCTGCCGAAGGAAGGCTGGAAGACGCTTACGAAATTTCTTCCGCCACTAACAATTTCCCGGAAATTTGCGGCCGCATCTGCCCGCAAGATCGGCTGTGCGAGGGCAACTGCGTGCTGGAGAAAGGCCACGGGGCGGTTACCATCGGCGCGGTCGAACGTTTTATTACCGATACGGCATTCGAACGCGGTTGGGTGAAGCCCATCCGCCCGCATCGGGAGCTTGCGCTTTCCGTCGGCATCGTCGGGGCCGGCCCGGCGGGGCTGGCGGCGGCGGAAGAGTTGCGCCGGCAGGGTTATGCGGTGGATGTCTATGACCGCTACGACCGCGTGGGCGGGCTGCTGATTTATGGAATTCCGAATTTCAAACTGGAAAAAGAGGTGGTCCTACGCCGCTGGCGGCTGTTGGAGGAAAGCGGCGTTCGTTTTCATCTCAATACGACATTGGGAAAGGATATCTCGCTTGAGACCCTGCGCCAACGGCATGCCGCGGTCTTGATTGCCACCGGCGTTTACAAACCGCGTGAGCTCGGCGGCCCGGGCGTGGGGTTGGAAGGCATTGTGCCGGCGCTGGACTATTTGATTGCTTCCAACCGCAAGGGTTTAGGGGATCCGGTGCCGGCATTCGAGAGCGGCCTGCTGAATGCCGCGGGCAAGCAGGTGGTGGTGATCGGCGGCGGCGATACCGCGATGGATTGCGTGCGCACCGCCGTGCGCCAGGGGGCAACCTCGGTGAAATGCCTCTATCGGCGCGACCGGGCCAATATGCCGGGCTCCATGCGCGAAGTGAAGAATGCCGAGGAAGAAGGTGTGGAGTTTGTATGGCTTGCGGCACCGGAAGCATTTTTCGGCGAAGGATCGGTACGTGCCGTGCGCGCGGTGCGCATGCGCCTCGGCATGCCGGATGCTTCCGGCCGGCAATCCGTGCACCCGGAGGAAGGCGGGCATTTCATGGTGCCTGCGGATCTGGTGATCAAGGCGCTTGGCTTTGATCCCGAGCCGCTGCCGGTGCTGTGGAACGAGCCGCAACTGGAAGTGACGCGGCACGGCATGGTGAAGATCAACCATCGCACGTTCATGACCTCGCTTCCGGGCGTATTTGCGGCGGGAGACATTGTTCGCGGAGCAAGCCTTGTGGTGTGGGCAATCCGCGACGGGCGCGATGCGGCAGCGCAGATCCATAGTTATATACAACAAAGCGCGCAACTTGCGGAAGCGGCGGATTGAGCATGATAACCGAGCGAGATGCCGGCGGCACGAAGGAGCGGATATGATGCGCGAAGAGAGTGCTTCGGAATTTGTTTCTAACTGGCGACGCAATGCGCAAGCGCTTGCGGAAACCTACAATCCTGCGCAGGAGCATGATGCGTGCGGCGTTGGCATGATCGTGGCGTTGGATGGAAAGCCGCGCCGCGACGTGGTGCAAGCGGGAATTGATGCGTTGAAAGCGGTTTGGCATCGCGGGGCCGTGGATGCAGACGGCAAAACCGGAGACGGCGCCGGCATTCACATTGAAATACCGCAGGATTTTTTTGCCGAGGTGGTGGAGCGCGGCGGCGACAAGCTGCGTTCGGGTCCGATCGGCGTCGGTATGGTGTTTCTGCCGAAAACCGACCTTTCCGCGCAAGAACGCTGCCGCCAAATCGTGGAGACCGAAATTTTGGCCTTCGGCTATGCCATTTACGGCTGGAGGCAAGTGCCGATCAATGTCGACTGCATCGGCGAGAAAGCCAATGCGACGCGCCCAGAGATCGAGCAGATCATGATTTGGAACGCGCGGGGAACGGATGAGGCGACCTTCGAGCGCGATCTTTATGTGATCCGCCGGCGCATCGAAAAACAGGCGTTGGTCGCCGGCATTCCGGAGCTCTATCTTTGTTCACTCTCTGCGCGCTCGATCATCTACAAAGGGATGTTTTTGGCCGAGCATCTGACGGAGTTTTATCCTGATTTGCTCGACCCGCGTTTTGTTTCCCGCTTTGCAATCTATCATCAGCGTTATTCCACCAACACCTTCCCCACCTGGCGGTTGGCGCAGCCGTTTCGGATGCTTGCGCATAACGGCGAGATCAATACCTTAACGGGTAATATCAATTGGATGAAGAGCCACGAGACTCGGCTTTCATCGCCGCTGCTTGATCCTTATCTCGAAGATATCAAGCCGGTGGTGCAAACCGGCGGTTCCGATACGGCCATTCTGGATAACGTCTTTGAGCTGCTGGTGCGCGCAGGGCGCGACGCGCCGATGGCGAAGGCGTTAATGATCCCGGCAAGCATCGGCCAGGACGCGACCATGCCGAAAGCGCATCGGGATATGTTTCTCTATTGCAATGCCGTAATGGAACCGTGGGACGGGCCGGCCGCAATCGTTGCAACGGATGGGCGTTGGGTGATTGCCGGATTGGACCGCAACGGGCTTCGGCCGATGCGTTACACCATTACGCGTCATCAGATGCTGATCGTCGGTTCCGAGACCGGGATGGTGAAACTCGATGAGCAAGACATTGTGGAAAAGGGGCGTGTCGGCCCGGGGCAAACCATCGGCGTTGACCTTGCGAAGCCGCAATTCTATCGCGATAGCGAGCTGAAAGATCTCTTGGCTTCCCGCTACGACTACGGAAACTGGATCAAGCGTGTTCAGGTGATCGATCACATCGTCAAGACGGACGCGCAAGAGCCCGTTCGTTATGAAGGTGAGGCGTTGCGCCGTCGGCAGGCGGCACTGGGCATAACGCTTGAAGATCTGGAACTTATTCTGCATCCCATGGTTGAGGATGCGAATGAGCCCGTAGGCAGCATGGGCGACGATACGCCGGTTGCGGTGCTTTCCGAGCGGTATCGCGGATTGCATCATTATTTCCGTCAGGCGTTTAGTCAGGTGACGAACCCGCCCATCGACAGCCTTCGCGAAACCCGCGTCATGTCGCTGAAAACGCGGCTGGGCAATCTCGGCAACATTCTCGATGAAGATGCAAGCCAGTGCGATCTTTTGCAGTTGGAAAGCCCGGTTCTTTCGACTGCCGAGTTCGATGCCATGCGGGCCTATATGGGCAACTCCGCCTGCGTTGTCGATTGCACTTTTCCCGTTGAAGAGGGCGAGGGCGGGCTGCGGGCAGCGCTTATGCGGATTCAGCGCGAGGCGGAAGAAGGCGTGCGTGCCGGCTGCACACACGTCATTTTGACCGATGAGGAAATGAGTGCGGAGCGCGTCGCCATCCCCATGATCTTGGCGACTGGTGCGGTGCACACGCATCTTGTTCGCCAATCGTTGCGTACTTTTACAAGCTTGAACGTGCGCAGCGCCGAATGTCTCGATGTGCATTATTTCGCGGTGTTGATCGGCGTCGGCGCGACCACGGTAAATGCGTATCTGACTCAGGAAGCCATTGCCGATCGCCATCGGCGCGGATTGTTCGGCCAGATCACGCTTAAAGAGGCCGTGCAGCGATATAAGAAGGCGGTCGATAAGGGCCTTCTGAAAATTATGTCCAAGATGGGCATCGCCGTAATCTCGTCTTATCGCGGCGGCTACAACTTCGAAGTGATAGGGCTTTCGCGCGCGCTGGTTGCGGAGTTTTTCCCTGGCATGCCCTCGCGGATCTCCGGCATAGGGCTTTCGGGGATCGCCAAGAAGGTTTTGGCATTGCATCGTGATGCATGGCAGCAGGATGTAATTCGCCTGCCCGTCGGCGGATTTTACAAATTGCGCCGCCATGGCGGAGAAGCGCACGGTTTTGACGCGCAGCTCATTCACTTGTTGCAAACCGCGGTTGCAACGGACAGCTACAGCATGTACCGCCGCTATGCGGATGCCGTGCGGCGCGGCCCGCCGATTAGCCTCCGCGATTTGCTCGATTTCCGCACCGAGGGGCGGCAACCGATTTCAATTGACGAGGTGGAAAGCATTACCGAAATCCGCAAACGGCTCGTCGCGCCCGGTATCTCGCTCGGTGCGTTGAGCCCGGAAGCGCATGAAACGCTTTCTATTGCGATGAACCGCATCGGCGCCCGCTCCGATTCGGGCGAAGGCGGCGAAGACCCAGCGCGCTATCAACCCCGTCCGAACGGCGATAACGCCTCTTCGGCGATCAAACAAATCGCGTCCGGCCGGTTCGGCGTAACCGCCGAATATCTGAACAGTTGCCGGGAGATCGAAATTAAAATTGCCCAAGGCGCCAAGCCCGGAGAGGGCGGACAGCTTCCCGGCATTAAAGTCAGCGAAATGATCGCGCGGTTGCGTTATGCCCAGCCCGGGATAACCTTGATCAGCCCGCCGCCGCACCATGACATCTATTCCATCGAAGACCTTGCGCAACTGATCTACGATTTGAAACAGATCAACCCGACCGCAACCGTGTGCGTGAAGCTGGTTGCGCGTTCCGGGATAGGAACAATCGCCGCGGGCGTTGCGAAAGCCAAGGCCGATGTCATTTTGATTTCCGGGCATTCCGGCGGAACCGGAGCAAGCCCGCAAAGCTCGATCAAATATGCGGGCCTGCCGTGGGAGATGGGACTTTCGGAAGCGCATCAAGTCTTGATGCTGAACAGGCTGCGCCATCGGGTGCGTTTGCGCACCGACGGCGGCATCAAGACCGGGCGCGACGTGGTGATTGCGGCCATGCTCGGCGCGGAAGAGTTCGGCATCGGCACTGCTTCATTGATTGCCATGGGCTGCATTATGGTGCGGCAATGCCATTCCAACACATGCCCTGTAGGCGTCTGCACGCAAGATGAGAAACTGCGTGCAAAATTTACCGGCACGCCGGAGAAAGTGATTAATCTTTTCTCCTTCATTGCGGAGGACGTGCGCAGCATTCTGGCATCGCTCGGCGTGCGCTCGCTGGCCGAGGTGATCGGACGGACGGATTTGTTGCACCAAGTCAGCCGCGGCTCGGAAATGTTGGACGATCTCGATCTCAACCCGCTTTTGGTGCAGGCGGATCCGGGCCCGTATGCGCGCTATTGCACCATCGAAGGGCGTAATGAAGTGCCGGAGACGCTGGATGCGCAAATGATTGCCGATGCGGCGGCCTTCTTTGAGCGCGGCGAGAAGATGCAGTTGCAGTATAGTATCCGCAACACGCATCGCGCCATCGGGACCAAGGTTTCTTCGAAAATCGTGCGCCGTTTCGGTATGAAGGGCTTGCAGCCCGGCCAGCTCACGGTGCGGCTGCGGGGTTCTGCCGGGCAATCGCTCGGCGCGTTTGCCGTGCAGGGTTTGAAGCTGGAAGTGATCGGCGATGCCAACGATTATGTCGGCAAAGGATTGTCCGGTGCCACCATCGTGGTACGGTTGCCGCCGTCTTCGCATCTGCGGTCGCAGGAGAACACCATTATCGGCAATACGGTGTTGTACGGCGCGACCTCCGGCTATTTGTTTGCCGCCGGCCAGGCGGGGGAGCGGTTTGCGGTGCGCAATTCCGGCGCCATTGCGGTGGTGGAAGGCTGTGGCTGCAACGGCTGCGAATATATGACCGGCGGCACGGTGGTCATTCTCGGGCCCGTCGGCGATAATTTCGGGGCCGGTTTCACCGGCGGCATGGCCTTTGTCTATGACCCGGAGAATCTTTTTGAGAAGCGCGTGAATCCTGCCACCTTGCTTTGGCAGCGCATTGCCTCACCCTATTGGGAGCGGGTTTTGCGCGAGCTTATAGAGCGGCATGTTGCCGAAACGAACAGCCGTTATGCGGCAATGCTGCTGCACGATTTCCCGCTCGTGCTTCCGCATTTCTGGCAGGTTGTACCTAAGGAGTTCGTGAGGTATCTGCCGCAGCCGCTGACCGCGCCGGAGCTTGCGGCCGAATTGGCGTAGGCGGAGGCAGCGTTCCGGGCAGCCCCGGCCTCAAGACGCTGCCACGGTTTCGGCAACCGCGGGAGCGCGCATCGGGCTCGTCCACGCCAACCGGCCAAAGGCATGGCAATTGAGGCATACCGGGCGCCAGCTTCGATACGTTGCTCCGCAGGACGCACAGCACCAGGTGGGATCGGGTTCGGCGAGTGCGGCTTGGCGCAAATCTTCCTGCAAGGCTTGGGTTGAACCGCCTTCCGCTGCTTCGATATCGGCAAGCAAAAGCCATACGCGCCGTTGATTGAGCCGCTCGCGCGCCGCTTCCGCGTAACGGCGCGCTTCGCCGAGAAGGCCCGCGGCCAACGCAACGCGCGCCAACAGCAGCAGGGCTTCCGGATTTTTTTCTCCGTTCGCGTCCACAAAGCGTTTTGCCGCGCGCCAACGTTCCAGCGGCGTGGTGAGAGGCTGGAGCGCTGCCTCGGCGAGATCGGGATGCGGCGTCTTTTGCCACGTGCGCTGCAACACGGAAAGCGCTTGGCGGGAATGACCGGAAGCACGCAACCGCTCGGCGTAGATCAGCGCGGCAGGAACGAATTCGGGATTTTCTTCCCACGCACGCCGGGCAAGCCGAAGCGCCTCCTTGGGGTTTTTTTCTTCCTGGGCGGCGGCGGTCAACAACACATGCCGCGGCGTTTCCGCTGTGGCGAGTGAAGCCGCTTCCTTCCAATTGCCTGCTTGGATGGCGAGTTGCAGGCGCTCGGCGCGAAGCCATGCGGCACCGGGATGGCTTGCTTCCGCCTTGCGGGCAAGCTCTGCCGCGGTTTTCCAATCCCCCTTGGAGACGGCCTGCTGCAAGAGGCCGCGAAAGCCGAGAAAAGCGGCTTCCGCGTGATTCGTAAGGAGCTCATAGAGCCGTTCCGCTTCGTCTTCCTTTCCGGCCAGCCGGGCGGCTTGCGCGGCTAGAAGAACGGTTTGCGGCGTATCTCCCAGAAACCGCCTTGCGCGCGCGCTTTCTCGACGGGCTGCGGCGGCGTCACCGGCTGCAAGCGCGACCAGCGCGCGGGTAACGGCTTTCTCACCATGGATGCGCGAACGCCGCGCTTGCCATTGCCGCCATCTTCTGGGGATGCTCCAGATCAGGCCGAGGCCGCGAAAGACAAAATACGTGAGAGCCACCAGCAGAACCAAGCCGAGCACAGCCACGGGCGTACGCGCCGCGATATGCCACGTGCCGATTTGGGCGCTGATCAGCCCGGGCAGGTGTGCGACTTCCCAAACAAGCCCCACCACAATGCTCGCAACGAGCAGAATCAACACAACCCGGCGCATCACGCACCTGCAGCCATGCCGGAGAGTGCCTCACGCGCGGCAAGGAGGGCCTCGGCTTGGGCGCGCCACGCCGCAAAGGCCTCGGCGGGCGGCCCTTGCAAGGACTGCACGAGCTTCAGCGCTTGCGCGAGATCCCCGGCCATCAGTGCGGCCTCGGCGTCGGCGATGATGGCCTCTGTCGGATCGCCCAAAATCACCCGCCCGCCTTGGCGAACCGTGACCCATGCGCCGAGGCGCTGCCAGAGCTGCTGCCAGAACGAACGCGCTGCCGCAGGTCCGGGGGCGTGCGAAGCGGCCTCTTGGGCGGCGCGGGCCGCTTGCACGAAGGAAGCCCGAAGCGCCGCTTCCGTCGGCGGCGGCGAGGCGGCAAAGCGTGCGAGCGCCGGCGGTGCGCCGGGGATTTCGCCCAAAGGCAGGCCCAATTGCAGCGCCACACCGGCCGCGGCGATGCGCGCCATGCGCAAGGCGCGGTCCGCCTCAATGGCATTTTGCTTTTGCTTGGCCAAAGCTTGGCCGACCTGCTCTGCCGCGGCCAGGCGCGATTCCACCGAATCGAGGCGCTGGTTGAACGCCGAAGACATTGCCGCAAGCTCATCGGCAAGCGTCTTTTGCTGCCGTTCGAGCGCTTCCAGCCGTGCGGTGAGCGCCTGCAGCATTTTGGCCGAAGCTTGCTCGCCGCCGCTGACCACGGCGGGCACCTCGGTGGCGCGCTGCTCTAATGCGGCAATGCGCGATTCCAAGTTATGCGTATCCGCCGCTTCGGGAGGAGTGCGGTGCTCCACCGCTTCCAACCGCCGGCTGAGCGCCTGCAGGCGCGCATCGATGTCCGAGATCTCCGAGGGAGGCTGAGCGGGCTGCACCGCGGCAGGGGCCGTTGCGCTCGGGCTTTGAGGTTGCGGGCGCTGCAACGGGTGCTGCCAAAGATAAACGACAGCAGCAAGCAGCACGATGACACCCAGCCCAAACAACAGCGGCAACGGATCCCAGGATTTGGTCTCCTTCGCCGGTTTCGTCCGCCCCTCGGGGGTTTGTTGCTGCTCGGGGCGAGCTTCTTTCTCCGGGAGGGCCGGGAGACGCTCTGCCTCGTCTGGCTCGTTTGTTTCTGTCATGCAAGTAATCCCAGCAATGCGGCCTGGGTCGGATGAGAAGAGACACGAACGCGCCGCCAGGGCAATAGGGCGAGCTCTTCAGCAACTTTTGCGCTGATTGCCAACGCCTCAACCTGAGTAAGCATCGCGGCGCTTGCTTCCGAATGAATCAGGCGGACGAAGATGCGTGCGGTCTCCGGCGAAAAAAACAGCGCGGCTTTCAGCGTATTTTCGGCCAAGGCCTCGCGCGCCGATTCCGGAAGGGAAGGCACGGGGCGGACGGCGTAAACGGCAACGCGAATGACACGAAAGCCCTTTGCGGACAAAGCCTGTTCGAGCGCTTCGCCGTATCCTTCTCCTGTTGGCAGCAGGAGCGGAAGCCCATTCGGATCGCAGCGGCGGGCGGCAAGCGCGGCGAGGCTTTCGGCGTCACCCTCGGCGCTTTCCACGTGCCGGTGGCCCTGACGCTTCGCGCGCGCCGCCGTCGCGTTGCCGACCGCAAGCAGCGGCAGCCCGCGATAAGCAGGAGGAAGCGCCGCCAGCGCATGCCCGCTGGTGATGAGAACGGCCTGAAGGGTTTCGGCCACCGGCAGCGCTGCTTGCAGCGGTTGCACGGAAAACAGCGGCGCAATCACGGGGCGATAGCCCAGCGCTTGGACTTCGCGTGCCGTCTGCTCAGCCAAGGATTGCGGCCTTGTGATCAGCACGCCGGCGCGCTCAGGCGAAGATATCATCGGGGCTGTCGGCTCTCAGCGCATTGCCGAGTTCCCTGCCGATGGCGGCAGCCTCGCTTGCCGGCCCCTGCACGCTTCGGCGCAACAAAAAAGAACCATCGGCCCGCGCGACCATGCCGATCAGGGAAAGCTCCCCATTCGGCAAAAGCCTGGCATAGCCGCCGATGGGAGTGCGGCAGGACCCGTCCAGACTTGCCAGCATCGCGCGTTCGGCCGTGGCCACCGCCCTTGCTTCCGGGTCTTCAATCGCGGCGAGAAGCTCGCGCAGCTCGGTATCATCGGCGCGAACCGTAATGCCGATAATCCCCTGTCCGGCTGCCGGCACCATGATTTCGGGTTCCAGCACGATGCGCCGGTAGGTATCTGCCAAGGCAAGCCGGCGCAGCCCGGCAAGGGCCAGCAAGGTCGCATCGCAAACCCCGGCGGTGAGTTTATCGAGTCGGGTTTGGATATTGCCGCGCAGCGTGACCACGCGAAGATCCGGGCGCATATGCAGCAACTGCGCTTGCCTGCGCACCGAGGAGGTGCCCAAGACGGCGTTCCAAGGCAGAGCGGAGATAGGATCCGCCGCATCCGAGGCAGCGCAGCGCGGCCCGAGAATCAGCACGTCTCGCGCATCCTCTCGCGGCAGCGTGCAGCCGAGGACAATGCCGTCCGGCAGGTGAGTTTCCAAATCTTTCAGGCTATGCACGGCGAAGTCGATCCGGCCGTCGGCCAGCGCTTCATGAATCTCTTTCGCGAAAAGCCCCTTGCCGCCGATATCGGCGAGCCGCCGGTCCTGCACCAGATCTCCGGTGGTGCGGATGGCGTGTTCCTCAAATACGTCGAGCGTGCGAAGCACCGGGCAGAACGTGCGCAACTGGTTCAGAAAGAAGCGCGTTTGTGCCAAGGCGAGCGGAGAGCCGCGCGTGCCGACCCGCAAGGGCAATTCGCGGCTATGGGGTTTTACCGCGATCGCGCGGCTGCCTATGGAGGGGGGCAAGGGCTTGTTCATCGGGGCCTCGTAATCCTACATGCGGGGAAAGGAAAGAGAAAACCATGCATTTCCACTATCTTCCCCGCGCGGAAGGGCCGGTGCTCGGCATTGAAACCTCCTGCGATGAGACCGCTGCGGCAGTTCTGGACAGTGCAGGCAAGGTCCTTGCGGAAGCGGTGCTGAGCCAGCTTGCCGAGCACGCTCCGCATGGGGGCGTGGTGCCCGAGATTGCTGCACGCGCACATTTGCACCATCTGCCGGAATTGGTGAAACGGGTCATGGGTGAAGCGGGGCTGCGCTTTGGGGATCTCGCCGGCGTTGCCGCGACCTCGGGCCCCGGCCTCATCGGCGGATTGATTGTAGGCTCGAGCTTTGCCAAGGGAATTGCGCTGGCGCAAAAAAAGCCCTTTGTGGCGATCAATCATCTGGAGGCGCACGCATTGAGCCCGCGCCTGCCGGGTTTGTTCCCCGAAGAAGTGCCGTTTCCCTACCTTCTGATGCTGCTTTCCGGAGGACACTGCCAATGCGTGGCCGTTTTGGGCGTTGGCAACTACCGAAGGCTTGGCGGCACGTTGGACGATGCGGTAGGGGAGGCGTTTGACAAAGTCGCAAAGCTTCTCGGCCTGCCCTGGCCGGGGGGGCCTTACTTGGAACGCTTGGCTGCCTCGGGCGATCCTTTTGCGTTTCCCCTCCCTCGACCGCTTCTGGGCAGGCCGGGCTGCGATTTCAGCTTTTCCGGACTGAAGACCGCGGTGGCACAGCTTGTGGCAAGCAAGCCCCCGGGACCGCTTGCCCGATCGTTTGCGGCCGATGTCGCGGCTTCCTTTCAGCAGGCGGTGGCGGAGGTTTTGGCCGATCGCGCCGCCCATGCCATGGCGGCCTTTCGCGCCTATTCGCCGGGCGCTTGCAACTTGGTGATGGCCGGGGGCGTGGCTGCGAACCAGACGATTCGGGCTGCAGTGGCCGAACAGACCAAAGCGCTCGGGTTCGGTTTCTTCGTTCCGCCGCCTTCGCTATGCACCGACAATGCGGTGATGGTGGCGTGGGCGGGAGTCGAGCGGCTTCGGCTGGGGCTTAGCGATGGGCTGGATTTTTCCCCGCGCCCGCGCTGGCCGCTTGAGGCATTGTCCACCAGCGCCGAATCCTTGCCGGCACCTTGAGATGAATTATCGGCACGCTTTTCATGCCGGCAATTTTGCAGATTGCATGAAGCACGCGCTGCTCGTGTGGCTTTTGCGTGCTTTCGCTCGCAAGCAAAGCCCCTTCTTTGTCTTGGATACGCATGCCGGCGCCGGTGCCTATGCGCTGGAGGAGGGTCCGGCGAAGCTGACGGGGGAGTGGCGGCGCGGCATTGGCTTGCTGCTTGCGAATCCTCCGCCGGCTTTGGCCGATTATCTCGGGCTCGTGCAGCGGCTGGGGCTCTATCCGGGTTCGCCGCTTTTAATTCGCGCCTGCCTACGGGAGGGGGATCGGCTGGCTTGTTGCGAACTCCATCCCGAAGATGTGGCTTTGCTGCGCGCGCGCTTTGTCCGTGATCGGCAGGTAGGCGTGCACGCTCGCGACGGCTATGAGGCTTTGCGCGCGCTGCTGCCGCCGCGCGAGGGGCGGGGGCTGGTGCTGATTGATCCGCCCTTCGAAGACCCCGAGGAGTATGACCATTTGTTGAAAGCCTTACGCGGCACGTTCAAGCGCTTTCGCCACGGCGTGTATGCCGTATGGTACCCCATCAAGCATCGTGCCCCTGTGCGGGCGTTTCATACCATGTTGGCCGAAAGCGGGATACGCGACATTCTGGCGGCGGAGCTCGTGCTGCGCGAACCTACCGACCCTACGCGCCTCAACGGCTCCGGCCTTGTGGTGATCAACCCGCCGTTCCGATTCGAAGAGGAGGTTCGGGCGATTCTCTCGGCGTTGTTGGAAAGGCTCGGGACGGGCCAAGCAGGTGCGGGGGTGCGGCTGGTGCGACTCGCCGATGAGTGACATTGCCGTGATCGGCGCCGGCGCGTGGGGTAGCGCGCTGGCTTTGCAATGCGCCCGCGCCGGCAACCGCGTGCGCCTTTGGGTGCGCGACCCCGAGCGCGCTGCCGCCATCGCCCGCACACGGGAGAACCCGCGCCTTCCGGGTTTTCCATTGCCGGAGGAGATCGTCGTTACCGCGCGCATGCCCGCTCAGGCGGAGCTTTTTGTGCTGGCCGTGCCGATGCAATATTTGCGCGCCGTTGCGGCCATGGTGCCGCGGGGGCCGGCGCTCGTTTGTGCCAAAGGTCTGGAGGCCGAGACGCTGGCTTTGCCGTTGGAAGTGATGGCCGCGCTGGATCCCCGGCGCCCCCTCGCGGTTCTCACCGGGCCGAACTTCGCGCACGAAATTGCCGCGGGTTTGCCGGCGGCCTCGGTGGTGGCGGGGTATGATCGGGCTTTGCGCACCGAGATTGCCGCGCGCCTCGGCACGGCCCGATTTCGCCTCTACGGCAATGATGACCCCGTGGGCGCCCAGCTGGGCGGTGCGGCCAAAAACGTCATTGCCATTGCGGCGGGAGCGGTGATCGGGGCCGGGCTTGGGGAAAACGCCCGCGCGGCGCTGATGACCAGAGGCCTTGCCGAAATTGCACGACTGACCGTTGCCCTGGGCGGGCGGGCAGAGACGGTGGCCGGGCTTTCGGGCTTGGGGGATTTGCTGTTGACCTCTACAGGACTTGCCAGCCGCAATTACAGCCTGGGCTATGCCCTAGGCCGGGGCGAGCGGCTGGAAGAGATTCTTGCCGCCCGCACCACCGTTACGGAGGGGGTGACCACTGCCCCGGCTTTGGTGGCGCGCGCGGCAAAGGCGGGGTTGGAACTGCCTATTGCCGCTGCCGTTGCCGATCTTCTCGCCGGGCGGATTTCTCTGCAGCAAGCCATGACCTCCCTACTTTCTCGCCCGCTGCGCGAAGAATAGGCCAGCCGTTTTGCTTTTCTCGGCCTTAGCGGAGGGCGAAGACACGATAGATCGGCCCGTTCGGCTCTCGCCGGCCGAGACCCACCCCGACCAGATCATTGAGCCAAGCGTAGCGCGCATCGCCGGTTTCGAAGAGGAGTATGGTGCGAAAGTAGTAGTCCGACGGGTCAACGGTTTCCCCCCGCGCCAGCCGTTGGAGCACTGCTTCCGGGCCGCTGCGCACCCCTCGGTATTGCAGGAAAATCGCCGCGCCGTCGTGCGTTTGCAAAGCTAGCCGAACATCCAACAAGGTGCGTCCGTTGGGATGGATGACCAGCGCATCGCTGCCGCCCGGCAAAACTACCCCGCGCAGCTTCGGGCCTTCAAAACTGCCGTCGGTGACGGCCGCGAAACGGCGGACATTGCCGCCCACTGTCCCTACATCCACGGGCGCGATTACGTTCAGGCGCATTTCAAACAGAAACTCGGTGGCAACTTCGCTCATTTCCGTCCTCCCTCTATGCCGGAAAGCCAAGTCTTGCCGGAGCGTGGGTAGCTCGGCAAGTTCCGCCCGAGGGGGGCCTACGCAGCGGGCCCGAGCTGGGCTAGAAAGCTTGGCACAAGGACAAGGAAACGCGTGATGGATTTTCAACTTTCCGAAGAGCAACGGGCCATCCAGGAAGTGGCCCGAAAATTTGCCGGAGAAGAGTTGCTGCCGCATGCGGCGCGCTGGGATGAAGAGAAAATTTTTCCCGTGGAGACGCTGCGCGCGGCCGCAGATCTTGGTTTTGCCGGTATTTATGTCAGCGAAGAGCATGGCGGCTCGGGGCTCGGCCGTCTGGAGGCGGCGCTGATCTTTGAGGAATTGGCGGCAGCAGATCCCTCGACCGCGGCATACCTTTCCATCCACAATATGGTGGCGTGGATGATTGCGCGTTTCGGCACCGAAGCGCAGCGAGAGCGCTATCTTCCTTCGCTTTTGCGGGGGGAAAAGCTTGCGAGTTATTGCCTCACGGAGCCCAATTCGGGTTCCGATGCCGCAAGCCTTCGCACGCGCGCCGTCCGCACCGGCGAGACTTATGTGCTCTCAGGTACCAAAGCATTTATTTCCGGTGCGGGGGCAACGGATCTTTATGCCGTGATGGTGCGCACCGGGGCGGAAGGCCCGCACGGCATTTCCTGCTTACTCGTGGAAAAGGGCTCGCCCGGCCTTTCCTTCGGCAAGCCCGAACGCAAGATGGGATGGAATTCGCAGCCGACCGCGCAAGTGGAGTTTGCAGACTGCAGGGTACCGGTGACGAACCGATTGGGCGCGGAAGGCGAAGGTTTCCGTATCGCAATGATGGGGCTTGATGGCGGGCGGGTGAACATCGCGGCCTGCTCGCTCGGCGGGGCACGGGCGGCCTTGGAAGCGGCGCGGAATTACATGCGCGAGCGGCGGCAATTCGGCCGGCCTTTGGCGGATTTTCAAGCGCTGCAGTTTATGCTTGCCGATATGGCAACGGAATTGGAGGCGGCGCGGTTGATGGTGCATCGCGCCGCTGCGGCGCTGGATGCGGGGGAAGCCGATGCGACCATGCGCTGCGCCATGGCAAAGCGTTTCGCTACGGATCTTTGCTTTCGCATCTGCGACCAGGCGCTGCAGCTTCACGGCGGATACGGATATATCAAGGAATTCCAGATCGAGCGGTATTTGCGCGACCTTCGGGTGCACCGCATCCTTGAAGGAACGAATGAAATTATGCGCGTCATTATTGCCAGACGCCTGCTGCAAGAAAACTAACGTAGCCGGAGACTTAACAATGACGAAAATCGCTTTTATCGGCCTTGGCAAAATGGGCCAGCCAATGGCGGCGAATCTGCTGAAGGCCGGGCATGACGTGATCGGTTATGATATCATTTCGGAAGCGATGGCAAAACACCGCGCGGCCGGCGGACGCACGGCGGAGACGGCCGCAACGGCCGCGAAAGAGGCCGAGGTGATTATCTCCATGTTGCCGGCCGGGGATGACGTTCGCGCGTTGTATTTGGGCCCGCAAGGTTTGATTGCCGCTCTTGGCGAACACCGCGCTTTGTTCATCGACTCTTCCACCATTGACGTGGAGACGGCGCGGACGGTCGCCGCCGCGGCGGAAAAAGCCGGGCATGAGATGCTGGATGCACCGGTTTCCGGCGGGGTGGGCGGGGCGACGGCCGGCACGCTCACCTTCATGGTCGGCGGCAGCGAAGCGGCATTCGAACGGGCCAAACCTGTGCTTGCCGCAATGGGCAGCACCATCGTCCATACGGGCGGAGCCGGCACAGGCCAGGCGGCAAAAATCTGTAACAACATGATTCTCGGAGTCAGTATGCTGGCCGTGTGCGAAGCCTTCGTATTGGCCGACAAGTTGGGGCTGGCGCGAGAGAAGCTCTTTGCGGTTGCTTCAAAGTCTTCCGGCCAATGCTGGTCGCTCACAAGCTATTGCCCCGTGCCGGGCCCTGTTCCTTCCGCACCTTCGAACCGCGACTACGAGGCCGGTTTCACGGCGGCATTGATGTTGAAGGATTTGCGGCTTTCGCAGCTTGCTGCCGCACAGAGCGATGCGCCGACCCCGCTTGGCGCACATGCCGCCATGCTTTATCAGCGCCTGGCCGAAAGCGGCCTTGCGGAGAAGGATTTTTCGGTTGCTTTCCGTTGGCTTTCCGGGCAAAGCCGCAGCGGCTTGGTTCCCGAGCAAGCCTGATGCCGGCGGGCGTATTCCGGCAGGACCGCGATCATTGGCGCGCCCGTTACCAAAACAAAGCCGCGCCGAGGGTGTTAGGAAAATGAAAATTGGCGGGGGAAATTCCAAGAACTCGGCGAAACCCTATGAATGAAAGGCCGCTTTATGGAGCCCTTTTATCGCCGCCGGCTGATCCGGTATGTTTGTGGCGGGACGCTGCTTGCAATAGCGCCGCTGCGCCGCGGGCTGCAGGCAGCCGGCCCGAGCGAGACAAAAGGAAAAGCGAAAGCGGGAACGTCTGCGGAGGTGTTGGCGCGAAGTCGCGCGCTTTTCGAAGAGCTCTCGCATTACGGTTTTTCCACCTCGCAAGATCGAAAAGCCAACCCGCCGCGTTGCGATGTGCGATTGACGCAAGAAGTTTATCTTGGCCATTTGAGCGAGTTACGCGAACTTGGCATGATCAACGCGCGGATCTCGCCGATGTATATATTGCTGCATCTCTATTCCGTCGGCTTTTCACTGTTGATCGACTACATGCCGATTGTCATCAATGTTATTTTCGGTAGCCAGGATGCACCCGAAAAGATGCACTTTTCCGGCTATCTGCGGTATCCGAGCGGAAATGGAACGGAGAAGGAGCAAATTGCCGTTTCTTTCGATTTTAGCAAGGCATTGGCACGAAAGATCAACTGGGCAAACTTTCCTCCTTATCAACTTATTCATACGGCTCCGAACTTCGTCATCGAGCCTTGGCTGAAAGAGAAAATGGCGGAAGAAGGAAAGACGTGATTGGGAGCGCTGATCGGCAAAGCCTTCAAAACGGAGAGATGACCCATGGGGTTGAATAATCGTTTCCCGGGACTTGATTTTCAATTGGGCGAAGCCGTCGATGCCTTACGCGAAACGGTGGCGCGGTTTGCTTCTGCCGAGATTGCGCCGCGTGCTGCGGAAATCGACCGGAGCAATAATTTTCCCCCCGATCTCTGGCGCAAACTCGGGGCGCTGGGCGTGCTGGGCATTACCGTGGAAGAGGAATACGGCGGAGCAGGGCTTGGTTATCTTGAACATTGCGTGGTGATGGAAGAGATCAGCCGCGCTTCGGCTTCTGTCGGGCTTTCTTACGGGGCGCATTCCAATCTTTGTGTGAATCAGATCCGCCGCAACGGCACCGAGCAACAAAAGCGCCGCTATTTGCCCAAACTCATCAGCGGTGAGCACGTAGGCGCGCTGGCGATGAGTGAGGCGAATGCCGGCTCCGATGTCGTATCAATGCAATTGCGTGCCGAACGGCGTGGTGATCGTTACATTCTGAACGGCACCAAGATGTGGATTACAAACGGTCCGGACGCCGACGTCTTGGTGGTTTATGCCAAGACCGACATCAAAGCCGGGCCGCGCGGTATCACGGCTTTTATTGTCGAACGGGGGTTTCCCGGTTTTTCCTCTTCGCCGAAGCTTGATAAGCTCGGCATGCGCGGGTCCAACACCTGTGAGCTTGTGTTCGAGAATTGTGAGGTGCCGGCGGAGAATGTTTTGGGCCTTGAAGGGGAAGGCGTGCGCGTGCTCATGAGCGGTCTGGATTACGAGCGGGTTGTGTTGTCCGCCGGCCCGCTCGGCATCATGCAAGCCTGCCTTGATGTTGTGATCCCTTACATTCACGAACGCCGGCAATTTGGCCAACCCATCGGCGAGTTTCAGCTCATACAGGCGAAACTTGCCGATATGTACACAACATTGAACGCTGCTCGCGCGTATGTTTACGCCGTTGCGCGCGCATGCGATGCCGGAGGTGCAACCCGCAAGGACGCAGCGGGTGTTATTCTCTTCGCTGCCGAGCGGGCGACATGGATGGCGCTGGAAGCCATCCAGTGTCTCGGCGGCAACGGCTATATCAACGACTACCCGGCCGGGCGGCTTTTACGCGATGCCAAATTATACGAGATCGGCGCGGGGACTTCGGAAATCCGGCGTATGCTGATCGGTCGTGAATTATTTAAAGAGACGGCCTAGCGCATGCAATTGCTTTCCGGAATTGATACACGGTCGGAGACATTCCGCCGCAACAGAGAAACCATGCAGACGCTGGTTGCGGATTTGCGCGCTTTGGTTGCGCGGATCAGCGAAGGGGGCGGCGCGCAGGCGCGGGAGCGGCATCTTTCACGCGGCAAGATGTTACCGCGCGAGCGAGTGCGCCGATTGCTGGATCCGGGCACGCCCTTTCTGGAGCTTTCGCAGCTTGCGGCCTACGGCGTTTATGATGAAGAAGTGCCCGCGGCCGGCATTATTACCGGTATCGGCTCGGTTTCCGGGCGGGAGTGCGTCATCGTTGCGAACGATGCAACGGTGAAGGGGGGAACATATTATCCTCTGACCGTCAAGAAACATCTCCGCGCGCAGGAAATTGCTTGGCAAAATCGGTTACCCTGCATTTATCTTGTCGATTCGGGCGGGGCGAATTTGCCGAATCAGGATGAAGTCTTTCCGGATCGGGATCATTTCGGCCGAATTTTTTACAATCAGGCACGTCTTTCTGCCGAGGGAATCCCGCAAATCGCCGTTGTTATGGGTTCTTGCACAGCCGGAGGGGCGTATGTACCGGCTATGTCGGACGAGACGATCATCGTTCGTAATCAAGGAACGATTTTTCTTGGCGGCCCGCCTTTAGTGAAGGCGGCAACCGGAGAAGTGGTCTCGGCGGAAGAGCTCGGCGGCGCCGACGTACACGCGCGCATTTCCGGCGTTGCCGATCATTACGCAGAAAACGATGCGCATGCCTTAAGCCTTGCGCGGCGCATTGTGGCGACACTGAACCCCGGCAAAAAGACGCAACTGGATTTGCTGCCGCCACGCCCGCCGCGTTATGATCCGGAAGAAATATACGGCGTTGTGCCGGAAAATCTCCGTCAGCCCTTCGAAGTGCGAGAAATTATAGCGCGGATTGTCGACGATAGCTGGCTTGACGAGTTCAAACGCCTTTACGGCACCACCTTGGTGACGGGGTTTGCCCGTATATGGGGTTATCCTGTAGGGATTGTTGCCAATAACGGCATTCTGTTTTCGGAGAGCGCGCAAAAAGGCGCGCATTTTATTGAACTCTGTGCGCAGCGGGGTATTCCGCTTGTGTTTTTGCAAAACATCACCGGTTTTATGGTGGGGCGGAAATATGAAGCGGGCGGGATTGCCAAAGACGGAGCAAAAATGGTCACCGCGGTTGCGACCGCGGAAGTGCCGAAATTCACCGTAATTATCGGCGGGAGTTTCGGGGCGGGCAATTACGCCATGTGCGGGCGCGCCTATAGTCCGCGCTTTCTTTGGATGTGGCCGAATGCGCGCATCAGTGTGATGGGCGGCGAGCAGGCAGCTTCGGTTTTGGCGCAAGTGCGACGCGACAACATCGAAGCGCGGGGAGAGACTTGGCCGGCGGAGCAAGAGGAGGCATTTAAGGCACCGATCCGCGCGCAATACGAGCGGCAGGGACATCCGTATTATGCTTCGGCCCGGCTTTGGGATGACGGCGTCATCGATCCGAAAGAGACGCGGCGCGTGCTTGGGCTTGCCATCTCGGCGGCGTTGAACGCGCCGATCGGGGCAACGCGTTTCGGCGTCTTCCGAATGTGAGAGGACATGTTTCGTAAAATCTTGATTGCCAATCGCGGCGAAATCGCAGTGCGCATCATCCGCACGGCGCGTAAGCTCGGCATCTCGCCGATTGCCGTTTATTCCGACGCGGACGCGAAAGCCCAACATGTGGCCTTGGCCGATGCGGCGTATCGGATTGGACCTGCTCCTTCCCGCGAAAGCTATTTGAATATTGCCGCCGTTCTTGATGCCGCGCGCCGATCCGGAGCGGAAGCCATCCACCCCGGATACGGCTTTCTCTCCGAAAATCCCGATTTTGCAGAAGCCTGCGTTGCGGCCGGCATTGTGTTTATCGGTCCTCCGGCTGCAGCGATCCGTGCGATGGGTTCAAAAGCCGCTGCCAAAGAGCTGATGAGAAAGGCAGGCGTGCCGTTGATTCCGGGCTATCACGGCGAAGCCCAGGACACCAAGAGCTTGGCGGCTGAGGCGGCGCGGCTTCGTTACCCGATTATGATCAAAGCCTCTGCCGGCGGCGGCGGCAAAGGCATGCGGCTGGTGGAACGGGCCGAGGAATTTGAGGCGGCATTGGCCGGCGCCAAACGGGAAGCCTTAGCGGCGTTCGGCGACGATACCGTTCTTTTGGAGAAATATTTGCCGCACGCCCGGCATGTTGAAGTGCAGATATTCTCCGACACATACGGCAATGCCGTCTATCTCTTCGAACGCGATTGTTCGATCCAGCGGCGACATCAGAAAATTATCGAGGAAGCGCCGGCCCCGGGTGTGGGCCCTTCCGATCGACGCGCCATGGGTGAAGCAGCCGTCGCCGCCGCACGAGCGGTTGGCTATGTCGGTGCCGGTACCGTGGAGTTTCTCCGCGCCGATAGTGAATTTTACTTTATGGAGATGAATACCCGCTTACAGGTCGAACACCCTGTCACCGAAATGATCACGGGGCAGGATTTGGTGGAATGGCAGTTGCGGGTCGCTGCCGGGGAAAAACTGCCGCTGCAACAAGAAGAATTGCGTTGCTCGGGGCACGCGATTGAGGCACGTATTTATGCTGAAGATCCTGCGCGCGATTTTCTGCCGTCCATCGGCACCATTACGCATCTCCGTCTGCCCGAACCGAGTCCCGCAGTGCGGGTGGACTGCGGCGTGCGAGCCGGCGATGCCGTGCGGGTAGAGTATGATCCGATGATTGCCAAACTGATTGTGCATGGCGAGACGCGCGCCGCGGCACTGAGACGTTTGGCAACGGCTTTGGCGCAGTGCGAAGTTGCCGGTGTGGAAACCAATCTCGATTTGTTGCGCGCGATTGCCGAACATCCCGAGTTTGCCGAGGGCGGCGTCGATACGAACTTTCTGGAACGCCACCCGGAAATGCTGCGCCCCGATGCGGAAATTCCGGAGTTTGCCATTGCGGCCATCGTTTTCCGGGAACTGGAAATGCGCAAAAAAATCGCCGCGGAAAACGCGCGGGCCAGGGAAGACCCTTATTCTCCTTGGGCCGAGACGGATGCGTGGGCGCTCAATCTGCCGAACTGCCATGAGATTGTCCTTGCCGGCCATGGAAAGGTTTACGAGGTGCGCGCATTTCCGCTGGAGGCGGGGCGATGGCGGCTTCAGATGGAAAGCGGTGAGCACATCGTCAGCGGCGAATGGGACGGGGGTTTGCTTCAGCTTTGCCTGGACGAAACGCAGCGCGTAGTCTCGATTGTGCAAGCAGGCGATGTCTATACGACCTTTTTCGACGGCAAACGCTATGCGCTTTCCCGCCGCGATCCCTCTCGCCCGGAAGAAGGCGAGGCGGCCGGAGAGGACCGCGTCCGCGCGCCCATTCCGGGTTACGTGCGGCGCGTGTTTGCGGAGGAGGGGCAGCTTGTCGAGCGGGGAGCGGCGTTAGTGGTGCTGGAAGCGATGAAAATGGAACTGACCCTTACCGCGCCGATTGCCGGCCGGGTTGAGACGGTAGCGGTTGCGGTCGGGGAAATGGTGCAGGAGGGGCAGGACCTGGTCGCTCTTACCCCCGCGGCCGGTTAGGAAAATCAGCCCATCGTTTGCCATCGGCGGCGGTTTGCGGTAAAACCGGGCGTTAACCGGTTGTTTACCAATGCGTATCACCATCATGCGCATGATTGCGCACAACGTTCTCGCCGGGTTCAGCACTCACGCCGCGGCAGGCAGTGCGGCGGCGACATCTCCTATACGCCCGATCCGGGATGAGAAAGCTGTTGCGCGCTCTTCACCCGCATCAACCCGCTCGACCGATCAACCGCCGCCGACATTTCCCACCAAACCGCCAATTTCCGTGCAACCGGGGACGGTTCTCCCGCGGGGCTCATTGCTGGACCTTTCGGTCTGAGCACGCCGCGCAAGGCGGAAAAGCCTACGTGCGGTGACTTCGCAGGCAAAGGGTGCGGTTTCCAAAAAAGCGCGAGATTATAAAAGTTATAAACCGGCCGTCGTTTATCCGGCTTTCTCCTAGATTCGTTTGGGAGTAGTCCGAATTTCGCGAAAAGTCGAAGGCAGGCAAGGGGCGCCGTTGCCCTTTTTCAAAAAGCCGCCCGGGCCCGTTCCAAACCCCGTGCTTCGCCCAGAAATGAAAGCGGTTTCAGCGTAAGGCAAACACCGAAACCGCTCCAAACAAGAGGCCGCGCCGGCGGCGTGCTCTTCAGGCGATAACCCGCAACCGGGGCTGATGTTCCTCGGCGAGGAGCTCTTGGTAAAGAGCAACGTAGTCCTCGGCCATGCGGCGCGCGGTGAAACGCGCCTCAAAACGCCGGCGCACCTGGGCGCGATCAATCTCATCCAGCCGTGCAAGGGCGGCAACCGCGGATTGCTCATCATTGACGATGAAACCCGTGACGCCGTCTTCCATGACTTCGGGCACCGAGCCGCAATTGAACGCGATCACCGGGGTGCCGCAGGCCATTGCCTCGATCATCACCAAACCAAAAGGTTCCGGCCAATCAATAGGCATCAGCAATGCCCGCGCGCCGGAGAGAAAACCGGGTTTCTGCGCTTCGTTGATTTCCCCGATCATCTCCACGCCCGGCTCCTTCAGCAGCGGACGAACGACCGATTCAAAAAACTGGCGATCCGCATTATCGACCTTGGCGGCAATCTTCAGCGGCAAGCCGGCGCGGCGTGCGATCCGAATGGCCCGGTCGGGTCCCTTTTCCGGGGAAATGCGGCCGAGGAAGGCAAGGTAACCCGGCTCGACCGGCTGCGGGCGCAGCAGATCCTCGGGCAAGCCGTGATAGACCGTGCCGATGAAATTGAGGTGCGACACCGGCCGGCGTTGGGCGTTGGAGATCGATACCAGATTCACTTTCGGGAACGCCGAGGCCACGGCCTGGAATTCCGGCAGATCAAGCCGGCCATGCAATGTGTTGAGCCATGGCGTGCGCTGACGGCTGAACAAGGGGAAGGGCAGGTAGTCGTTGTGGAAGTGCAGCACGTCGAACTCATCCGCCAGCCGCCGCACTGTTTCCATCAGCAAGATGTGTGGGGCGATCGGGTCCCGGATAGAGGGGTCGAGCCGCAATGCTTGCGGCCAAACAGCGTGCAGTTCCGCCAAGGTGGCGGAATCGCCGCTGGCAAACAGCGTGACTTTGTGCCCGAGCTTTACCAGCTCGTCGGAAAGATAGGCAACCACGCGCTCGGTGCCGCCATAGAGTTTGGGTGGGACGGCCTCGTAGAGCGGTGCGATTTGGGCGATACGCATTCTTATGAAGTTCCTTGCGAATAGGCGCGTTTGTAGAACCAGGGGATGAAGCGGACTTAGGCAGCGATGGCGGCGAATTTTTGGCAAGTTTGCCTTAGTGCCGCCGCAATGAATGCTTTTATGAAAGCCCTGAATCGACCGCGCAGGCATTTGCTTGCGGTGCAGTTTCAAGGGATGTCTCAGATGTCGGCATCGGCTTCTCGCGAGCGTCGAAGCCAAAGGCTGGTTGCCTTTGCCGGAAGGCCGCTTGCCTTTATTTTTTTCAACGTGATGAAGCACGCGCCAAGCCATGCGATTGTCTTGGGCGCGGTGCTGTTCGCGGTGAGTTTTTCGGTATTTTCCCAATACGCGCTGAAGCATTTGGTGGACGTGCTCTCCTCGCACGATGTTGCGCATCTTTGGAGCGCTTTCGCGCTGCTTGCGGGGATTATCGCTGCCGATAACCTCACCTGGCGCATTGGAGGGTGGACCGCAACGCATGCGTTTGTTGCCGTTACGGGCGATATCCGGCGTGTTCTGTTCGCGCATCTTTTGGGTCATTCGCCGGCTTATTTTGCCGACCGCCTTCCCGGGGCTTTGGCTTCCCGGATCACCGCGACGGCCAACGCCGTTTACACGGTAGAGAGTCTGTTTGCCTGGAACGTCTTGCCGCCCTGCTTTATGGTGCTTCTTTCCATCGGCCTTTTGGCAAGCGTGAACGCGACGATGGCGGCGGTTTTGGGAACCATCTCGGTGGCCATGGGGGCGTTGCTCATTCGGCTTGCGGCAAAAGGACGGCCGCTGCATCGCGCCTATGCGCGAGATGCCGCAATTGTTGACGGCGAGCTGGTGGACGTTATCGGCAATATCGCAGTGGTGCGGGCGTTTGGCGCATCTTTACGCGAGCGGGTCCGGTTTGACCACAATCTCGGGCAAGAGATGCGAACACGCCGCCTGAGCCTGCGTTATATGGAGAAGCTCAGGCTTTTGCACGCTGTGTTCACGGCGGTTCTCACGGCCGGTTTGATGTGCTGGGCGCTTTTGCTTTGGCAGCACGGGCGCGCGAGCACGGGCGGTGTGGTTCTGGTCAGCACGCTCGGCTTTAACATTCTGCACGGCACGCGGGATCTGGCGGTGGCTTTGGTGGAGATGGTCCAGCACGTGGCGCGGCTTGCGGAATCTCTCGCCACGCTTCTCGTGCCGCACGAGCTCAGCAATGCCGCGAACGCCCATTGGCTGCGGCCGCAGCGTGGCCGAGTTGAGTTCCAGAACGTCTGCTTTGCCTATCCCGAGGGCGGCCCGGTTTTGCGCAACTTCAACTTGGTTGTGGAACCGGGCACGCGAGTGGGCCTGGTTGGCCGTTCCGGTGCCGGCAAGAGCACGGTGCTCGCGCTGCTGCAACGGCTGCGGGACGTGGAGAGCGGGCAAATTCTGATTGACGGCCAGGATATTCGGCGAATCACGCTGGCCAGCCTGCATAAAGCCATCTCGGTGGTGCCGCAGGATGTTATGATGTTCCACCGGAGCGTGATGGAAAACATTCGCTACGGCCGCCCGGATGCGACCGACGAAGAGGTCTTTGCCGCGGCACGGGCGGCGAACTGCCTGGATTTCATCCAAGCCTTGCCGCAGGGTTTCGACACTATTGTCGGTGAGCGGGGCGTGAAGCTCTCGGGCGGTCAGCGCCAGCGGCTTGCCATTGCGCGCGCGTTCCTCTGCAATGCCCCGGTGCTCTTGCTGGACGAGGCGACTTCGGCGCTCGATTCCGAATCCGAGCAATATGTGCAGCAGGCGCTGGACCGGCTCATGACCGGCCGCACCGTGATTGCGGTGGCGCACCGTTTGGCCACTCTCAAGAACTTCGACCGCATTGTGGTGATGGAGGCGGGGCAGATCGTCCAAGACGGCTCGCCGCAGGAGCTGGAGCGCGTCCCCGGCCCCTATCGCCAATTGCTGCGGCGCCAGGCCCTGCGTTTGGTGGAGACCGAAGAGGCCGAAGCGGCGTAGTGGCCTGCTTTTATCGCCCGCTTGCTCTCAATCGGCGGCCCGGGAAATCGGGTTGCGGGTCGCGTGGGTAGCGCCGCAAACGCAATTCCCGAGACGCGAGAAGCCTGCATTCCGGCGATACCGCAATAGGGCTTCGTTCTTGCGCAAGTTTTCCTATTCTGGTGCCCATCCGGTTTGTGTCCGCGGCGCGTGAAGAGGGAGGAGAGTGCGGATGTATCTTCGTCCAGCCTTTGTTCAAACAGATCCCGAGCAGACTATCGGCCTTATTCGCGCCAACCCATTCGGTATTCTGGTTAGCGTTGCGCCGCGGCTCGATGCCTCTCACATTCCCTTCATGCTCCGCCGAGAGGGTGAAGGCTTTGTGCTTGGCGGCCATCTCGCGGCCGGCAACCCGCAATGTGCTTGCCTTAACGGCGGTGAGGCGCTGGCGGTGTTCACCGGCCCGCACGCGTATATTTCCCCGTCTTGGTACGAAACGCAGCCCGCGGTGCCGACTTGGGACTACGCAGCCGTGCATGTGTATGGCACGCTTCGCCTTGCCGAGGACGAGGCGGAGGTGACGGAAATTTTGGACACGCTTGCTCTGCTGGATCCTGCCGGCTTCCGGCTGGCAAGCCTGCCTGCCGATTATCGGCAACGCATGCTGCGGGGCATCCGCTCATTCTGGTTGCAGCCGACGCGGGTGGAAACCCAGTGGAAAATGAGCCAGAACCGCAGCGTGGCAGACCGTAAGGGCGTGATCGCCGCGCTTTCGGCGATGTCTGATCCCCGCGCCGCGGAAACCGCTGCGCTGATTGCGCAAACGCTGCCGGTGCCCGCCCCGGATGAGCAACGCCCTTGACAAGCGCGTTCGTGCATTGTGTCTAGCGATCAACGCACCGAACGGAAGGGGTGTAGCTCAATTGGCTAGAGCGCCGGTCTCCAAAACCGGAGGTTGGGGGTTCGAGACCCTCCTCCCCTGCCAAATCGGCCGCAGCGCAAGCTGGATCGGCGCGTTGGATTGCTGAGCGAAGGATGCAATAGAGCGTGGCACTGAGTCCGACCAAATTCATGCGGGAAGTGCGCAGCGAGGTGGCCAAGATTTCTTGGCCCACGCGGCGCGAGACATTGATCACCACGGCGCTTGTGTTTGCCATGGTGGCGCTTGCGGCCACGTTTTTCTTTGTGGTGGACCAGGTTGTGGGGCTTTTCGTTCGCTCCCTCTTTGCCGGCGGCATTTGAATCGGAAAGGGCGAGATATGGCCAAGCGCTGGTATGTGGTGCACGTGTATTCCGGGTTTGAAAAAAAGATCGCTCAGCAAATCAAAGAGCAAGCGGCCAAAAAGGGGCTTGCGGACATGATCGAGGACGTGCTGGTGCCGGCCGAGGAAGTGGTGGAGGTGCGCCGCGGCCAGAAGGTCCAGTCCGAGCGCAAGTTCTTCCCCGGCTACGTTCTGGTCCGCATGGAATTGACCGACGACACCTGGCACCTTGTGAAGGATACGCCGAAAGTCACCGGGTTCTTGGGCGGGCGCACGCGGCCGACCCCGATCAGCGATGCCGAAGCCGAGCGGTTGCTCAAACAAACCCGGGAAGGGGTGGAGCGCCCGCGTCCTGCGGTGGTGTTCGAGGTGGGCGAGCAGGTGCGGGTGACCGACGGGCCGTTCACCAGCTTCAACGGTACGGTGGAGGAGGTCGACGAGGAGAAGGGGCGCATTAAGGTCAGCGTCTCGATCTTCGGCCGCGCAACCCCTGTGGAGCTGGAATTCGGCCAGGTGGAGAAGCAATAGAAAAGGCTGGAAGTTCGTCTCTCAGTCGCGGCCGCGGGTGCGCCGGCCGCGGGCGAGTTCGGTGATAATGCCGTGCAAGGTTCGAAGCTCTTGCTCGGTGACCTCTCCGCGTTGAAAGAAATGCCGAATGTTGCGCACCATGCCCGGCCGTTTCGGCAGGTTATCCAAAAATCCGCAAGCATCCAGCTCGGCAATCAGATGACGGAGGAAATTCTCAAGTTCGCCCTTGGTGGCGATGCGGGTTTCGTGCGTTACCAACCGGCGCGGCGGCGTTTCATCCGCCGCGAGCCACCATTCATAAGCCATGACCATCACCGCCTGCGCAAGATTGAGCGAAGAGAAGGCCGGGTTTAGCGGATAGCGCACGAGCGTATCGGCAAAGGCCATTTCGTCGCTATCAAGCCCTGCGCGTTCGGCCCCGAAAAGAATACCGGCGGCAAGGCCGCGCGCGGCGATGGCACGCAGCTCCGCCGCGGCGCCGCGGGCAGTCAGCACCGGCTTGATGATATGCCGCGGGCGCGGGCAGGTAGCGAAAACACGATGAAGATCCGCAACGGCTTCCGCTAAGGTTGCGTATGTCGTTGCCGCATCGAGAATGCGATCGGCGCCGGATGCGCTGCGCCAAGCGCGCTCCTGCGGCCAACCGTCGCGGGGTGCGACGAGGCGCAAATGAAACAGCCCGCCATTGGCCATGGCGCGCGCCGCGGCGCCGATGTTTTCCGCAAGCTGCGGGCGAACCAGAATCACCACCGGGCTTGGATCGATAGGGGTGAGGGGGGCTCCGCCTTCGCGCCCGGTCATGACAATATCCTGTTCAGGCTCGGCGCCATGTCGTTCCGGTTGGGGTGTCTTCTAACACAATGCCCCGGGCAGCGAGCTCCGCGCGGATAGCATCCGCACGCGCGAAGTCTCGCTGCTTGCGAGCCTCGGCGCGTTCGGCGATCTTCTCGGCAATCATCGCCGCATCATCGCGACCCGGTTCAAACCAAGCATCGGGATCTTGGCGAAGAATGCCAAGAATTGCGCCCGCCGCGCGCAGGTCGGCCCCGGCGGTACGATCTCCGGCAAGTGCTTCGGAGGCAAGCGTTCGCATCTCTGCCAAGGCTCGCGGCGTGTTCAAATCATCGCAAAGCGCATTCAGAACCGGCGCGGGTGGAGATGGGGCAGCCGCTCCCGGGCTTTTGGCCAAAGCACGATAGAACCGGTCGAGCTCGCGCTTGGCTTCGATGAGCGCATCATCCGTGAAGTCGAGCATCGCCCGGTAATGGGTGCGCAACAAAACCAGCCGTACCGCCTCGGCCGGAACCCGCTCGAGGAGCTCCCGCACCAGCAACACATTGCCGAGGCTTTTCGACATTTTCCGCCCGTTCACCTGCAACAGGCCGTTGTGTACCCAGTAGCGCGCAAAGGTGCTGGAAGGGAACGCGCAGAGGCTTTGGGCGCGTTCGTTCTCGTGATGCGGAAACAGAAGATCCTGCCCGCCGCCGTGAATATCGAAACTTTCGCCCAGGTATCGCCAAGACATGGCGCTGCATTCAATATGCCAACCGGGCCGGCCGCGCCCCCAGGGGCTGTCCCAACCCGGAAGCTCCGGCGGGGAGGGCTTCCAGAGTACGAAATCGCCCGGATCCCGCTTATAGGGCGCGACTTCCACGCGCGCGCCGGCAAGCAGCTCTTCGTGCGAGCGGCCGGAGAGGTGGCCGTAATCGGGAAAAGTCTCTACGGAAAAGAGCACGTGACCCTCGGCCACATAAGCGTGGCCGGAGGCAATCAGCCGTTCGATGATGGCGATCATCTCGGGGATGTTGCGGGTTGCACGCGGTTCCACATCCGGAGGCGCCACGTTGAGGGCTTGCATATCCTCTTCATAGGCCGCGATGGTGCGGGAGGTGATGGCATCGATCGGCTCGCCCGTTTCCAAGGCGCGGGCGTTGATTTTGTCGTCCACGTCGGTGATGTTGCGCACATATGTCACGCGCGGATAGAGTTGCCGCAGAAGCCGCGCGAGCACATCGAACACCACGGCGGGGCGCGCATTGCCGATATGCGG
>JAIMBF010000006.1 GCA_023511585.1 Terriglobia bacterium
CCGGCCGCCTGAAGGAGAGGAAAATGGGGATTCCGTTTCATCAGGCCGTTCGCGTCGGCGCTTACATTGTCAAACAGCATCTTCTCGGCCGGAAACGTTATCCTCTTGTGCTGATGTTAGAGCCGCTGTTTCGCTGCAATTTGGCATGCGCGGGCTGTGGAAAAATCGATTACCCTGCCCCTCTTCTCAACCAGCGGCTAAGCGTTGCCGAGTGTTTGGAAGCGGTTGATGAATGCGGCGCGCCGGTGGTTGTGGTTGCCGGCGGGGAGCCGCTTTTGCACAAAGAAATCGATCAGATCGTTTCAGGCATCATCGCGCGTAAGAAATTTGTTATCGTATGCACAAACGCGCTGTTGTTGGAAAAGAAACTTTCGCTTTTCAAACCAAACCGCTTCTTTAGCTGGTCCGTTCACCTTGATGGTTTGCGCGAAGAGCACGATAAATCCGTCTCGCAAAGCGGTGTTTACGACCGCGCCGTTGCTGCGATTCGGAAGGCGAAAGAAGCGGGCTTTCGCACCTTCATCAACTGCACGCTTTTCTCCGATGCCGACCCGGCTCGGGTTGCTACGTTTTTCGATGAAGTGATGGCGATGGGTGTGGATGGCATCAGCGTCTCGCCGGGTTATGCGTATGAACGGGCGCCGGATCAGCAGCATTTCCTTAACCGCCGTCGCACGAAGGAGTTGTTCCGGCAGATTTTCGCGCGTGAAGACCGGCGCAAGCGGCGTTGGGCATTCAATCAATCGGCACTGTTTCTCGACTTCCTTGCCGGCAATCGCACCTATCACTGCACGCCTTGGGGCAACCCGACACGCAATATCTTCGGCTGGCAACGGCCGTGCTACCTGCTCGGCGAAAGCTATGCCAAAACCTTTAAGGAATTGATGGAAACCACGGATTGGGATAGTTACGGGACGGGCAATTACGAAAAATGCGCCGATTGCATGGTGCATTCAGGGTATGAAGCAACGGCGGTAGCCGAGGCCGTGCGGAAACCGTGGGAATTGGCAAAGGTTGCCCTTCGCGGCGTGCGCACGGAAGGACCGATGGCGCCGGATATCCCGCTGGACCGCCAACGGCCGGCCCAATACGTGTTCAGCCGCCACGTCGCAGAAGCAATGGCCCGCTTACAAAATCAGCGGCCTGAGCCGGAGCTCTCGGACGCCGCCGATTAACGCCCGCCGCGCCGCTTGAGCATCGCGTGCAAGGGCAACCAGCGCCGGCAACTGCGAGGGCTTTCTGAAAAGCCCGGAAATAAGCCGAACGATATCGATTTCCCCTTTTTCCCCGAGTGCCGTCAGCGCGACCGGCGGAAGGCTTCGCTCGGCCGGGTCGCACACGGCCCGAAGCACTGCGAACGGCAAGCTGTGTTGCGCTGCGACCTCCGCCAGCGCACCGCTTTCCAGATCAATCGCCGCAGCTCCGGTTTGCTGCCAAAGCTTCCGTTTTTGAGCGGCATCCGCGACAACATTTCCATCCCCAAGCAATCGCGCAACGTTAGCGCCGCCAAGCCATTCTAACAGATTCGGGTCGGCCGGAAATTCTCTATCGGCGCCAAGCACCAGACGCGGCACCAGCACATCGCCTGGCCGCAGGGTGGGATCGAGCCCGCCCGCAAATCCGAAACTCAACAATGCGCGCGCACCGCGCTTGACGAGGAGCAAAGCCGCTTTCCTTGCGCCTTCGGTTGTTCCGCCTCCGGAAACAACAAAGCCGAGCTGCCGCGCAAGTTCCGCTTCTACAACAAGACCTGTCAGTATTCCTAACTTAGGAACTGCTTGCCCGATAGGCTCCGGCCCCTTGGCGTTCACGGAACCTTCGGCACCGTAACGCCAATCATGTCGGTTGCCCGCACCAGTTTTGCAAGCCGTTCTTCCGACCATCCCTCTGTGTTCGCCGGGCGTAGAGGCAAGACCATCCAGCGGTAATCGGCAGTCGAGTCCACCACGCGGATGCGCGTGCTCTCGGGAAGCACAGTGCCCCATTCTGCCAACACGCCGCGCGGGTCACGCACCGCGCGGGCGCGGTAAGCAACGGATTTGTACCAAAACGGAGGGTAACCGAGTACCGCCCGCGGATAACAACTGCACAATGTGCAAACCACCAGATGGTGCACGTCGGGCGTATTTTCGGCCACGCCAAGCGGCGGCGCACCGCGCATCGTAATGTTCAGAAGTTCCGCCGCCCGAGTGCCGTCACGGAGCAGCAAGGCGCGATAATCGGGATCCACCCAGGCTTTTGCCACCATGCGCGCGCCTTGCTCGGGGCTTGCGCGCTCCGTAACGGCAATGGTCTCGAAAATTTCCGCGTCCGTGACCAATCCTTTTGCCGAAAGCACGCTGCGGAGTGCCGCGAAGACGCGCTCTTCCGGGTATTGTTCCCACTTCATAGTGCCTCCAACCAGGAACCGTAGAGCTCCACAAGAACGTCGTGTTCCGGCCGCGTGTCCGGCCAGAGGTCTTTGGCACTGAACAACACGTGATAGAGCGGAAGCACCGGCGCCGGCCGGGCAAAGGCCAAATCTTCGGGGTTGCGAAATTCGCCGAGCGATCGAACCAGCGTGCCTTCGCGCCCGCGCACATAATGCGGCGTGCGAATATGTGCCGGCCCCCTGGCTTCCGGCCAATCAAGCCGCACGCGTACCTTTGCTCCCGGTTCGAGGGTAGGCATTAGGCGGCCTCCAAGGCGGCAAGAAGCTCGGCCTCGCTGATGATTCCCTTACCGAGAAGGGTTGAGACGATGGAACGGAGCCAGCGCTGATAATAACCCAGGCGAAGATAATCTTCCTCAGGAATCGCTTCGATACCGCGCCGGAGTTCGTCGACGCTCATGATGCCTTTCTGCCCGAGAACCTGCCGCAGCGCATCCACCTCACGATCGAAATCGCTCAGCGTATGCGGGCTGAGATCGATGCGTTCGCAAAGAAAACGCTCAACCCCTCCGAGGTCGTGATGTGCGCGGGGTCGCGGTATGCTATCCGACGGCATAGATTTCCCCCCTCAGTTGATCGCTTCGTTGGGCAAAGTGCCCCAAAACTCCTCACGCTTGAGATAGCCACGATAATCCCGAACCCGCACTTGGCACCAGTCGCTTGCGGCATCGCAATGCAAAATCTGACCGATCACGCCGGGCTGAAGTTTCGCAACCGGCGCGGCGTTTTCATCGGGCTTTTCGCGCAGGACCCGCAAACTCCCGGTTACCATGAAGGTACGGCGCCCCGTCAGGGTTGCTTGATGCACCCAGCCCCGCACCCCGTCCGGATCTCGAATAAGCCGCCAAACATCAAACTCCCGCTCAATTTCCACGGGCAGATTGCGACGCTTATAAACCCAATCAATCGGATAGCGCGTGCCTGGGCCGGCGCGAAGGTTCACCTCATCTGCGCGAAGCGCCGCGAAACGGGGCAGCGGCAATCCGGATGCGCTTCCTTTTGTCAGAGCGGTGGAAGACGGTGGGGAAGCGGGGCCTTCGGAGGCGGCTGCAGCCTTCTGATTCGGCCCTGCTTGCGGCGGATTTTCTGTCGGTGATGGTGCTGCCCCGTTTTGGGTCGGCGAGGTGGTCGCCTGGATGGAAGCGGCGGTTTTTTCGGCAGGCGCGCTCGATGGATTTTCAGATCCCGATCGCGCGGCTGTGGCCGCGGCAGGATGGCTCAGGCGACGGCTTTCCGCCTTATGCTTTGTCTTGTGCGTGTGCTGGGCCGTGTTCGCGGATGTTTCTGCCCCGGGCTGCCGGGTTTCGGCTGACGGCGCCGACGATGCCGACGGCGGAATCGGCGGTGCGGGAAGGGGAGCGGCGGTTTCGGCCTGGCTCTGGGCAAAAACCGGGAAGGGGCCAAAACCCATCAACAGGCCAGCCAGAACGCAATAATGCAAGCCGCGCAGAATCCCCGAAAAACCAAAAAAATCCCCTCTCCAGGACCGCCGCCGGGGCCAGGGGACTGCGTTCATCGAAATTTGTCGCCTTTCGTCCGTCAAAGTGAAATAATTTGACCCCCCTCGCTTGCTGCCAAAAAACTCGCGACGCCCGCAACTTCCACCCCCGGCCAGAGCGCCGCCGTCTCCAAGCCTTCGGCAACCATGCCGGCTTCGCAAACCAGCAGACGGACGCCGAGCTCGCGCGCGGCTTCCCGCAGAGCTTCGAAGCCCGCTATGCCGCGGGATGTCAGCACGCTCTCCCGCTCTGCTCCGGACAGTTTAGACCAATCCGCAAGCAACGCGCGGCAGCCGGCATTGGTTGCAAACACGGTGGTGGGACGTCCCAAGGCAGCCGCGCCCGCCGCCAGCACAAAGGCGTAGTGTGCCCGTTCATGCGTTCCGGAAATCAACAAAATTCCCAGCGGCTCATACGAAGCAGACACGT
Organism: Terriglobia bacterium; assembly: GCA_023511585.1. GTDB lineage: Bacteria > Pseudomonadota > Alphaproteobacteria > Acetobacterales > Acetobacteraceae > JAIMBF01. The sequence continues at coordinate 4,360 of JAIMBF010000006.1, forward strand.
GTCGTCCCTTCGGCATGGTGTGAAAGATCATGCCATTTCCGCTCCGCCCCGCAGAGCGGACAGGCCGGGTCGCGCCTCAGGCGGATCAGCCGAAACCGTGCGCTGAGCGCATCCCAAATCAAAAGCCGGCCGGAAAGGCTTTGCCCGATACCAAGAATTTCTTTCAGCACTTCGGTTGCTTGCAGCGTCCCCATCACGCCCGTCACAGCCCCAAGCACACCTGCCTCCGCGCAGCTGGGCACAAGCCCTTCGGGAGGCGGTTCGGGATAAAGGCAACGATAGCACGGCCCTTCCGGATCGGCATGCGGTTTGAACGTGGCCAGCTGACCTTCAAACCGAAGCACCGCGGCGGAGATCAGCGTCCGCCCGGACAACACACAAGCATCGGCAACCAAGAAGCGGGTGGGGAAATTATCGGTCCCGTCGCAAACGATGTCGTAAGCGGAAACCAGCTCGGAGACGTTTGTCGCATCCAGGCGAATCGCATGCGGCACAACGTTTACCAGCGGGTTGATCTCGCGCGCTGCGGCGGCCACTGAATCCACTTTGGCCATACCGAGTCGTGCCGTGGTGTGCGCAATCTGGCGCTGCAGGTTGGAAAGCTCGACCACATCATTATCGACAATGCCGATGGTTCCGACACCGGCTGCCGCAAGGTAGAGCGCCAAGGGGCAGCCTAGGCCCCCTGCGCCGATCACCAGAACTCGGGCTGCGCGCAACTTTGCCTGGCCCGTTCCGCCCACTTCGGCAAGCAGAATGTGGCGCGCATAGCGGGAAATTTCTTCTTCGCTAAAATCAAGGTCCATAATTCTAAACATAGGCTCTTGCACGGTTTTGGCGAAGACCCCCATTTCCCTTGTCATGACCCAAGCAGAGGATAAAGCGCTGGTGTTATTTTCCGGCGGGCAGGATTCCACCATTTGCCTGGCTTGGGCGCTGGCTCGGTATGCGTGGGTGGAAACCGTCGGTTTCACCTACGGGCAACGGCATATGGTGGAACTCGCCTGCCGCAGCCCGATCCGTGCGCAACTCTCAAAGATGAAAGACTGGGGGGCCCGACTCGGCCCCGACCATATGGTGGACCTTACCGGCGCCATAAAGGCGGTTGGCTCAACCGCACTCACGGAGGAGGCCGAGATTTGCCTGACCGAGGAAGGGCTGCCGAACACCTTTGTGCCGGGGCGCAATTTGTTTTTCTTTACCGCTGCTGCCGCAATCGCCTATCGCCGCGGGTTGCGCCGGATCGTGGGCGGAATGTGCGAAACGGACTTCTCCGGCTACCCCGATTGCCGCGACGATACCATCAAAGCCATGCAGCTCGCGCTCAATCTCGGCATGCAGCGGCGTTTCATCCTGGAAACGCCGCTGATGTGGAAAAGCAAAGCGGAGAGTTTTGCGCTGGCGCATGCCCTTGGCGGGCCGGAGCTTGTGGCCCTGGTCGTGGAAAGCACCCATAGCTGTTATCTCGGGGAACGCGGCATCCGCCATCCTTGGGGATACGGCTGCGGGCAATGTCCCGCCTGCGTGTTGCGCGCCAAGGGGTGGGAGGAATGGCAGGCGCGGCTTCCGACGGAATTGGGGAAGCGCTAAGCGGACCACTCTTTGGCGGGATCAAACTCCGCCAGCAGTTTGCGAATCTGCGCAGCATCCGATTGCTGCATCACCGTATGCGCAAAGCGAATGCAATTATCCATTCGGAGCTCGCGAACTTTTTGCTTCACGCGCGGCAATGCGCCGGCATTCATACTGAAACTGCGCAGCCCCAGCCCGAGCAGGAGGGGGGTGAACTCCGGGTTGCCCGCCATCTCCCCGCAAACGGAGACGGGCTTGCGCACACGCAGTGCGGCTTCCGTGGCGAATTGCATCATCCGCAGCACGGCGGGATGCAGCGGATCGTAAAGATGCGCCACTTCCGCCTCATTCCGATCCACGGCGAGTGCATACATGGTCAGGTCATTGGTGCCGATGGAGAAGAAATCGGCTTCCAGCGCCAGCGCATCGGCGGAAAGCGCTGCCCCCGGCGTTTCCACCATAATGCCGAGCGGCGGCAGCGGATCCGGCAGCCGTTCGGAACGACGGCGCATCCGGCGGATCACCCGTTCATAGACATCCCGCCCTGCGCGCACCTCGCTCACGGTGGTGATCATCGGCAGCAAGATGCGTACTGGCCCCGCGAGGGCGGCACGCAAAATTGCGGTCAGTTGCATTTCGAAGAGCTCGGGCTGGCGAAGCAAGAGGCGGATGCCGCGCATCCCGAAGGCGGGGTTGACGTAGGGGTATTCCGGCACCAAGCCGGCCGTACTGAGCGCCTCGATATCTTTCTCGCTGCTCCAGTCTAAAACGCGGACGGTTGCCGGGTCGCCGGCCAGCGCTTCGATCACAGTACGGTAGGTCTCGGTCAGCTGCTCCTCATCGGGCAAACTTTCGCGGTTCATAAACAGAAATTCGCTCCGCAAGAGCCCGATCCCCTGAGCGCCCGCCTGGGTGATCAACGGCAGTTCGGCCGGGATTTCGAGGTTGGCTTGCAGTTCGATCCGATGGCCATCGATCGTCTCGGCCGGCAGCCGGCGCAACCTTGCCCAGCGCTGGCGTTGGCGGGCAAAAACCGTCACCGCGCGTTTCGCGTCGGCCAAGGTCTCTATCGAGGGATTGAGCACCACCACGCCGCTATTGCCGTCCACCACCGCCATTTCGCCCGGTTTGGCCGCCTCCGAAACGCCTTCAGCCCCCACAACCGCGGGCAGCCCATGCGCCCGCAGCATAATCACGGTGTGCCCCTCAAGGCCGCCTTCATCGATAGCCACCCCCACGATTTTTGTGGGGTCGAGCAACGCGGCATCGGAGGGGCGCATACTTTCGCAGACCAAGACCGAGCCGGGAGGCATTCCGGCAAAGCTTCGGAAAGGTTGGTTCATCAGGTTGCGCAAAAGCCTCCGCCCGATTTCCCGCACCTCTTCGGCCCGACGCCGGCGGCTTACGCGATCCTCTTCGCTGGTCCCCTTGCCTCCGGAATGCAAAATGGCCTCGGCGATGGCTTCGCACGTATCGAATACGGCGGTTTCCGCGCTCACGAGCCCGTTCGTGATGCGTGAGCGGATACCCTCCAAAAACCGGTTGCCGCGCAGCATTTGGCTATACGCATCCAAAAGAGGGGCAATCTCGGCCTGGCTATCCTCCGGCAAAATCGCGAGCCTATTGCGGAGTTTGGCAAGCTGATTGCGCGATTTGGCCAGTGCCATCTCCAGCCGGACGGTCTCCACCGCGACATCGGCGGCCTGAATTTTGCGCCGCTTGATCTGAAGCGGCGGCTCGGTGGCGCGGAAGACGGGTCCGATGCCAATCCCTTCGGAGGCCGCGATGCCTTGCAACCGCCGCTCTTCAAGCGGGGTTTCCGCGCGGGCTTTGGCGCTCTCGGGGTTGGCGAGGGCGCGGGTATTCTCTACCGGAGCCGAAGCGGGCTTGGGGTCGTCATTCGGATTCATGAAACCCGGCCTCGATCAACGCGGCCAGAGCATCTAGCGCTTCTTTTGCGTCCAATCCTTCGGCGCGCAGGGTAAGCGTAGCACCGCGTCCGGCCCCTAACATCATCAAGCCCATTATCGAGCGCGCGGAGACGGCAACCCCGTCCTTTTCGACCTCGACGGCGGCATCAAAACGCTCGGCAAGAGCCACCAATTTTGCCGCAGCGCGGGCATGCAGCCCGAGCCGGTTCGGTATTACGACCTGGCGGGAAAGGATGGGCGAGCCGCTGCCTTCGACCGGGTTCGGTGCATGATCCGCACTCATCCGTTCGTGCCGTTCAACCGTCCGCCGTTCAGAACATCGGAAGCCGCCGCAATATACTTGCGCCCGGCGGCCTGCGCGCATTCCACCACTTCGGCAAGAGGATGCGTCGCCCGCATTTTTGCCAGCTTGACCAGCATGGGCAAATTGACGCCCGCGATCACATCCACGCCTTTGCGGTCCATCAGCGAGATGGCGAGGTTACTCGGCGTGCCGCCGAACATGTCGGTGAGTAACACGACACCGTCGCCGTGATCCACCTCTTCGATTGAGCGCTGAATATCCTTCCGGCGCTCTTCGATATCGTCGTTCGGCCCGATACAAACGGTGGCGACATTGCTTTGAGCGCCGACCACGTGTTCCATTGCCGCACGTAATTCCTCGGCAAGGTGGCCGTGGGTCACCAAGACCATACCTATCATGGGTTTTCTTCAGGCCTCCTGCGCCTGAACTTGGGGAGGCGGCGCCACACCAGGCTCGGCCCGGACAACCTTTGCCATAGGCTGTTCCGCCGCTTCGCCCTCGCGCGCCAGCTCCCGATGACTACACTTCACGCGCCAACCCGCTGCGCTAAGATATTCGGAAAGCCTCTCAACGAGATAAACGGAACGGTGCCGCCCACCGGTGCAGCCGATGGCAATCGTCGCATATTTTTTACCTTCCTGAACGAAGCGCGGCAGCAGCAGCGCGAGAAGATCCGTAATTTTTGCATAGAAAAGAGAATAATCCGGGTCTGCCTCGATATAGGCGCCTACCTCGGGGTCCCGACCCGTCCGCGGGCGCAGCTTCACCTCGTAATGGGGATTCCGAAGGAAGCGCGCATCCAGTACCAAATCGGCTTCTCTTGGCAAGCCCCCCGGATATGCAAAGGAGACAAGAAACACCGCCAAGCCGCGATGCGCTGCCTCTTCGCTTTCCGGGCCGAAGCGTTCGGTAATCAGGCGCCTAAGCTCGGGCAGCGGCAGTTCCGAAGTGTCGATAAACAGATCGGCGGCCTCGCGCAATGGAGCGGTCAACGCCACCTCGGCCGCGATCCCTTCGGAGACCGGGCTGTCGGGAGCCAACGGATGGCGTCGCCTGGTTTCCGCGTAACGGCGCAGCAGCACGGGTTCGTCAGCCCAGGCAAAGACGAGTTCCGCCCATAACGAGGGGTCGCGCTTCATGCGCTCAAGGATACGAAGGACGGCCGCCGACTCGAATCCGCTGGTGCGCGTATCCACCCCGATCGCAAGATTGCCTTCGCCGCACGCGACCAGCTCTTCCAGCATCGCGAGGGGGGCATTATCGATCGCCTGATAAGAAAGATCTTCCAAGGCGCGGAGAATCGAGGAATGCCCCGCCCCGGAAAGGCCGCTCACCAGCACGACCCGGCGCCGTTTCGCGGAGTTCATAGGGCAAAAGCTCCGGCAACTTGGCTCACACGGCCGAGCGCGCAGTCCAGCGCCAGAACGACTCGTTGCGGAGCCGAGGCAGCACGGGGATCGATCCGAACCAACGGCAGGTCCAATTCCCTATGCCGCGCCGGCATCGGCAAGCGTGCCTCGGGGGCTGCGAGTTCGACCACCAAGGCAAGCCGAGTTTCGGTCACGTAAGGAAGGCGAAAAATTCCCAGCCCCCGAACTTCAAGAAGGCCGGCAAGCTCGGAAGGGGCTTGGGCGATACCGTCCCGCACCAGAACCTGATCATCGGCAACCAGGCCGAAGCCAAGGGACAGCAGCCGCAATGCGAGATCAGATTTGCCCGATCCTGCTCCTCCCATCAGCAGCACTCCGGCGCCGGCGCGGTCGACACAGCCGGCATGGTATCGCCTTATAGTTGGCATAGGCCCGTAGTTTGGCCCGTTCTGTTCGCCGAGAAAAGCACCTTGTGGTTGCAATGCCTTCATGCAAGCCTACCGTAAACGTAATTCCTTTCCGTAAGGGCAAGGCCATGTCTGAATCCCCGGTCCTCTTGCATACCGACGCACGAGGGGTGGCAACCGTCACCCTGAACCGCCCCGAGCGGGGAAATGCTTATGACGAAGCCATGTTGGCGGCGCTCTCTCAAGGTCTTGAACAGCTTGCCGAAAATCCCGCAGTGCGAGTTGTGGTCATTCGTGGCGCCGGCAAGCATTTTCAGGCCGGGGCCGATATCGCTTGGCTTGAGCACGCAGCTTCCTATCCGCCCGAGCGGGCCTTTGCCGCTTCCATGGCGACAACGCGAACCATGAAACTTTTGAACGAGCTGAACAAACCTACGATCGCTGTTGTGCACGGCGCCTGTTTCGGCGGCGGATGCGGGCTTATCTGCTGTGTCGATATCGCGTTGGCGACACCCGAAGCGGTATTTGGTATTACCGAAGTTCGTGTCGGCGTTGCCCCCACTCCGATCGCCACACATATGGTCAATGCGATGGGCCTTCGCCATACCCGCCGCTATGCATTGACGGGGGAGAGGTTTGATGCAGAAGAGGCCCTCCGCATCGGCCTGGTGCACGAGGTGGTCGCGGCGGAGCGCATCGAAGCCCGGCTTGCCGAAATTTTGGATGCAATCTTTCTTTCCGCTCCCGGCGCGATCGCCACCACCAAACGCTCGCTTCTCGAGGCGAACGGGCTCACACTGCAAGCGCGCGAGATGGCCATGCTTTCCCATGAAAGTTGGTTGCAGCGTGCCTCGGCCGAAGGACGAGAAGGCACCGCTGCTTTCCGCGAGCGCCGTCGGCCGTCCTGGTATGTTCCGCCGTCATGACGCGACGGTGGGTGAGCTCGGGCAGCCGGTTCGAACAAGAGATCGGTTACGCCCGAGCGGTGGTGGATGGCGATTGGGTGCATGTCTCCGGCACGACGGGCTTTCAATACGATACGATGCGCATTGCTCCCGATGTGGTGGGTCAGTGTGCACAAGCGCTTACGAATATCGGCGCCGCGCTCGCAGAGGCCGGGGCGTCTTTCGAAGATGTCGTTCGCGTGCGGTACTATTTGCGGGATCCGGCCGACTTTCCGCTTTGTTTTCCCCTCTTGCGTGCGGCTTTTGCCGGGGCGAAGCCGGCCGCCACGATGGTGGTGGTTGCCGGGTTTATCGATCCTGCCATTCGCATTGAGATCGAAGTCACCGCTCGGCTTCGTTCCGGCAAAGCCAATACCACTTAATGCGCGGCAACTTTCTGCCGTTGTGGGAGGGGCGAGCGGCGTGGAGTGAATGGTGATGGAGAAGTTCGCATGAAATTCTACGATTGCAGCACCGCGCCGAGCCCTCGCCGGGTTCGTATGTTTCTTGCCGAAAAAGGCATCAACGTGCCGACGATTCAGGTCAACCTCCGGGAAGGAGAACAGTTCAGCGAAGCATTTCGGGCCATCAACCCCGATATGACCGTGCCTGTTCTGGAACTTGATAACGGGGTCCGAATCACGGACGCCGTCGCCATTTGCCTTTACTTTGAAGAAATCCAGCCGGAGCCGCGGCTGATGGGCCGAAATGCCGAAGATAAGGCGATCATCACCGCCTGGCAGCGGCAGATGGAGCGCGATGGCTTCTACGCCGTTATGGAGGCATTCCGCAATGCAACGCCGGGCCTCAAGAACCGCGCCCTTCCGGGACCCGACAATTATGAGCAGATTCCTGCCTTGGCCGAGCGCGGACGGATGCGCCTGCAGCGTTTTTTCACGCGTCTTGACCAGCGCCTGGCTCAGTCCGCCTTTGTTGCCGGCCCGAACTTCTCGATTGCGGATATCACGGCGTTCATCAGCGTCGATTTCGCGCGTTGGGTGAAAATCACGCCAGCCGAAGAGCACCGCCATCTCCGCAACTGGTATGATGCGATCGCCTTACGCCCCAGCACCAAGGCATAGAAACAAGAGTTTCCAATGATGACGCAATCTGATTAAATAGCGAGCGGGATGGCGACGTTAGCGAAATTTTCGCTGGCTTGGCAAAGCTTCGGCCGATTGCTGGCATTGACGGCCTTGGCGATACAGCTGGCCGCGGCCAGCATCGTGCCTTCGGTCGCTATTTCTGATGAACCTTCGGCTGATTTCCTCGGTTTTCCGATTTGCCATGCCGCCTATCCTGCGGATGATGCGGACGGCAACGCCCCCAAGCGGGGGCCGAAAAATCAGCAGGGGCCGGATTGTGCGCTTTGCCCGTTCTGTCAGGCGATTGTCCACGCCGGCGGGCTTTTGGTTCCGTCAACTTCGGCACCGTTTGTTCCGCTTGTTGTCGTCGGGCAAGCGGCTCTTTCACCATCTTGCCAACGTTTTCCGGCGCGCGCTGTTGCGGCTGCCTATCCACGCGGACCACCCAGCCTGATCTCAACTGAAAATTCTGCCTCACCCGTGCGAAAACCGCGGGTGTTATCGTTGCGAATTCGTTTCAGATTAACGGAGTGGCCTGATGTTCCGTTCTCTCCTCGGGCTTTTGCCGTGCGTCGGCCTATTGGTACCGTTAGCGGCCGAGGCGCACGTGATTGCCGGTGCGCGCGTTTTTCCGGTTACCCTCACCTTCGATGATCCGGGTATGGCCGATGAGGCAACCTTGCCCCAATTCGTGTTTCAGCCCGGTCCGAGCGGGCAGCACCAATACAACCTAGAATGGGAATACGATAAAACCATAACACCCACATTCGGGTTAATTTACAATCAAGGCTGGGATATTTTGCAGCAACCCGAGACCAAGCTCCACACAGGTCTGGAAAACATTTTCATCTCCGCAAAGTGGCAATTTTACACGAACCCAATTACCGAAACCGTCATCTCTGCCGGCATTATCCGCGAGTTTGCAGGCAACCGCGCAACCGTTAATATCGGCGGGGATGCCTATGGCTCAACCGCGCCCACGCTCTATTTCGGTCAAGGGTTCGGGGATTTGTCGATCGGCTTGCTGCGGCCGCTCGCGATAACCGGCGAGTTTTCGTACATCATTGCCGATCGCAGGCTGAACTCCGCCGCCGATAACAACGGCAACCCGAATTCCGTCGCGGGCGGTTTCTCGATCCAATACAGCATCCCTTATTTGCAATCGCAGGTTCAGGATTTCGGCTTTCCCCAATGGATCGCCGGCATGATCCCGCTTGTGGAGTTCACTTGGTTCTCGCCGGCAGAAGCACCGGCAAACGGTCTGCCGGCAACGCTGATGATTGCTCCGGGGGTGATCTATATGGCGGATGGATATCAGATCGGCATGGAAGCGTTGGTTCCGGGGAACCGCGCGGCCGGGCCACATGTCGGAGCAATCTTACAAGTGCATTTCTTCTTTGATGATCTTTTCCCGCACACGCTCGGCGCGCCGTTGTTTCGGTAAACACACAAAATGCTAGGGGGTTACACATGCAAAACCAAATGCTGAGGCCGATTTTGCCCATGCTCGCTGTTGCGCTTTCGTTGACTATTCCGAGTGTTGCTTTCGCGCACGCGTTTCTTCGCTCGGCCGAGCCGGCGGTGGGCGCAACGGTAAAAACCGCGCCGCAAAATCTCACGCTCAACTTCACGGAACGGCTGGAAGCTGAATTCTGTCGTGTTGAGGTGACCGATGCCCAAGGCGCGCGGGTGGATCAGGGCAGAGTGCAGGGCGATCCTTCAGACGGCAAACGCCTGATCGTGCCGCTCAAACCGCTTAAACCCGGGGTTTATACCGTGATTTGGCACGCTGTTTCGGTAGACACGCACAAGACGGAAGGCCGTTTCCGTTTTACCGTGGCGCAATAGCGAGCGCTGCAACGTGGACGATCCCTTAGCGCTGCCGCTGGCCTTGAGCCGGGCAACCGGCTTTGCAGGGCTTGCCGTTGTTTTCGGAACGCTTTTGGTAGGGAAAATGGTCGGCGTTCCGGACATCGCGGAGGTTCGCAAGCTTCCGCGATTGCTCTGGACGGCGCTTGGCGTCTCCGTATTCGGGTCATTGCTCTGGGGCGTTTTGCAAACCGCGGCGATGGCCGAGACCGATAGCCTCTCCGCAACTCTTGCCTTGGTACCTTATGTTTTTGCGAACACGACCTTCGGCCATCTTGTTCTTCTCCGCCTTTTCCTTTTGGCACTCACAGCGCTCGCGCTTGCGCAACGCCGAGTGCGGCCCGCAACCTTCGCGATGATTCCCGCCGGATTTGCTTGCGTGCTGGAGGCCGGCCATTTGCATGCGTTTGCGCGGAACCCCGGTCCAAGTCTGCTGCTTGCGAGCGAGGCGTTGCATGTTCTGGCCGCGGCTTCTTGGCTTGGAGGGCTCCCGGCTTTGTGGGTGCTTATAAAGAAAGCTCGGCCGCCGCGTGCGGCTTTCCTGGCGCGGAGGTTTTCCGCTCTTGGCATTGCAGCGGTCTCGATTTTGGCCGCCTCTGCCGCATTGCAGAGTCTTGCTTTGCTCGGAAGCCGGGCGGCGCTGTTCCACACCGAGTTCGGCCGGATCTGCCTTGCCAAGCTTATTGCGTTTGCTGTGCTTCTCGGGCTCGCTGCCCGCAATCGCTTCATCCTCCTCTCTCGGCTTACTGCCGGCGAGGAGGCCTCTCGGTCGGCGCTCACGGTAAGCCTCGGCCTGGCCATGGTGCTGGGCGCGGTGGTCTTGGTGCTGGCGGCTTTGCTCGGCACGCTGCCGCCGGGGATCGATGTCATGAGCGTTACGTCCGCCCCTGAATTCTCTGGACAGCAAACACCAAACCGGAGCATTCTAGGAACAAATAAAACAGAGGCGAAGGGCTAATCCAGCACGCTCGCCTCAGAGGGAGGCGTCATGAACCGATATCGCAAAGTCCTGGCCGGGCTGCTTGCGGCGGCCGGTCTTTCTTTGTTTGTAGCGACGGCCAAAGCCGATCCCCCGGCCGGGGCGCCGGCAAGTCTCAAAATCGCCGTGGTTGCCTTTCTTTCCGGGCCGGCTTCCGGGCCGTTCGGGATTCCGGCGCGGAATGCGGCGGATGTTTGGATTGAAAAGATCAACCGCGAAGGTGGGATCGGGGGCATTAAAGTCATTCCCGTTTTTACCGATGAAGCGGGTCCGGCCGATAAAGTCGTCACCGAATTCCGCCGGCTGGCACTTGAGGAGAAGGTGGCTGCCGTTGTCGGCTACATTTCCAGCGCCAACTGCCTTGCCGTCGCGCCGGTGGCCGATGAGCTCAAAGAACTTACTGTGTTTGGTGACTGTGGCACCGCTCGCGTTTTTGAGGAAGGCAAACACGCTTACGTTTTTCGCACCAATGCGCATACCGTCATCGATAGCCTTGGCGCCGCACGCTACCTGCTTGCCATGAAGCCGGACGTGAAGACGATCGCCGGCATTAATCAGGACTACGCATGGGGCCGTGACTCTTGGGAAATCTTTCAGCGGAGCATGCGCCAGCTCAAACCCGGCGTGCAGGTGGTAGACGTGCTGTGGCCCAAGATATTTGCGGGAGATTACTCGACGGAAATCTCCAAGCTTTTGGTGGAAAAGCCGGATGTCGTGTTTACCAGCTTCTGGGGATCCGATCTCGTGACGTTTTCACGCCAAGCCAAGGCGCGGGGGCTGGTTGAGCAAAGCATCGTTTTGGTTAACAATACCGGTTCCGATATAAAAGACATTCCAGCCACCGTTTTGATCGGATCGCGCGGGCCTGGCCCCATTGCGCCGCCGGATGTCGAAAAAGACCCGCTGCATCAAGAGTTCATCCAGCTTTATAAGGCCAAATACGGGCTTGCACCGAATAACTATATTGCGCACGGCGCCTATCATTTTACCCAAGCGTTGCAGGGGCTTAAGGTGGCGTACGAAAGCGCGATCAAAAAGGCCGGCCGTTGGCCGACAACGGAGGAAGTGGCTGCTGCTTTGGCGTATTCCACATTCGATAGCCCGGCCGGAATCATCCAAATGGCGATTGGGAACGGCCATCAAGCGATTGAGCCGGCGCCTTTCGCCGTCATTAAACAAGATCCGGCAATCGGTGCGCATGTGTTCACTGAAATTCGGTCATTCCCAGCCGCCTGTGTCAATCCGCCTGACGGAATGAAGAGCCTCGATTGGATCGATCGCGGCTTTCCCGGCGCCAAATGTTGATGCGCGCATGTTGATGCGTCACGACGCTTTGCTATCAGCTCGCAAGCGGCAAGTGTTCTGAGAGAGCGCCGTGCGGCTTCTGCTTGTCGTCCTGTTGGACGGGTTGGCCTACGCGGCCTGGCTGTTTCTCGTTTCTGCGGGCCTTACTTTTACCTACGGAGTTCTCCGGGTGCTGAACCTTGCGCATGGAAACCTCTATGCGCTCGGCGCCTATCTGGGGGCCACGCTTTTGCTGCATTATGCGGCAAGCGGCTCCGAGGTTGCGGCAACGCTCGGGTTGCTCCTGCTTGCCGCTGTTATTATCGGCATCCTTGCCGGGCCGCTCATCGAGCGCGTATTTCTGCGCCGCGTTTATTCCCGCGATGAAGAAGTCCAACTGTTGCTGACTTTCGCGATCTCGTTAATCCTTGAAGACGTGACCAAGCTCATCTGGGGAGTAACCCCGGTCGTTGCGGATATGCCCTACACCTCGTTTGGTAGTGTCCGCCTCGGCGGCATCAGCTATCCCTGGTACCCGTTCCTGCTTGTCGGTGTCGCGCTCGGTTTAGCAGGATTCTTATGGTTTGTCGTAACGCACACGCGCTTGGGCAAGGTATTGGCCGCAGTGATCGCCGACCGGGAAGTCAGCGCAACGCTCGGCATTCATGTTCCCCGCGTCTATACCTTTGCCTTTACCGCCGGCGCAATCCTTGCCGCGTTGGGCGGGGCGCTCACAGCGCCAATGTTTTCATTGGTGCCGGGAATAGGGGCGGATGTGCTGGTGATTTCCTTTGCCGTCATTGCCATTGGCGGTTTGGGAAGCATCGGCGGCGCGGCCGTGGGTTCCGTCGTCGTCGGGCTTGCGCGCTCTGCCGCAGTCTATTTCTTTCCGGAACTCGACCTCTTTACGATCTATTTGATCATGACGCTGGTTTTGCTTTTCCGTCCTCAAGGATTGTTTGGAGAAATCGAGATACGGCGGATCTAAAACTTATGGGTGGTTCTTTGCGCTTTATTCCGTTTCTGCTTCTGGGGTTGGCCCTCATCACGGCTCCATTCGTGCTATCGGGATGGGTGTTATTTTTGCTGACCGTAGCGGGAGCCAAGGCGCTTGCGGTACTAGGTGTTGTGTTGTTGTTGCGTGCCAAACTGCTTACTTTCGGCCATGCGCTTTATTACGCCGCGGGTGCTTATGCCGCCGGGCTTGGAGTAAAATATCTCGGCCTGCATAACGGTTTCGCTTTAATCGGGCTTGCATTCGTCGCGGGGCTCGGCGTGAGCGCGCTGCTCGGCTTACTGGTCATTCGGTATCGCGGAGTATATTTCGCGCTGCTCAATCTGGCTTTTTCTATGGTTCTTTATGGGATTCTGCTGAAATTCTATTCAGTAACGGGGGGTACGGACGGGCTTGCATTTCCTGCACCGACTTTTGGCTTGATTGGCCTCAGCGAGGCTTCGCTCCGAGCGCAACTCTACGAGCTTACTCTTTTCCTCGGCAGTCTGCTTTTTTATCTCACCTACCGTTTTTTCGCCTCTCCAGCAGGTTATGTTCTCTTTGCCATTCGCGACAATGAAGTGCGGGTCGCGTATATGGGGATTTCGGTTAATGCTGCCGTCTATCTCGGCTACATCATAGCAGGCGGATTGGCAGGGGTGGCAGGGGTTTTGGTCGGGCTATCGGTCGGGCATATCACGCCCGATCTCGCATTTTGGTCGCAATCGGGCGAATTTGTGTTCGTGGCGATTTTGGGCGGCGTCGGTAGCGTGTTCGCACCCGTTGTAGGATCCATTTTGTTTGAGTTTGTGCGCAACTATGCGTTTGAGCTTTCGCCTTACACCTGGCAAATGACGCTCGGGGCGGCACTTCTCCTGATTATTTTCTTTTTGCCGGGCGGCGTTTGGAGCCTGGTGGGGCTTGCGCGCACGAGGTCCGGGCCTTGAGCGTACTTTTGGAAACTGTCGGGCTCACGCGATTTTTCGGCGCCGTCTGCGCGCTGGAAGAGCTCAATCTTTGTATCCATGAAGGCGATATGGTGGGAATCATCGGCTCCAACGGTTCCGGGAAAACAACGTTTCTTAATCTCGTTACCGGGTATCTCAAGCCTGCCCGCGGCTGTATTCTTCTCGCCGGGCGGGATATCACCTTGCTTTCTCCACGCCAAATCACGCGTCTCGGTGTTGCCCGTTCTTTCCAGATCCCGCAACTCTACCTAAACCTTACCGTAATGGAGAATTTGCTTCTGGCACTTGCGGCGCGCTCGGGCCGCGTGGGCCTTTGGGCCCGACTGCACCGCCAGAATTGGATGCGCGAGGGGCAGGAAATCCTCAAGCAATTCAACCTTGATCGTTACGGCGAACAACGGGTTGCCGAGCTTCCCGAGGGCGCGCGCAAGCTCCTGGATATCGCGCTGGCCGTTGCGCTTCAGCCGAGACTTCTGTTGATGGACGAGCCGACCGCAGGCGTAAGCACGCAAGACAAGTTTGCGGTGATGGACACGCTGGTGAGCACTTTGCGCGGCAGCAGCATCACCACTGTTTTTGTTGAACATGATATGGACGTCGTGCGCCGGTACAGCCGGCGCGCACTGGTGTTCGACCAGGGCCGCGTGATCGCCGATGGCGAACCCTCGGCGGTACTTACCGATGCGGGTGTCAAACGGGCGGTGCTCGGCCATGCATGAGGTGCTGCGGTTGGAGCGGGTGCGGGTAGCTATTCAAGGCGCCGAAGTATTGCGCGGGATCTCTTTTGCAATACCGTCAACGGGGCTTGCGGCTTTGGTCGGGCGGAACGGCGCCGGCAAGACGACGACCTTGCGAAGCGTGATGGGTTTGTTACCACTTCGGGACGGGCAGATCAGCCTCAACGGAGAGAAGCTTGGGGATCTGCCTCCGCACCGACGCGCCGCGCTCGGTATCGGCTATGTACCCGAAGACCGCCGCTTGATCGGCCAGCTTTCGGTCGCTGACAATCTTCTCCTACCGGCTTGGGCGCAAGGCCGGACGGATGTTAAAAAACGGCTTGCACACGTTTATGGGATCATGCCCGAGGTGAGGGCGTTGGCGACGCGAAAGGCTGCACAACTCTCCGGCGGTCAACAAAAGATGGTGGCATTGGCACGTGCGCTCATGAGCGCGACCAAGCTTTTGTTGCTCGATGAACCCTTTGAGGGTCTTTCTCCGGGGCTCGGTGAAAAGCTCGCGGAGGTCATTTGCGATGTGCAACGTACTGGCGTGGCCGTGCTGGTTGCCGAATCGGATACCAAACGCGTGAGCTTTGTGGAGAGAATCTATACGATCGAGCGCGGCGAAATCACGGAGCAGATTGACCATCGCTGAAGGGCAATTGCAGCATCATGGCTCAGCGCAGAATTACACCGGCTCGGCGCGAAAACGGAGGGACGGTGTTATAACCTCATCCTGTGCGGCGATGATCGCAAGTTCTTGTTGCCCTAATTCTGCAGTCCGGCGAAGTATGCCGAAAAGGGCCGAGACGGCATTTTCCAAAGCTTCTCGCCCGCTATTGCCCCGCAAACAATGATAGAAAAACAAAGCCGCAAGCAAGTCGCCGCTGCCGCTTGGCCGAAGCGGCAGTTTCGGCGTACGCAAAAGGTAGAATGCGCTGCTCTCGCCGACGATGGTATCGATCGCATCCTCCGGCGTGGATTCCGTGTTAAGGCTGCTGACTAACACCGTCTGTAACCCGTCTTTTCGCATTTTCCCTTGTAGGGCGGCGATCGCCGTTTTCACTTCAGTGAGGGTCCGGCATGGTATATCGGTGAGATGTGCAAGTTCAAACCGGTTCGGCGTGGCAATATCGGCCGCCGGCAATGCTTCCTCCAGGAAAAAACGAGGCAGGTCGGGGTGCACATAAACGCCCGGGCCATCGTCGCCGAAAACGGGGTCGCAACAATAAAGCCCGTGGGGATTTGCTGCGCGCATTTCGGCAACGGCCTTCAATACGGCAGCTCCTGTCCCTGCTTCCGCGAGATAGCCGGAAAGCACGCCATGGCACGCGGCAAGAATGCCACGCTCCGCAAGGCCGGTGATCACGTCCGCCACATGCGAAGGCGGAAACCGCATCCCGCGGAAGCGGCCATAGCCGGGGTGGTTGGAAAACTGCAGCGTGTGCACCGCCAGCACCTCCGCCCCCAAACGTTGCAGCGGAAAGAGCGCTGCCGCGTTGCCGACATGCCCGTAGGCGACCCAGGACTGGATCGAAAGAATGCGCAAAGCAGCTTGTTTAGGCGCAACGTCCGCCATCGACCGGCAAAAGCACCCCGGTGATGAAGGCGCTGGCGTCTTCCGCAAGGAAAACGCATGCATTTGCGATATCGGCCGGAGTGCTCATGCGCCCGAGCGGAATCGTCGCGATAAAGCGGGCGCGATTTTCGGGCGTATCCGGCAGGCCCATAAATTGCTCCAAAAGCCCGGTGGCGCCGATCACCGGGCAGACGGCATTCACGCGGATATTATCGGAAGCAAGCTCGATGGCCATGGCAGCGGTGATCGTGTTCACGGCACCTTTGCTGCCGTTGTACCAAACAAGCCCGGGTCTCGGCCGAATGCCTGCCGTGGAGGAGATGTTAATAATACTACCGCCGCGGCCTTGACGGCGCAGCACGGGGACGGCCGCTTTTGCCATCCAGAAGATGGATTTTACGTTGACGGCGTAAACACGGTCGAAAGTTGCTTCGTCTACCTCGAGAAGCGGCTGGTTTTTGTGCGTAGTGCCGGCATTGTTGACCACGATATCAAGCCCGCCGAAATGTTGCAAAGCCGCATCCACCATTGCCTGCACATCGCCTTCGCGGCTGACATCGCCGCTTACCGCATAGGCATTCGGGCCGGCCTCCGCCGCAACGCGCCTTGCGCCCTCGGCGTTCAAATCGGCGATAACGACTTTCGCGCCTTCGGCCGCAAACCGCTTGGCGATACCCTCGCCAAAACCGCTCGCTGCACCGGTTATAAGCGCTATTTTGCCATTAAGCCGCATGGTGTCCCCCCTTTCAGTGGCTGAAGCATGGCTGGCAAACCTTGCCAAAGAGCCTGATCGCTGCACTATGTTGCCAAACTTGGCAAGTCTTGAGGGAGTCTTTTTGCGATGTCCGCAACCCCGTTCCTCTTTCAGCCCATAAGCTTCCGTTCGGTAACAGCCCGCAACCGCATCATGGTTTCGCCCATGTGCCAATACAGCGCTCGCGACGGCTTGGGCGATGATTGGCATGTGCAACATTTGGGCGCGCATGCGGCCGGCGGCGCGGGGATCGTCTTCACCGAGGCGACCCATGTCTCGGCCGTCGGTCGTATTACGCCCCAGTGCCTGGGGCTTTGGAATGAAACCCATGCGGCATTTCTGCGCCGGCTTGCCGAGCTTATCGCGCGCCTCGGCGCGGTGCCGGGTATCCAATTGGCGCATGCTGGGCGGAAGGCCTCCATCACCCGGCCGTGGGAGGGCTCCACCCCGATCCCGCCCGACAAAGGCGGCTGGGTTCCTCTCGGGCCAAGTCCGTTGCCGTTCGATGAAGGCCATACCGTTCCCCATCCCTTAACCCCTGCCGAAATTGCCGAAATTGCCGGGCAGTTTGCGGCATCCGCGCGCATGGCCCGCGAGGCCGGATTCAAGATCATCGAAATCCACGCGGCGCACGGGTATTTGCTGCACTCTTTCCTTTCGCCGATCTCGAATCGCCGTAGCGACGGCTACGGCGGCGATCTCATCGCGCGGGCTCGGTTCCTGATGGAAACGCTTGATGCGGTGCGCGCGGAATGGCCCGAGGAATTACCGCTATTCGTCCGGCTTTCCTGCACGGATTGGATGGACGGAGGATTGACCATTGCCGATACGGTCCAGCTTGCGAAAATGCTTGCCCGCCGCGGTGATGTGGATTTGATCGACTGCTCTTCCGGCGGAATTTCCCCCGCGCAGAGGATTCCCGCGCTCTATCCCGGGTATCAGGTGCCGTTTGCCGAGCGGGTGAAGCACGAAGCCAATATTGCCACAGGCGCGGTGGGGATGATCCGTGATCCGCACCATGCCGAGGAAATTTTGGGGAATCGCCGCGCCGATCTGATTATCCTCGGCCGCATCCTATTGGCGGATCCAGCTTGGCCGCACAAAGCCGCGCTAGCGCTTGGCGCAACGCCCCATTTACCGCCCCAATATCTCCGCGCGGTGTTTGCGTAACCGGTTGTAACAGTTGGAGACTGGATTTTCTTCACAACACGTGCTCTTTGCGTATTTCGGCAAAGATAAGGAGGGCAGAATGATGGATCCGCGTTCGACGGTTCGCTTTGCGGGGTTCCGTGCGGTGCTTGCGCTTGGCTTCGCGGTTGGTTTTGCCAGCCTCGCGTTTGCACAAAATTCCCAATATCCGCCGCAAAATCCGCCGCAAACGTCACCGGCTCCGGGCCCCGGCTCTCGCAATCCTGAGCAAGCCAAGGCACGCGTGGAAGAGCAAATCAACCGCCTGCATCAGCAACTCGGCATTACCGCCGATCAGGAACCACAGTGGAATGCTTTTGCCGCGGTGATGCGGGCCAATGCGGAACACATGGAGGGGCTGTATCGGGAACGCGCCAGCCGGTTCAATCAAATGAACGCCGTTGAGAGCCTTCGTTCCTATCAGCGCATCGTGCAGGCCCATGCCGAAGATTTGGCGCGCCTGGTGCCGGCGTTCGAGACGCTTTACGCAAGCCTGACACCGGATCAGCAACGTATCGCCGATCAGGTTTTCCGCTATCAAAACCGCCGCCGCGGGAGCCGTACTGCGCCGCATGGGTGAACGCGGGCTTCTGACCTGAGCTGGCTTGCCTCCTTAGGGGAAAAGAACTATACGCCGCGCACGCAAACATATCTCCCTGCCGGTCGGTATCGGCAGAAGATGAAGGAGTGGTCGCTATGAAGCCGGGAATCCACCCCGATTATCACGAGATTACCGTGGTTATGACCGACGGAACTCAGTTCACCACCCGTTCATGCTACGGCAAGCCGGGGGATGTGCTGCGGCTTGAGGTAGATCCGAAGTCGCACCCGGCGTGGACGGGGCAGCATCGCATTATCGATACCGGCGGCCAGGTGGCAAAGTTCAACAAGCGGTTTGCCGGGATCGGACTTCGCACCGCTACCGGCGCCAAAAACGCCGGCGCTAAAGACTCCGGCGCCAAAAAATAAGCTTTGCTTCCGTTTTAAAAAATTATTTTGCCGCCGATTTCGCTAGGGTCGTGCGAGGCTGGTTTATGCCTCGCGCCACATGCGTGCGGCTTGCGTGGAACCGCTAACGCCGTCGCAAAAATTGCTGGCGAAGCGCCCATCTGACGACCATTCGCATTTTTACGGATTGTGCTAAGAAAGGCAGATCAGATACAACATTTCAAGAAAATCCGGAGCAGCTTCGGCCGAGAAACCTGACCTTTTCTCTCGCAGTTTCGCAGCATTAGGCCGGAGGTAAGCTACGGACCAAGTCATTGGCCTATCGGGAGGAGTGCCGTCTTATGACACCAACGCGCGAACAGAAGATCTGGATGTATGAGCACATGCTCGTCAGCCGGTACCTCGAAGAGATGATCGAAGAGATCTACATGGAGGGTAAGACACCGGCCTTCAACATGGCGGCAGGCCCGATTCCCGGCGAAATGCACCTCTCCAAAGGCCAGGAACCCTGCGCGGTCGGTGTCTGCGTGCATTTGAAGCCGTTCGATGTGGTAACGGCAACCCATCGGCCGCATCACATTGCCGTTGCGAAGGGTGTCGATCTCAACAAGATGACAGCGGAAATCTTCGGCAAGGCAACCGGGTTAAGCGGCGGCCGCGGCGGGCATATGCATATTTTTGATCCGGACGTGAACTTCTCATGTTCGGGCATCATCGGCCAGAGTGTGGGGCCGGCGGTCGGTGCCGCGCTTTCACGGAAGCTGCAGAAAAAGGAGGGCGTCGCCGTTGCCTTCTTGGGCGAAGGGGCGGTCAACCAAGGCGCCTTCCATGAAGGCTTGAACCTCGCGGCGGTCTGGAAGCTGCCGGTGATCTTCGTGATCGAGGACAACGGTTGGGGCATATCGGTGCCGAAGACGGCCTCGACCGCTGTCGAGCACAACGATATTCGCGCGCAAGCTTACGGCATTCCGGGCCACTACGTGCCCGGAAACAATCCGCTGGAAATCTTTCGCGTGGCCGGCGAGGCGATCGCGCGTGCCCGGCGCGGCGAGGGGCCATCGCTGATTGAAATCGAAACACTCCGCATGGCCGGACATTTCATGGGGGATGCCGAGCAGTATCGCCCCAAGGAGGAATTGGCGATGCTCAAAGCGCGGGATCCGATCGTGGCCATGCGCACCTATTTGATGACCGTAGACAAGATGTCCGAAGCCGAGGACCAGGAAATCGTCACGCGCGCCCGAAAGCGCGCCGAGGCGGCCATTGCCTTCGCGAAAGAGAGCCCCTACCCGCGCGGGGAAGAGGCGCTCGAAAAGGTGTTCGTCTAAGGCCTTCTCGGTGCCGGTGTGAATGCCGGCGACGGGATCTCTTTTTGGAGGAAACGCAAATGACCACCGTGACAAGCAATGTCAGAAAGCAAACGATTGCCCGTGCCATGGCGGAGGCGATCGCTCAGGAGATGCGCACTGATCCTCGCGTGTTCGTGATGGGAGAAGATATCGGCCAGCTAGGCGGCGTCTTCGGTAACACGCGCGGGCTTTTTGAAGAGTTCGGCCCCGAGCGTGTCCGCGACACGCCGATTTCAGAGACTGCGTTCATCGGCGCGGCTGTGGGTGCTGCCGCCGACGGTATGCGCCCGGTCGTCGAGCTCATGTTTGTCGATTTCTTCGGCGTTTGCATGGACGCCATCTACAACTTAATGGCCAAGAACACCTATTTCTCGGGCGGCAAACTCTCGATCCCGGTGGTGCTCATGACGGCCACAGGCGGCGGCTATAGCGATGCCGGGCAGCATTCCCAATGCCTTCATGCAACGTTCGCACACCTCCCGGGCATGAAGGTCGTCGCTCCCTCCAATGCTTACGACGCCAAGGGGCTGATGATTTCCGCCATTCGCGATGATAACCCGGTGATTTACCTCTTCCACAAGGCGCTGCAAGGAATGGGCTGGCTCGGCACGGAGCCGGCATCCATCGTCCATGTGCCGGAGGAGGCCTATACTGTTCCCATCGGCAAGGCGGCCACGGTTCGCGAAGGCCGCGATGTCACCATCGTGGGCATCACCTCGGGTGTGCATCACGCACTGAAGGCGGCAGAGCAGCTGGAACAGAAGGGTGTCTCCGCGGAAGTGATCGACCTTCGCTCGCTGGTGCCGCTCGATCGCGAGCACGTGATCAATTCGGTCCGCAAAACCGGCCGGCTCATCGTCGTGGACGAAGACTACCAAAGCTACGGTGTCACGGGCGAGATCATCGCATCGGTTGTCGAGGCGGATATCTCCATGCTGAAATCGCCGCCGAAACGCGTCGCCTATCCGGACATCCCAATCCCCTTTTCGCGCCCCATGGAACAATGGGCACTCCCGAACCCGGCGAAAATCGTCGCGGCCTACGAAAGCATGGTGAAGTAGCCGCGATGGCCGTCGATATAATCGTCCCAAAGGATCTTTGGGAGGAAGAGGTGGAAGGGGTCATTGTGGCCTGGCTCACCGAAGAGGGAGCCAGCGTCCGCAAAGGGGACGTGGTTGCCGAAATCATGGTGAAGAAAGTCCAGTTCGATATCCTTGCACCGGCGGAGGGTAGGGTCAGGATTTTGAAGAAGGCGGACGAGATCATTCGCAAGGGCGATGTCATCGGTCGGATAGAGTGAAGACCTCAGCGGGACGAGAAGACGCGCGATGACCGCCCCCGTATCAGGCGAAACGATCATCCCCCTCCGCGGCGTCCGGCGGATGATTGCGGAGACCATGCACCGCAGTCTCGCCGAAGCTGCGCAGCTTACGCATCACGCCGAGTGCGATGTGTCCAATCTCCTTGGGGTGAAGGAAACCTTGGCGAAGCGCGGGGCCGACGTCTCCGTGGAGGATTTGGTGATCTTCTGCACGATCCGAACGCTTGCTCGCCATCCTATGATGAACGGCCTCGTGGAACAGAATCAGATTCGTCTCCTGCGGTCCGTTCATCTGGGAATTGCGATCGCGTTGTCCGACGATACGCTCGTCGCCCCCGCGATTTTCGACGCCGATCGAAAAACGCTCGAGGACTTGGCGAATGCACGAAAGGCGCTGATTGCGCGGGCGCGTGCCGGCAAACTCACGGTCGCGGAAATGACCGGCGGCACCTTTACCGTCAGCAACCTTGGCTCTTCGCGCGTGCGCTTCTTCACCCCGATTCTCAATCCACCGCAGATTGCCATTCTCGGAGTGGGAGGCATCGAGCGACGCCCTTGGGTGAGCCCCGAAGGCACCATCGAGCCGCGCCCGATCCTGGGCTTGTCTCTCACTTTTGACCACCGGGCGGTTGACGGGTTTCCGGCTGCCCGGTTCCTCACCGACCTTTGCCGGTCGATCGATGCTTGCGACGCAGAGGTGCACTGAGGACCGCCCTCTGCCTCAACGCAGCCGCGCGGCTATGGCTCTTCGCGTCGCGGTGCCGCTCCTTTCCGCAGAGGAAGGGCTGCACCGCGAGGCGAGATTGCTGGATCGCGTCAGGACGACCGCGATCTCCGGAGGGGTTGTTTTCTGGCGCTCGCAAAAGGCGCTCAGCGTCCCGCGAGTCGTAGAGAGCCGCCAGCACTTCGGCGCGATCCGTGCGGCTATGGCGAAGGCCGGATGGCCGGTGGTGGTTCGCGCAACCGGAGGGGACGTGTTGCCCCTCACCCCGGGGCTTTTGAACATTGGCCTCTGCTTTGCCCATCCGGGCTCTTCGGCCTTTGGCATCGCCGAGGCCTATAAGCTGCTGTGCGAACCCTTGATCGAAGTGCTTGGCGCATGGGGCATCGCGGCCGTTTGCGGCCGAACACCGGGCGCGCTCTGCGATGGGGAGTATAACCTCGTGGTGGAAGGCCGTAAGCTCGCCGGCACCGCGCAGCGCTGGCGCCACGCGGCAGACGGCAGCGGGCGAATGGCGATTCTTGCCGAAGCCACCATCTTTGGCGATGACGATCTCAGGGTGCAGGTCGCCGCGGCCGAAAAGTTCTATCGGCTGAGCGGCATGGTCGCCGGTCTCAAGGTCGATCGCCATGTCACGCTTGCCGAGCTGCTGCCTGGGCCCTATGCCGAACTGGGAGGCTCGGGGCTTTTGGAAGCCATGGCTGCGGAGATCGCGCAAGCATTCCGGCGCCGCTTCGGCTGGCCGGCGTGCGTGCCCTCAGACTAACGCCCTCTTTTTTCTCTCTTCCCGTGCTACCGCGTGGCCGCTGGAGAGATTCACGAAGGCGGTTTGCGGAAGAGGGCATCGGCAGCCGAAAGATGGCTTTGTTTGCGCTTGAGTTCGGCCTCAACCCGCGCAATCTCGGCCTTAAGCTCGGCAATGTATTGATGAAGCTCATTCACCCCCAGTGTTCCCAAAGGCAGAGGGGTAAATTTGGGGGCACGGGCGATCGGGCTTTCTTCTTCATCTTCACGCATATCTGATGTGTCCCGCAATGGTAATCGGCCTTGACCGGCCATGGAACCAAAGCCCATATCCTAACTTGGTCTCAAGATGAACCGGCAGCCGTTGGAAGGCCGCCGGAACGGACGGCGCAACCGTCCGAAACCTGAAAGCGAAACACCCATGCCTTTGCCTTTAATGCCGAAAGCCACCGCGGTGTGGCTGATTGAGAAGACTTCCTTGACCTTCGAGCAAATCGCTGAATTCTGCGGCATGCATCCGCTGGAAGTGCAGGCCATTGCCGATGGCGAGGTCGCGCAGGGAATCGTCGGCTATGATCCGATTGCGAACGGCCAGCTTACGGCTGAGGAGATCCGGCGTTGCGAAGCCGACCCGAGCCAGCGATTGCAGCTTGCCCCAAGCGCGCTGCCGCCGGTGAAACGCGCCAAAGGCACGCGCTACACGCCGGTTTCCAAACGGAGCGAGCGGCCGGATGCCATCGCTTTTCTGCTGCGTAACTATCCGCAGCTCTCGGATACGCAGATCAGCAAGCTGCTCGGCACGACGAAAGAAACCATTCAAAAGGTGCGAGACCGTACGCATTGGAACTCCGCGAATATCCGGCCTCGAGACCCGGTTATTTTGGGGCTTTGCACGCAGACCGATCTGAACGCGGCGGTGAGCCAAGCCAATGAGCGTCTCGCGCGAGAGGGACACGCCGCACCGCCCCCTCCTTCCTCGGCCGAGGAAGCGAACGAAGCCATCTAAAGGGCATCCGCGGGCTGCGTTTATGAAAAACATGAGCATACCAAGCGATCGGCATCCGCCGAAACGCTTGCGAAAGCTTCGGGGCGCAGCCGAATGCGGGCCCGCGATGCCTTACTGGCTACTCAGAAGTCGTTCCAACTCCTCTTTTATGCGCAGTTTCTCGAGCTTAAGGCGGAAGAGCGTATCGGCGTCCGGGCGCGGCCTGCTGTCTTCTTCAGCAATCTGCATCTCCAGAGCAGCGTGCCGTTCCTTTAAGCTCTCGATTCTGCCATCCATGGTCATCATGCTTTTCCTTTCCCAATAGAGGCCGACTGGCGGTCGGCTCACGAGAAGGCCGAGACCGGGACCGCGATCAGCGGTCCCACAATATTGAGAGTAGTATGCCTTGCCGGATGTTTCCATGCCGTTTCC
The DNA here is from genome assembly GCA_023511585.1 of Terriglobia bacterium. Taxonomy (GTDB): domain Bacteria; phylum Pseudomonadota; class Alphaproteobacteria; order Acetobacterales; family Acetobacteraceae; genus JAIMBF01. The sequence continues at coordinate 28,807 of JAIMBF010000006.1, forward strand.
GCTTTTCGCTCGCATTCAATTGGGCTATAGGGGCCATCCGGTCTCGGCTTACCGTGATGATGGCTTTTTACGAGACGAGCAGATAAGCAAGCCTGCCAATCAGGCAACGAGGCTCCAATGCTGAATGACCGGGATTCGCTTCTTCGGAGGCTACACGATTTGCGCAGTGAGCATCGGGATTTGGACACGGTCATCGCGCGTCTTTCTGCCCATGGGCCGTCCGATCAACTGCACCTGCAGCGTCTCAAAAAGCGGAAATTGTGGCTGAGAGACGAGATCGCCCGGTTGGAAAGCCGGCTCATACCGGACGATATTGCCTAAGCCCATGCCGGCGCCGTTGGTTGGAATCATTATGGGCAGCCGCTCGGATTGGGCAACGCTGCGCCATGCTGCCGAGGTCTTGGGCCAGCTCAACGTGAGCTTCGAGGCGCGCGTCGTCTCGGCGCATCGTACACCGGATCGTCTGGCCGAATATGCAAAAACCGCCCGGGAGCGCGGGCTTCGGGTCATCATTGCGGGTGCCGGCGGTGCGGCGCATCTGCCGGGGATGTGCGCGGCCTGGACATCTTTGCCTGTTCTGGGCGTGCCGGTAGAAAGCCAAAGTCTGAAGGGGATGGATAGCTTGCTTTCAATTGTGCAAATGCCCGCGGGCGTCCCGGTCGGCACTCTTGCCATAGGGCGGGCGGGGGCGGTCAACGCCGCGCTCTTTGCCGCATCCATTCTTGCGTTGCAGGATTCGGCTCTTGCCGCCCGCCTAGACGCCTATCGCACCGCGCAAACCGAGGCGGTTCCGCACACGCCGGACGATTCTATCCCCGCATGATATCTATCCCCACATGATACGCCCGCTTCCGCCCAATAGCACGATCGGGATCATCGGCGGCGGCCAGCTCGGCCGCATGATGGCCATGGCGGCAGCAAGGCTTGGCTATCGCTGCCACATCTTCACACCCGAGGAAGACAGCCCCGCCGCCCAGGTTGCCGCTCTCACAACCCGTGCCGATTACGAAGACTATCGCGCGTTGCGCAATTTTGCCGCTTCGGTGGATGTCGTTACCTTCGAATTTGAGAATGTGAGCGCCGAAGGCCTTGAGTTGCTGGCCGCCCACTCTCCGGTGCGGCCATCACCTGCGGTCTTGCGCATCAGCCAGGATCGCGTGGCGGAAAAAAGTTTTATAAACGGCGCCGGGATTGCCACCGCGCCCTGGCAGGCGGTGGGCAGCCCTTCCGATCTCGCCAAGGCGATGCAGGCCGTCGGCCTGCCGGGCGTACTCAAAACCACGCGCATGGGTTATGACGGCAAAGGCCAAGCTCTTCTGCGCGGGCCCGAGGATGCCGCAGACGCATATGCAAGGCTCGAGCCAAAGCCGCTGATTTACGAACGCCTAATCGACTTTGCCTGTGAGATCAGCGTCATTGTTGCCCGCACGGCCGACGGAGCGCTTTCCGCATTTGATCCTGTGGAAAACCGCCACCGCGAGCACATTCTCGATTTAACCCTTGCCCCCGCGCCCATTGCGCCCGAAATCGCGGCCGAGGCAAAGAAGATCGCAAGCAAGCTTGCCGAGGCGTTAGATCTGGTGGGTTTGGTTGCGGTTGAAATGTTTCTCGATCGCAGCGGCGGCTTGCGTGTGAACGAAATTGCGCCAAGGCCGCACAATTCCGGGCATTGGACCATCGATGCCTGCCCGGCGAGCCAATTTGAACTCCATGTTCGGGCGATTGCCGGACTGCCCATTTTGCCCGCCGTGCGCCATTCGGATGCGGTAATGAAAAACCTCGTCGGCCCCGAAGAGGTGGCTCTTTGGCCGGAAATCCTGGCCACGCCGGGACTTATTCCGCATCTCTACGGCAAAGCCGAAGCGCGGCCGGGACGCAAAATGGGGCATGTGACCCGGCTATTTCCCAAAGGCGGCTTGCCCGGCCCGTTCGGTATCGCGGCAGCCTTGGGGCCGCTCGCTCACCGGCTGGAGGAGCCGTGATGCCCAGGGCCGGGCTGCTGCTGTTTTTTCTCTTCTTTCCGCTTGCTGCCTTTGCCGCCGGGGCAAGCGGCCCGACCGAGCCTCTGGGGATCGACCTCGAGGGCTTCCCTTACCCTTATCCCGTTTCTTTTTTCCCGCTTGAGGTCAATCATCACCCGGTGCGCATGGCCTTTATGGACGTGGCGCCCAAAAGCACGCCGAATTCTCGCGCGGTTCTGCTGCTCCATGGCCGCAATTTCCCGGCAAGTTACTGGCAACCCGTGATCGATGCCTTAATCGGGGCCGGTTATCGGGTTATCGCCCCCGATCAGATCGGCTTTGGCAAATCCTCAAAACCCGAAGGCGACTGGTCTTTTGATCGCGCTGCCGCGGAAACTGCCGAACTTTTGGATTTCCTGCATATTGGGAAAGTGGATGTGGTCGGCCATTCCATGGGGGGAATGCTCGCGGTGCGCTTTACCCGCACCTTTCCCGAGCGCGTGCAGCATCTGGTGTTGGAAGCACCCCTCGGGCTGGAAGATTACCGTTTCTATGTTCCGCCGGTGCCCGAATCGAAGCTGATCGCAGAGGAAATGGCCCGCACGGAAGAGAATTACCGACACTATTTGCGTACCGCCTACGGCACGACGCTTTCCGATGCCGCGCTGCGTCCGTTTATAGAGATTCGGGAGCGGATTAAGAGAAGCGGTGATTATCCCCGTTGGGTGGAGGCATTTGTGGCCAGCTATTATGCCATCTGGGGGCAGCCCACCGTGCACGAGCTCCCGCTCGTCTCCACGCCTACGCTGTTTTTGGTGGGCACGCGCGATCACACGGCTCCGGGGCGAGCCTATGCCAAACCCGAGGATCAGCCCCGCATGGGCCATATCGTGGAGCTTGCTCACGCCGCCTCCGCGCGGATGGCGCATGCGCAAGTGATGGAATTCGACACCGGCCATCTCGTGCACCTCGAGGCGCCGGAAGCCTTCAACCGGGCACTGCTCCGTTTCCTGGAAACGCCGTAGCGCAGCAGGCATTCGCGCCGGCAAGGACGCATGCTAAGAGGCCATTTCCTGCCGAGGAGTGTGCCCGATGGCTGAATATGAATTCATGACTGTCGATGTCTTCACCGCGCGCCGCTTCGGCGGCAATCCGCTTGCGGTGATCCTGGATGCGCGGGGGCTTGATGATGCTGCGATGCAATCCATCGCGGCCGAGTTTGGCTACCCGGAAACCACTTTCGTTCTGCCCCCTGATAACCCGCAGCATCACGCGAAGGTGCGGATTTTTACGCCGCGGGCGGAGCTCGGATTCGCCGGTCATCCGAATATCGGCACGGGCTTTATTTTGGCGCAACGGAGCGAGGCCGTGCCCGAGCACTTTACATTCGAGGAAAAGAGCGGGCTCGTCCGCGTGCATCTGGAGCGCGGACTTCACGGCAAGGTGACCGGTGCGCGCGTGGCAGCGCCGCATTCGCTGGAACTCGGCATCCACGTGCCGAAAGAGGTTTTGGCAGCCTGCGTGGGGCTTCGCCCCGAGGACCTTCTGCTGGTGGCGCATCCGCCGATTGTCGCTTCCGTGGGGTTGAAATTCGTAATCGCTGAGGTCTCGGGCTTGGAGACGTTGCGCCGCGCAAGCCCCGACCTTGCCGCCATCCGCGCGGCTGCGAAGCGTTTTCCCGAGGCGGGCGAGGGGTTTCCGGTGCTTCTTTATACCAAGCTCGACGACGATGCGACGCGGCTTTCCGTGCGCGCGTTCGCGCCGCTGCTCGGGGTTTGGGAAGATGCGGCAACAGGTTCGGCGAACGCGGCCCTCGCTGCCTTGCTCACGTCGCTGGCGCCCGGCGATGAATTGGCGCTAACGTACGAGATCAGCCAAGGAAGCGAAATAGGCCGCCCGAGCCGGATTGTGGCACGCGCGCACAAGAGCGCAGACGGGCCTGTGTTAGCCTCGGTCAGCGGAGATTGTACGCCGGTCATGCAAGGCCGGCTGGAGGTTTAGGCCCGATGCATTGCCTGAAAGATGGCAGAACCGCGCAGGCTCGGCTTGCCGCGCCGAATTCCCGGTGTAAGTCTTCGCGCGCAAAACCGATTAGCATTTCCTGTCTATTGTTTGCATCGCACAAGAGGGCGCTATGAGCAAAATCAAAGTAAAGAATCCCGTCGTCGAGTTGGACGGCGATGAAATGACGCGCATCATTTGGCACATCATCCGTGAAAAACTGATTCTTCCTTACCTCGACATTAACCTCAAATATTTCGACTTGAGCATTCAAAATCGCGACGCAACGGAAGACCAGGTGACGGTGCAAGCCGCGCTGGCCATCAAAGAATACGGCGTCGGCGTGAAGTGTGCGACCATTACGCCGGATGAAGCGCGCGTGAAGGAATTCAATCTCAAGCGCATGTGGCGTAGTCCGAACGGCACCATCCGCAATATTCTTGACGGCACCATTTTTCGCGAGCCCATCATCTGCCGCAATGTTCCCCGCCTGGTGCCGCATTGGACGAAGCCGATCGTGATCGGCCGCCACGCCTATGGCGATGTCTATCGTGCGGTGGAAATGAAAATTCCAGGCCCCGGCAAAGTCACGCTCAGCTATCAGCCGGCTGACGGCGGCCCTGCACAGGTGCTTGACGTGCATGAGTTCCGCGGCCCGGGCGTCACACTCGGAATGCACAATACGCGTGCATCTATCGAAGGATTTGCCCACGCAACGTTCAATTACGGATTGGCGCGAAAATATCCGGTGTATCTTTCCACGAAAAATACCATTCTCAAAACCTATGACGGCATGTTCAAAGAGGTCTTCGAGACGGTTTATGAAACCGAATTCCGGTCACGCTTCGAAGCCCTTGGCCTTTCCTACGAACACCGATTGATCGACGATATGGTCGCTTGCGCTTTGAAATGGAGCGGCGGATATGTCTGGGCCTGCAAGAATTATGACGGCGATGTGCAAAGCGACGTCGTGGCCCAAGGTTTTGGGTCTCTGGGACTCATGACCAGCGTGCTGATGAGCCCGGACGGGAAAACCGTGGAAAGCGAAGCGGCACACGGCACCGTGACGCGCCATTATCGAGAATATCAAAAGGGGCGTGAGACTTCCACGAACCCGATCGCCTCCATCTTCGCATGGACACGCGGCCTGACTTATCGCGGCCAATTCGACGGCACGCCCGAAGTGACACGCTTTGCAGAAACATTAGAACGTGTCTGCGTGGAAACCGTGGAAAGCGGGTTCATGACCAAAGACCTTGCCATTCTCATCAGCAAGGATCAAAAATGGCTCAATACCCAAGATTTTCTCGACAAAATTGCTGAAAACCTGCACCGGGCGTTGGCTGCTCAAAACATGGTTTAACCCGGTGTGCCTTCGGCTATTTCTTGGGCAGTTCAGGCATTGCCGCCGGAAACCGGGCCCGTTTCGCAGCGCCAACGGCGCAATTCCCAATTCGGGTGTTCGGCGAGCCATTGCGCCGCCGAGCGCTGTCCGCCGGTGATGCAACCCATCAGAGTGAGAGGAGGGTCGAAAACCGGTCGCTGCTCGCGGCAAAGCTGGGGCTGCGCCAAGGCACAAAATACAAGCACGAGTTGGACCATCATCAGCTCCGTTCTGGCGACACAAAGTGACGCTGCTTTCCCTCGCGTCCCCCAATCTTGTATCATTGGAGTGTAGCAAGATCGATGCCAAGAAATACAGAACTTAATCATGTGAGGAAAAGACAATGGATGGCAGCACAGACCTGGATACCTTGACAAAACTCCCGCTTGCCCGGCGTGGATTCATGGTGAGCAGCCTGATCAGCGGTCTTACGCTTGCAACAGCGCATGGCGCCGAAGCGCAAATGATCCATACCGACACCGTCGGGCTTAATGCCGGTGAAACACAAATCCCGACGGATGCCGGGCAGCTCCCTGCCTATTATGCCAAACCGGTAGGGTCCGGGCCGTTTCCGATCGTGCTGGTGATCGAAGAAATTTTTGGGGTCCATGAATACATCAAAGACGTATGCCGGCGGCTGGCGAAAGAAGGCTACTTTGCCGTGGCTCCCGAACTTTATGCGCGCATCGCCGACCTTTCCAAATATACCGATGTGCAGACGATTATACGCGAAGTCATTGCCAAAACCCCCGACGATCGGCTGTTGAAAGACCTTGATGCCGCTGTCGCGTGGGCAGCCAACCATGGCGGGGATACCAAGCGGCTGGGGGTTACCGGTTTTTGCCGTGGCGGGCGCAATACCTGGCTTTATGCTGCGCACAATCCGCAGCTGAAAGCTGCCGTGGCATGGTACGGACCGGTCCTTTCACCGACCTCGCCCATTCAACCCCGCACGCCCACAGATGTGGCCGCGGAGCTGAAATGCCCGTTGCTCGGGCTTTACGGCGGGCAGGACGCCTCGATCAAGGTTGAAGACGTCTACGCCGCCGCCGCAAAAGCAAAAGCTGCGGGCAAGATTGTCGAAATCGTGGTTTATCCGGATGCCCCGCACGGTTTTCATGCCGATTACCGGCCGAGCTACCGCAAAGCCGATGCCGAGGACGGCTGGCGGCGGATGCTCGCCTGGTTTCGGACGCATGGTGTGGGCTGAGCAAACGCCATTGCTGCGGCTCCGGCCTTCGTAAGGAACCCCGAGAGAAAGGTTCCTGCCCGCCGACCAGGCATGCCGTTGTGAACAAGCGGCTGTGAACAAGCGGGGCGGATGGTTATTCCGCCCCCTTGCTTTACGCGTTTGCTTTATGCGTTCGCTGCGGCGAGCTTTTTTGCCCGAAAGAGTTGCGCAAGGTACCGGCGTGCTTCCGCCAACGTGGCAAAGCACCGGCCGTTTGCAGCCCGAACGTGGGGATCCACGGCGATGAAGCGAAATCCTTCCCGAGTGCTGATTGCTGCACCGACGAACACGCCGTTCACCTCAATCACATGAGATTGCTGCACATAGCAGGGTTTTTCATTTGCCTCCGGAGCACGCCGGCGGAGCGTTTTCCGGTTCGGGTATTGCGCACGCGAGAGTGACGAGAGCCAACCGAAACGCAAAAGCTTATTCGAAGCAGGCATGGTTTCCTCCTTCACTTGCTGCGAAACTCGCAATCGCGGCACAATCAGAACACCTCGCAGCGAATGAGGCAAGCAAAAGTAATTTAACAAATCAAGAATAATTGATTACAAATTTTTCTAATACGAAAAAGGAATTACGCGCGCATGCGCGCCTGTTTTGACTCTGCGAGAATTGGGGCAAGAAATCGTCCCGTATAACTTTCCGAATTCTCGGAAATAGTCTCGGGTGTACCGGCAGCAACAATGCGTCCTCCGGCGTCACCGCCTTCGGGACCGAGATCCAAAATCCAGTCAGCCGTTTTGATAACTTCCAAATTATGCTCGATCACCACGACGGTGTTGCCTTGATCCACCAATGCATGCAGCACACCGAGCAGCTTGCGTACATCCTCGAAATGCAAGCCGGTGGTGGGTTCATCCAAAATATAAAGCGTGCGGCCCGTGGCGCGCCGGCCGAGTTCTTTTGCAAGTTTGATGCGCTGAGCTTCACCGCCCGAAAGCGTCGTTGCCGGCTGCCCAAGCTTGATATAGCCGAGCCCGACTTCGGCCAAAATCCGCAGCCGGTCGCGAATACGGGTTGATGCTGAAAACAGCGGCAAAGCCTCATCCACCGTCATATCCAGCACATCGGCGATGGAATGGCCGCGAAACTTGATTTCCAAAGTTTCCCGATTGTAGCGGCGGCCTTTGCAAGTGTCGCACGTCACGTAGACATCCGGCAAAAAATGCATTTCGATTTTCAAGACGCCGTCGCCCTGGCAGGCCTCGCAACGGCCGCCCTTTACATTGAAGCTGAAACGGCCCGGCTGATAGCCGCGGGCGCGCGCTTCCGGCAGTTCGGCGAACCATTCGCGAATCGGGGTAAAAAGATCCGTGTATGTGGCCGGGTTGGAACGCGGCGTGCGGCCGATGGGCGATTGGTCGATGTCGATGATTTTGTCGAGAAACTCGATCCCTTCAATGCGATCAAACGGCATCGGCACTTCGGCCGCTCCCATCAGGCGCCGCGCCAGCGCCTTATAGAGCGTGTCCACCACCAAAGTGGATTTGCCGCCGCCGGAAACCCCGGTGACGCATGTAAAGACCCCAAGCGGAAATTCCGCGGTAATATTTTTCAAATTGTTTCCGCGCGCACCGACAATGCGCAGCACGCGATCCTTCTGAATCGGGCGGCGCACCAGGGGAATTTCGATCCGACGGCGCCCGGAAAGATAGTCCCCGGTCAGCGAACGGGGGTTTGCTGCAATTTCTGCCGGCGAGCCCTGGGCCACCACCATTCCCCCGGCAGCGCCGGCCCCGGGGCCCATATCGATCACACAATCGGCGGCGCGAATCGCTTCCTCGTCATGCTCGACGACAAGCACCGTATTGCCGAGCCGCTGCAAGCGGCGCAGCGTGGCAAGCAGGCGCGTGTTGTCGCGTTGATGAAGCCCGATCGAAGGCTCATCGAGCACGTAAAGAACCCCGGTAAGGCCCGAACCGATTTGGCTGGCAAGCCGTATCCTTTGGCTTTCACCGCCCGAAAGTGTGGCGGAAGAGCGGGCGAGGGTCAGGTAGTCGAGCCCGACATCGACAAGAAAGGAAAGCCGCTCGATGATCTCGCGCAAAATCCTGCGGGCGATCTCCAGACGCTGCGGGGTGAGATGCTGCGGCACCGCTTCGAACCAGCTCAAGGCCTCACGTATGGAAAGCTCGGCCACCTCGGCAATGCTGCGCCCGGCGATTTTCACCGCCAAAGCCTCCGGCTTCAGGCGCGCGCCCTTGCAAACGGCACACGGCTTCTCGGCCCGATATCGCCCGAGTTCTTCACGAATCCAGGCGCTCTCCGTTTCCGACCAGCGGCGCTCCAAGTTGCGGATCACGCCTTCAAACGGTTTGGAGATACTGTAGGCGCGGTTATTATCCTTATAGGTCAATTTCACCGCTTCATCGCCGGTGCCGAACAAAATCGCGTTCCGCACGCGCTCCGGCAAATCTTCCCACGGGGTGCGCATGCTGATGCGGAAATGTTTGGCAAGGCCCTGAAGGGTTTGCTCGTAATAAGGGCTTTGCACGCCGCGCCAAGGAACGATGGCCCCCTCGGCAAGAGAAAGCCGGCCATCCGGCACCACCAACGCCGGATCGAAAAATCCTTCCACACCGAGCCCGTCGCAAGCGGGGCAAGCCCCTTGCGGACTGTTGAAGCTGAACAGACGGGGTTCGATTTCCTCGATGGTGAACCCGCTGACCGGGCAGGCAAACCGCGAAGAAAAGACCGTGCGCTCGCCGGAATCGGCATTCTCGACATAGACGATGCCGTCGCTCAGCCCAAGCGCGGTTTCAAAACTGTCGGCGAGCCTGGTTTCGATGCCTTCACGCACCACGATCCGATCCACCACCGCTTCGATCGTATGCTTCAGCTTGCGGTTAAGGGCGGGCACCTCGTCGATTTCATAAACGGTTCCGTCCACCTTCACCCGCGTGAAACCGCGCCGCTGCAGCTCGCTCAGCTCTTTGCGATATTCGCCCTTGCGGTCGCGCACCACGGGGGCAAGCAGCAAAAGCCGGCTGCCGGCAGGCATGGCCATCACACGGTCAACCATTTGGCTTACCGTCTGCGCCTCGATCGGCAGGCCCGTGGCGGGCGAGTGGGGAACCCCCACCCGCGCCCAAAGCAAACGCATATAATCGTGGATTTCCGTTACCGTGCCGACAGTCGAGCGCGGATTATGGCTGGTTGTTTTCTGTTCGATGGAAATGGCGGGTGAAAGCCCCTCGATCGAATCGACGTCGGGCTTGCCCGCCAGCTCCAGGAACTGCCGGGCATAGGCCGAAAGGCTCTCGACATACCGGCGCTGACCTTCGGCATAGATCGTATCGAACGCCAGCGAAGATTTGCCGGATCCCGAGAGCCCCGTGATCACCGTGAGGGAATCGCGCGGGATCTGCACATCCACATTCTTGAGATTGTGCTCTCGGGCGCCGCGAACATGAATAAATCCAACCATACGATGACCCTCATGTAAGGCATCATCGGTTTCGGTGCGATGACCCCTACCCATGATACCAGATATGAGCGTTTCCCGATTTGCCATCCACGTTTTCCCCAACGGCCCGCCGTCTTCGCCTTTATCTCTCAATAAGGCCGGAGAGCCTTAAGGGCGTCCGTCGGCTCCGCTTTTTGCGAATCGCAGGCTTCTGGTATCCTTTATTATGGCAAGTCTCATTCCCGGGGTGCTGGGCTCCTTCTTTCGCATGCTGCATTGCAGCATCAAGAACCTATATCCCATGAACGGCGAAGGGAGTGCACAGCATGGATTGGACTTCCTCCTTGAGGGTGAAGCGAGAAGAGTTTCGGCGAACGGTAAAGGACGCATTGGCAGTGCTGACAAAGCAACCTGGGAAAGACAGGCCGCACAGGGGCAAACTTGTCGAAATTCTCCATTTTGGCCCCAACCCCGGTCGGCTTCGCATGCATGTCTACGCCCCGCCGAAGCTCGCCCCGATCGGCGTACCCTTGGTCGTGCTGTTGCATGGCTGCCATCAGGAAGCGGTGGCATTCGCCGCCGCCTCGGGCTGGCTGGCATGGGCCGATCGCCTGGGCATCGCCTTGGTCTTGCCCGAGCAGCTTCCCTCCAACCATCAGGGCCGATGCTTTCACTGGTTCCGCCCGATGGATGTGCAACGCGGGCAGGGGGAGTCAGGCTCGATCCATGCGATGATAGAAACGGCGTTGCGTCTCTTTCGCGCAGATCCCGGCCGGGTTTTTGTCGTTGGCCTTTCGGCAGGCGGAGCGATGGCAACGAACCTGCTTGCCGCCTATCCGAACCTCTTTGCGGCCGGCGCCGTGATCGCCGCCCTTCCCGCCGGTGCGGCGCACAGTTTTGCTCATGGGATTGCACGGATGGCCGAAGCAGGCCCCCCGCCCGGCAACGACTGGGCCGATGCCGCTCGCGCCCTCGCACCGCCCGGTTATTCCGGGCCATGGCCGCGCATATCGATTTGGCATGGGACAGCCGACACCGTGGTCGACCCCGCGAATGCGGAAAACCTCGTCGCACAATGGACCGGTCTCCATAACCTCGAGCCGGACAGCGGCATACGGCTTCCGAGCCTCCCGCACGTCGTGCATCGCATCTGGGGCAAGGGGAAACTTCCCCTTGTTGAGGCGTGGAGCATACTCGGCATGGGGCATGGGTTTCCCGTCCATGAGAAAACCCGTGCACCGTTTATGCTCAATGTCGGGCTCGATGCCACGGAAGCAATCGCGCATTTCTTCGGTCTTGCGGAAGCAAGAGGCTTCCTACGGCCGCTGAAGGCCTTGCGTTTGCTTTCGGACGCGCCGCCGCATGCCCCGGAACTCGAGGCGCTCAAAAGCCTATAGTTTCGGCCTGAGTTTGAGCCTGGGGGTTGGGCTGCGGGATCTGTTCCTCAGCTCGCGGCAAGTTCCAGCCGCTGCAACACGCGCGCCCGGCCCATGAGAGGCAAGAGCGCGGCCAGTTCCGGCCCGTGTTCCTCGCCGGTCAGCGCCAGCCGGAGCGGCTGATACAACGCCCGTCCGCGCCGTCCCGTTGCCGCCTGAAGCGCGCTTGTCCAATCTTGCCAGACCTCGCGGTGCCAAGGTTCGGGCGGTAAGAGGGCGATGGCGGTGCGCAGAAACTCCCGTTCCTCCGTCATGGGTGGGGGGACAATCGTTCCGCCGATAACCTCCCACCAACCGCGCGCCTCATTGAGCAGTTCGATGTTGCCCCGCACAGCAAGCCAAAACGATTCGTTGGCCCCGGCAGGCAATCGATCCGCAACGCTCGCGAAGGGCAAATTGTGCAGCAAGCGCCGATTGAGCGTAAGCAACTGGCGAATGTCGAAGCGCGCGGCGGAAGCGGAGAAACGCGCCAAATCAAAGTCTTTTATAAGGCTTGCCAGGGGGGCAAGCTCGGGGTCACGCGAAGAGCCAAGACTTGCCAAATAGGCGACAAGCGCCTCCGGCAAAACGCCGTCCCGCGCAAGGCTCCGTATAGAGAGGCTCTCCAGCCGCTTGGAAAGCTTCTCCCCTTCGGTTCCTTTCAACAGAGGCAAATGCGCGTAGCGCAGCCGATTCGGGTCGGCGCCGAGGGCCGCCATGATGTCGCGTTGCACGCCGGTGTTGGAAATATGGTCCTCCCCGCGGATGATATGCGTGATCTCGGTGTCTAAGTCGTCGACGACCGAGCAGAACGTATAGAGCGGGGTGCCGTCGGCACGAATAAGAACCGGGTCAGAAATGGCGGAGAGCTTTACCCTGCGCCGCCCCAACACCAAATCGTCCCACTCTTCCACGCCATCCGAAAGCAAAAATCGCCAGTAGGGCTGCCGGCCGGCGGCAATGGCCGCTTCTCGCGCTTCAGGGCTGAGTTTCAGTGCCGCGCGGTCATAGATGGGGGCAAGGCCGCGCCTGCGACGCGCTTCGCGTTTGGCGGCAAGCTCTTCCTCGGTTTCGAAACAAGGATACAAACGACCGTTTTTTTTGAGTGCCTCGGCTGCTTCCGCATAGCGGGCCAGCCGTTCCGACTGGCGGAAAAATTCGTCCCAATCGAGGCCAAGCCAACGCAGGTCGGCCAGAATCGCCTGGGCAAACTCCTCCCGGCTACGCTCGGTATCCGTATCATCCAACCGCAACTGAAATACCCCGCCGAAATGCCGGGCAAACAGCCAGTTTATCAACGCAATCCGGGCGTTGCCGACGTGAAGATAACCTGTTGGGCTTGGCGCAAAACGAACTTTCACCCTGTTCATTCGGCGTCATCCGAAATCCGGCGCGGATCGAGCGAGCGCCAGTCGCAGGATTCATCGTCTGCGGGTTCGGCCGCGAAGTCGGCAAGTTCCGTGCTGCTGCGCCAAGCGGCATCGCCGCCATCCACAATTTCGGCGTCTTCGCCGAAGGCAAACCAGACATTCAGCACTTCGCGCGGGGTCATGCCCGGACCGCGGCAGCGCTCGATGGAATCACGCACATAGCGACGGGCAAAAGCGTTGGCATGCATTAACGTCGTAAACCCGCCGATTTCTTCCACGACGCGATCCGGGACAGCGCCGGAAAGGTCCAGAATACGCACGCGCCAGCCGCCGGCAGGGGAAAACAAGTTGTTCATCCGACCAAATTCCTAAAATCTTTCTTCGGCATTCCTGCTATCGTAAGCCGCGAGACGCTTTTGGGCCAGAGCAGGGCGGTCTTCCAAGACGCGCTTCCTCTATACTCAATTAAAAGCCCGCTCCTTGATGTGAACGAGTCGGACAAGCGTGGCGTTCACCGGCGCATCAAGCCCGACTTTTGCCGCCTCCCGCGGAATGGCACCGTTGATGACATCGATTTCGCTCCGCCGGCCCGCCTCATGATCCAGCAACAAGGACGGCTTCGCATGCGGAATGCGAGAGCCGAAGGCGCGCACGAAGGCCTCCGGATCCTCGACATGAATCGCAATTCCACGTTTGCGCGCAACGTCCCAAGCTTCGCGCGCGCATGCGCGGCTGATGGGGCCGGCTTCCGGGTCATCCATCACCTGGCCGATGGTCAGGCCGGTCAGCGCGCAAATCGCGCTATAGGCGCAGTTGCAGATCAGCTTTTCCCACTGCATGGCGACGATATCGGCCACAGCTTCCGCGCGGAAACCTGCGTTGCGCCAAATTTCCGCGACGTGCGCGACCCGCTCGGGCGAAAGCCCCGCATACGCGCCCATGCGCACGACTTCCATGCCGTTGTGATGCACTTCCCCGGGGGCACGCACCGAGGCGCCGAAGCCGCCGGCAATGCCAACCGCCAGCTGCTCCGCTCCGAGAATTTCGGCAACCGTATCCGCGCTGCCCAAGCCGTTCTGGATCGTCAGCACCACCGTCTCCGGTCCGATCAAGGCGCGCGCGGTTTCCGCCGCCCCGGCCACATCTCGCGCTTTGGCCGCGATAATGACGAGATCCATCATCGCTTTCGGGGCCTCGGTTGCGGCGCCGAAGCGCACGACCCGATCACCGCTCGCTCCGGTGAGATGCAAGCCACGCTCGGCAATGGCTTGCATGTGCTCGCGCCAGGGATCTACGGCAAGGACGTCATTTCCGGCAGAAGCCAACAACCCTGCGTAAACCGAACCCATGGCCCCGCAGCCAACCACCGCAATCCGTGTCATTGCAGCTCCCTCCCTTTCATGAGAAGCTATCAGTTTGCCCAAGCGCGGAGCATGCGGAAAGGGGCAGGGCGGCGGGCGGCATACGCAAGATGTTCAACAAGTGTTCTCATAATTGGCATTTTTGTGCGCCAGCGCAATGTTTTTGGACACTTCATCAACATAAAGAGAACTTTAATGACGGTCCCGCAATCAAACAGCGCATGATCGGCCGCGCATCTACCCCGCAGGGGTGGCCTCGTGGTTGGCCAGGATGCGGGCAATCGTGCCGCTGGTCGAGCGCTCGGCAAGCAAGTCACACAGCACCACGCGCCCGCCGCCGGCGCGGACCACATCTGCACCCACCACCTCTTCCAGCCGGTAATCTCCGCCTTTGATCAGCACGTCGGGCAACAGTGCGCGGATCAGCGAAAGGGGCGTATCTTCATCAAAAGCCACGAGGCAATCCACGTGCCGGATCGCGGCAAGCACCGCCACGCGATCTTCCAACCGGTTGATCGGGCGCGTGGGGCCTTTCAAACGCCTCACGCTGGCATCGCTGTTGAGGGCAACGACGAGCCGATCGCATTGGGCGCGTGCGCGGGCGAGCAAGGCAATATGTCCGGCATGCAGAATATCGAAGCAGCCGTTGGTAAACCCCACCGTGAGGCCTTGCTGCTTCCAGCGGCTCACCATGGCCTGCGCTTCCGCCCAGCTGCGCAGTGCGGGAGGGGAATCGGTATGATCTTGCTCCTCCAGCTCATGCAGCAGCTCGGCAAGTCCCAGCGTTGCCGTGCCAAGCTTGCTGACCACCACGCCGGCGGCTGCATTGGCGATGCGCATGGCCTGCGGTAACGCAAAACCGCTGACATGCGCGAGAGCCAACGTGGCGATCACGGTATCGCCGGCGCCGGAAACATCGAAGACTTCGCGCGCGCGGGCAGGCACGCTATGCACGGCACCGTCGGCTTCCACCAACGTCATTCCTTGCTCGGAACGGGTTACCAGAACGGCGTTTGCCTCCGCCGCACCCAGCACCTTGCGGGCCGCCGCGACAATCTCCGCCTCCGTCCCCACGGGAAGGTGCGCCGCGGCCGCAAGCTCCTTAAGATTGGGCGTGATGCAAGAGGCACCCCGATAGCGGGAATAATCCTCGCCTTTCGGGTCGACAAAAACCGAAATGCCTCGCGCCCGCGCCTCTCCGATGGCGGTTTCGATCACCCGTGCGGAAAGGGTGCCTTTGCCGTAGTCGGAGAGAATAATCGCGCCTGCTTGCGGCATCACGTTCCTTAACGCGGAAAGAAGCGCTTCTTCCTCTTCCGGCGCAAGCGCGGCGTTGCTCTCTTCATCCGCCCGTACCACCTGTTGGCGTGAGGCAAGAAACCGCATTTTGGAAATGGTCGGGCGATGGCGCGTGGTGACCAAATGCGCGCGAATCCCGGGAATATCGTTCACCAATCGGGAAAGCGTTCGCCCGGCTTCGTCGTCGCCGATCAAGCCTAAAAGACGCGCCTCTCCGCCTAGGGCGGCGATATTGTGTGCGACGTTGCCGACCCCGCCCAGCATGGTTTGCGTGCGGCGCAAGCGCAGCACGGGCACGGGGGCCTCCGGCGAGATTCGCTCCACATCGCCATAGAGATAGCGGTCAAGCATCGCATCGCCGATGCAAAGAATTGGAACCGAAGCAAATTGCATGCGAAGGCCTCGTTGCTTTCCCTCTTCTTGCCAGACGGCCGGGAGTATAGTTGGTTCTTGCTGGTTTTGACCTCTTTCTCGTCGTTCGACAAGAACTTGCTGAACGCCGAAACGGGAAAGGGAGAACGGAGCGGGAGCCAAAGGGGCATGACGGAGGCTACAGGGAGCAGCGCATTCGGCTTTGAGCCCTCGCGGCTTGACGCATTTCTTCGGGAAAAATTGGGGGTGCGCGGAGAGCCTGTGATCGAGCGGATCAGCGGCGGGCAGTCGAATCCGACCTTTTTCATCACTTACCCGAACCGCCGCCTGGTGCTGCGCAAGCAGCCCGCCGGTCCGATCTTGCCTTCGGCGCACGCGGTGGATCGGGAGTTCCGCGTGCTCGCCGCCTTGGCCAAGACCGATGTGCCGGTCCCGCCGGTCGTTTTATTCTACCCGGAGCGTGATCTGGTCGGCACGCCCTTTTACCTCATGGAGCACGTGGAGGGGCGGGTCTTCCACGACGCGGCTCTTCACGATGCCC
Organism: Terriglobia bacterium; assembly: GCA_023511585.1. Taxonomy (GTDB): domain Bacteria; phylum Pseudomonadota; class Alphaproteobacteria; order Acetobacterales; family Acetobacteraceae; genus JAIMBF01. The sequence continues at coordinate 45,151 of JAIMBF010000006.1, forward strand.
CGCGGGCCGAGCGCAAGGCGATGTATTTCGCGATGGCGGAAACCCTTGCCCGCCTGCATGATGTGGACTGGAAGGCCGTGGGGCTCGAAGGTTTCGGCAAGCCCGGCAACTACTTTGCCCGCCAAATCGCGCGCTGGACGCGGCAATGGGAATCCATCCGCTTTCGCGAGATTCCGGAGCTTTCGCAGCTCGCCGCCTGGCTTGCTGCGCATATTCCCGAGGACGATGAGACCACCATTTCCCACGGCGATTATCGGATGGGCAATCTGCTCTTCCATCCCACCAAGCCGGAGGTGGTTGCCGTGCTGGATTGGGAGCTTTCCACGCTTGGCCATCCCTTGGCGGACCTTGCGTTCAGTTGCATCGCTTGGCACAGTCGCCCGGAGGAGTACGGCGGGCTGATGGGGCTTGATCTTGCGGAGCTCGACATCCCAACCGAGGCTGAGTATGTGGAACGCTACGAGGCCACGCGTCGCCACGGCAGCGGCGCACGCCTTCGGCCTTTCCATCTGGCGTTTGCGTTATTCCGGTTTGCCGTGATTTTTGAGGGCATTGCCGTGCGCGCCCGCATCGGCACCGCGGTCGCGGAAAACGCGGCGGTGGTGGGGGATCTCTCGATAGCGTTTGCACGCCATGCACTTGCAGTGATTGACGAATAATGTCTTCTGCGTCTTAGGCTTATAGGGCAGAGGTTTACAGGGAGGAGGGTTGAGTGATGCAAACAAGTCTCATGGCCATGGCGCTTTTGGCCGGGATGATGGTTTGTGGCACGGCAAGCGCGCAAGGGTTCACGTTGAGCAGCCCGGATATTGCCGATGGAGCCACGATCGGCAACGATTTCGTGTTCAAAGGCTTCGGCTGTTCGGGCAAGAATCTTTCGCCGGCTTTGTCATGGAGCGGGGCGCCCGCGGGGACAAAGAGTTTCGCCCTGACCGTCTATGATCCCGATGCGCCGACCGGGAGCGGTTGGTGGCATTGGGTCGTCTACGATATTCCGCCGCATGTGACGTCCCTCCCACGTGGGGCCGGGGACCCTCACGGCAAGCATTTGCCCAAAGGCGCCGTGCAAGGGCGAACGGATTTCGGCACTGTTGGCTACGGCGGACCATGCCCGCCGCCGGGGGATAAGCCGCATCGATACATTTTCACAATCTTCGCGTTGGATGTGCCGAAGCTGGATGTGCCGAAGGACGCCACGGCAGCCTTGATCGGCTTTAATCTGCATGCGCATACCTTGGCGAAGGCCTCCTTCACCGGCCTTTACGGAAGGTAAATCGAGCACACACTGACCGACGGGCGGAAAAGGGAAACCATGACCTTCTTCCGTCCCTCGGCGTTTCATGCGCTCAAGACGCGTTGCTGAAGCACCAGCGCGTTGGGAATAGCCGCGCCGGCGGCCGTGTTATCAAAAATGCACCACGTAGGGCGGCCGGTCTTCCCGGCAAGACGGATCCGTTCTGCCCACGCATCGAGCTGGTCAGCCGAATACTCCGAATAATACATGCGCGGCGAACCGTGCAGCCGGAAGTAATAAAGCCCGCTCCACCCGCCCGGCTCGGCGCCCATATCGACGATCGGCGGGTCTGCCGTTACGCGAGCAATGTGAAATTTTTTCAGGATATCATCCGCAGGCGTTGTAAACCAGCTTGGATGACGCGCCTCGCAAGCAACGCCGCTATCAAAACGATCCCGAAGCGCTGCAAAAAATGCGCTGACACGTTGCGCTTGAAATGAAAAGCTCGGCGGAAGCTGAAACAGCAGCACGCTAAGCTTTTCGCCAAGCCCCGCGGCCTCCGCCAGAAATGCATCCAGCACCGCGTCTGCTTGTACCATGCGAAGGCTGTGGGTGATTTCTTTCGGCGCTTTCACGGAGAATGCGAAATCCTCCGGTACCGAAGCCGCCCACCGCTCATAAGTTGCGCGCTTGTGCGCACGATAGAAGGAAGAGTTGATTTCAACCGCACGAAAGCGTTTGGAGTAGCGCACAAGATGGGTCCCGAAATTCGGAAATAACCCCGCATAGTGCTTGGGGATTGTCCATCCCGCACAGCCGATGCGAAAATCATAAGCCTTCGCCTCGTTCCGGGTATCCATCTTCAGCGCGTTTGGGAATAAAGGCCTCGTGCGCGCAAGCTTCCGACAATTCCCGCCGGAAAATACATCACCACAAGCATAAACAAAAATCCGAGCCAAAGCAGCCATCGATCCGGCTGGAAGACCGCGGAAAGCAAAGGAAAGGGCGCGGTGAGTTCGGCAAGAAATTGTAGCGCCGGCTCGAGATAATATTGCGCGAGCACCATCAGCGCGGCACCGATGGCAGGGCCGTAGAGCGTTCCCATGCCGCCGATGACGACCATCAGCAAAATGTCGATCATAATAGAAAAGGAAAGGGTGGTTGCCGGACCATTGTAGCGCAGAAGCAAAGCCATCAACGTGCCCGCGATTGCCGCCATGGCCGCAGCAATCGCACTGGCAAGGCTGCGATAGACAACAACGCGGTAGCCCAAAGCCTCCGCTCGGAATTCGTTTTCGCGGATCGCACGCAATACCCGTCCAAACGGCGAGTTCACCAGCCGCAGGAGTAACAAAAACAGCACCAAGGATACGACGAAGATCAAATAATACGTGTTGAGGCGGCCGTCGATCCGCACGCCCAAGACCGGTTCCGTGAAAGGGTGAAAACTCGGCGAAAGCAGGGGCGGAACGGAAAACGTTAGGCCGTCTTCGCCGCCTGTGATGTCATGCAATTGGCTGGCGAGCACCTGGCCGACACTCGCCACCGCGAGCGTGATCATCGAAAAGAATATTGCGCGCACACGCAGGCTCAGGAGCGCAATGCCGATACCGAGCAACGCCGCAAAGCCGATTCCGGCGGCACTGCCTACGAAAAGCGCGCTCCAGCTCGGCCCGCTGCCCGCAAGGGCTATGGCAACGCCGTAGGCGCCAAGACCGAAGAAAAGCGTGTGGGCGAACGAGACAATGCCGGTATATCCGAGCAGAAGATCATAGCTTGCCGCAAGCACCACAAAAATGGCAACACGTGCGGCGGTTGCAACCGCGCGGGTTCCGGCGAACAGCAGCGGCGCAAATGCGAGCACAAAGACAAGCACGGCCATAAGAAACGACGCCACAGGATGGCCGGGCGTATCTCCGGAAAGCAAACGCAGGCCGAAAGATCGCCGAGAGGGCGGGGAGAAAGAATGCATGATCGCGTTATCTCCCGCCCGCGGCCAGCAGGCCGCGTGGTCGCCAAAGGAGTATCGCGGCCATCAGCAGAATGTTGGAAAGCAACGCTAGTTTCGGCGCTAAAAACCCAACATAGTTGGTCACCAGCCCAACCAATAAAGCGCCAAGAAAACTGCCGCCGACGGAACCAAGCCCGCCGATGATCACCACTATGAAAATCAAAACGGTTAAATCGCTCCCGAGACTAGCGGTAACGGTGGCGGCGTAGGTTGCCCACATGGCCCCGCCAACTCCCGCAAGCGCAGCACCGGCCACGAAAACTCCCGCAAAGAGCGGTCGAATCCGATAGCCGAGAGCCTCCACCATTTCACGATTTTCAACACCCGCCCGAACAATAATGCCGATACGGGTGTGCGCCAAAATACCTTGCAAGAGCAGAAACACAAACAGGCCGAAAAGAGCGGCAACCACGCGATATTTCTCAATCGCGGCTCCCGCGATAAGAAAACTTCCGCGTAACCCCGCCGGCTTGAGCACAGGAATGGCATCCGGCCCCCATATGACAATCGCTAATTGTTCCGCTACGATCAGCGCGCCGGTGGTCAGCAATATCTGCCGCAAATGGGCGCCATAGACGCGCCCGATGGCGACGCGCTCAAAGCCGAACCCCAGAGCACCGCTCAGTAAAGCGGCTGCCAATGCGGCAAGGGCAAGGATAAGAAGATTCTCTTCCCAGCGGTCGGAAGCAACGAGCTGCGGGAACCTGGCAAATACGGTTCCGGCCGCGAAAGCCCCGAAAGTGATGAACGCGCCATGCGCGAAATTCAGCACATCCATAAGCCCGAAAATCAGGGTTAACCCCGCTACCATCAGAAACAGCATCATTCCCATGGCAAGGCCGGCGGCGCTCAGCGTCAGCCAATCCGTAAATGGCATGGCGGCAAAGCCGAGTGCTGCAATCAGCAGCACAAGCAGTACGGGAAGGGTGCGCTCGCTCGGTTTCATTGATGGCTGGCAAGGCTCAGGCCAAGCAGTCGCGTTTGCAAAGCTTCATCCTGCGCAAGCGCGGCCATGGAACTGACATGCACGATGCGGCCGTCTTCCATCACTGCGGCATCATCGCCGAGGGTTGCGGCCATGGCAAAATTTTGTTCCACCAACAAGATGGTAGCTCCCCCTTCTTTCAAACGCAAAAATGCATCAAGCAGTACGTCGACCATAGCCGGAGCCAAGCCTTTTGTCGGTTCATCAACAACAAAAAGCCGGCGCGGAAGCATCATGGCACGCGCTATCGCAAGTATCTGCTTCTGCCCGCCGGAGAGCGTACCGGCAGGAAGGTTCCATTTTTCGCGTAACAGGGGAAACGACGCGAGCACTTCTTCCAGACGAGAATTGCGAAATCCTTTGGGGCCGGTTCCCAAAAGCAGGTTTTCGCGCACCGAGAGGCCGGAGAAAATGCCCATATTTTCCGGCACGTAAGCGATCCCAAGCCGGGCAATTGCCGGCGGATCCAAAGTATTCAGCCGATGCTGATCAAAGGATATCTCTCCTGCGCTCGCATGCCAAAGGCCGAGAATGGTTCGGAGCGTTGTTGTTTTGCCGGCGCCGTTACGGCCGAGCAATACACTCACGCGTTGCGCATACACTTCCAAATCCACGCCTTGAAGAATATGGTACCGGCCGATATGCGTGTGCACACCCTTCAGTACCAGCAAAGGTTGCTCAGTCATGATAAGGCGCTGCGACCAAGATAAGCTTCTCTCACAATCGGAAGGTTCACCACCGAAGCAGGATCACCTTCGGCGACAAGGCGGCCCTGATGCAGCACGACAATGCGATCCGCCAAACGCCGCACGACGTCCATTTTGTGCTCGACAAGCAGGATCGTATGCTGCCGTTCCGCTTTGATCGCCTCGATCAAATCCAGCAGCACCGGCACCTCATCCACGCTCATGCCGGCGGTGGGTTCGTCGAACATGAAGATACGCGGTTGCATCGCCAGCAAAATCGCCACTTCCAATTTGCGCTGATCGCCATGGCTCAGCGCCGCGGCCGCAATATTTGCGCGGTTCTCAAGATGCACGCGGCCAAGAACGGCAAATGCCTGCTCGAGAATCTCGGTTGCATCATCGGCGAGCCGAAGCAGGGAAAATCCCGGTTTGCTTCGCGCCTGTATGGCAAGACGAACGTTTTCCAAAACGCTGAGGTTCGGAAAGAGGTTCGTAAGCTGAAAAGCCCGGCCTATACCCCGCCGCGCGCGGGCGGAGGGCGGCAGATGCGTAATGCGCTCTCCGTTCAGCCATACCTCGCCCGAACTTGCGCGCAATTGGCCGGAAATTAAATTAAAGTAGGTGGTTTTTCCCGCTCCGTTCGGCCCGACGATGGCCGTCAACGTTCCTGGCGGGAAACGACAGGAGACCCCATCAACCGCAGCATGGCCGCCGAAGCGGATGGAAAGCCCATCGGTTGCCAGCAGGGCAGGGGCATTACGTTCGGCCGATGCCGCTAGGCCGGAACGGGCCTTCTCAGATTTTGCCGAAGCGAAAATCCTATCGCCCATTCAGAACCGGCACGTTCATTTCTTGCGGCGTGATTTCCCGTGTCAGCTCCGGTATCGCCCACGGCACCTTAGGATCAACCTTGATACGGAATGCGTACATCGATTGCATTGCCTGGTGATCCTGCGGGCGGAATGTCATCATCCCCTTCGGGGTTTGAAAAGACATGCCTTCCATGGTTTTCAGCAAGGTTTCCGTATCCGTGACACCGTGGGTCTTCTCGAGCGCGGTTACGATTGCCATCGCTGCAGACATGCCGCCGCAAGTGAAAAAATCGGGGGGTTGGTGAAAGCGCTTCTCATGTTCGTTCACGAGCCATGCATTCACCGGATTTTTCGGGATATCATAGTAGTAATAGGTCGCGCCCTCCATACCCGGAAAAGCTTTATACGCGACAAGCGCGGGCAAGATATTGCCGCCGGTCGATATTTCTATCCCGTATCGCTCGGGCGCAAGCGCTTTTAAGGCAGAAAGAGGATCCGCCCCGCCGGCCCATATCACCCAAATTATTCGCCGACCTTGTTGTTTGGATAGCGCATCAAAAAGACGCTGCGCAGGCGCAGTAAAATCGGTTGTGTTCGGCGGGGCATATTCTTCATGCACAAGCTTGGCGCCGGTCGTTTCCAGCGCGCGCTTAAACGCCGCCACGCCGTCACGGCCAAAGGCGTAATCCTGCGCCAAGGTACCCACAACCACGCCCGGCTTGCCAATCGCAAGCGCATTGGAAATTGCATCTTGAGAAGAATTGCGGGCGGTGCGGAAAATGTAGCGATTCCATTTGGATCCGGTAATAGAATCGGCAACCGCCGGTTCCACGATCAGAATTTTTTTGAAGTCTTGCGCCACGGGCAGCATTGCCAGCGCAACCGCCGAGCTCGTTCCGCCAACGGCAATATCGGCATTCTCATCGCCGAAGGCTTCGGCCAGAAGATTGCGCCCGACATCGGGCTTGGTTTGACTGTCTTTTTGAATAATCTCAAGTTTGCGCCCAGCGACACTCATGCTGCCGTGTGTTGCATACTCAAGCCCGAGTGCAAACCCGGTTTCCATCTGCTTGGCGTAGGATTCTAACGGCCCGGTTCGGTCTTCAATCACGGCAATCCGGATCGGCGCATTCGTTTGCGCAAATGCCGCCGGGGCGATCGCGACAAGCACAAGACCGAGAAGCCAAAAGCACCGTTGCATGGACGAACTCCGTAAAAATTTCGTTCTTATTCGTCGCGGCGGAGCGCAAAACCGAGGCAAACCGCGCTCGAGATACTCCTTTCAGTGCGACATCAACACCGGTATGGTCATGTGCTGAAGCAACGCCCGTGTCACGCCGCCCAGCACCACTTCACGCAGGCGCGGGTGGCCATAGCCTCCGGAAACAATCAGGTCGGCACCCATATCGAAAGCACGGTTGAGCAATTCATCGGCGACTGAAATTTCCTCAACCGTTGTGTGGGTGGCGGTGACGTTAATCCCATGCCGAGCCAAGTGCATAGCAAGGTCGGCTGCCGGCAATGCTCCGTCCCCAGCCACGCCTTTTTCCGGGTTGATCGCAAGCACCGTTACCGATTCCGCCTTGGCCAAGATCGGCAAAGCATCGTGAACCGCGCGTGTGGCTTCCCGGCTTCCATTCCAAGCCACCAGAACATTTTGCCCCACCTGCTCGAAATGGCCGGCGTAAGGGATGATCAGCACGGGCCTGCCGCAGGCCAACAGAACATGATCGGCCAAGTGCCGATCGCCGCTGCGCTCGGGGTGATCGGGATCAACCTGCCCCATCACCAGCAGGTCCGCGTATCGCGCGTGCAGAGCCAGCGTCTCCGCGGGAGAGCCCTCCGGCGCGCGCCACTCTCCCACCAAGCCTTCCTTCTCCAGCGCGGCGCGAAAAACCGCCTCGGCTTCGTCTGCTTCCGCCCGCCAGGCGTTTTCCAGGCGCTCGACAAATTCCTCCACCTGCGCGGGCCCTACGAACATGCTTTCTTCCATGCCCAGCGCGAAGGCACGCGGCGGGCGACGCAGGTAAATGCCCGTCAGATGCGCCTCGAATTGTTTGGCAAGGGCGATTGCCACCGCAAGGCGGCTTTTCCCTTCTTCCGTCGGGTCGGCTTGCAGCAGGATATCTTTGTAGGACATCGGTCCCTCCTATTTCCAGCGCGTCAGTTGTTATCCCCCTCACAGGGGTTCTTGATGCTGCAGCTTTATTCCGGGCCAAGCGTTGATCTAGCTCTAGTTTATCCCCTTAACGCAAACCCTGGCAAAACCGTTGAATCCTGAGGCAGGCTTCGCGCAAAAGCTCGGTCGCGGTGGCGTAGCTGATGCGGAAATGATTGGGGGCCATGAAGGCAGCGCCGTGCACCGTGGCCACCCCCTCTTCCTCCAAGAGCGCCATCACAAAAGCTTCGTCATCCTTAATCCGATGCCCGCCCCGAGACGTTTTCCCCAAACAGCCGGCAATGGAAGGAAAGACATAAAAGGCTCCTTCCGGGCTGTGGCAGGTAATTCCGGGAGCGGCATTGAGCATGGCCACCACCATATCGCGGCGCTCCTGGTAGACTTTTACCATTTCCGGGATGGAATCCTGCGGCCCTTGCAGGGCTTGCAAGGCTGCGGCTTGGCTGATGGAGGAGGGGTTGGTGGTCGACTGGCTCTGCAGTTTATCCATCGCCGCAATCAACTCGCGCGGCGCCCCGGCGAAACCGATCCGCCAGCCGGTCATCGCATAGGCCTTGCTGCACCCGTTCATGGTAACCGTGCGCGCGCGCAACCTTGGTTCCACCTGCACCATCGTGGCAAAGCGGAAATCGCCGTAGACCAGCTTTTCGTAAATATCGTCGGTAAACACCCAAACATTCGGGTGCCGCATCAGAACCTCGGAAATCGCCTGCAGCTCTGCAGCCGAATAAGCCGCCCCCGTTGGGTTGCAAGGGCTGTTGAGCATAAACCACTTGGTGCGCGGCGTGATCGCGGCTTCCAAATCCTCGGGCCGCAGTTTGAAACGATTGTTTGCCGAGCAAGGAATAAGAACCGGCTTTCCCTCGGCAAGCGTGACAATATCGGGGTAGCTGACCCAGCAAGGCGTGGGGATAATCACCTCGTCGCCGGGCTCAAGAGTGGCCAGCATGGCATTGAAGATCACCTGCTTTCCGCCGCTTGAGACGATAATTTCCTCAGGCGCGTAATCCAGCCCGTTGTCACGACGAAACTTTTCCGCCACCGCCCGCCGCAGCGCAGGCGTGCCGGCGACATCGGTATATTTGGTTTCGCCTGCGCGGATGGCCCGAATGGCAGCCTCTTTGATGTGATCAGGGGTGTCGAAATCGGGCTCTCCCGCGGAAAGGCTGATCACGTCTTTGCCGGCTGCCTTCAACGCCCGAGCTTTTGAGGAAATGGCAATCGTCTGGCTCGGGCTGATCCGTTGCAGGCGTTGGGCGATAAGGCTCATAAACAAAAATCTCCGTGAAACCAAAGGCACGGCAGGCAACACTCCGCAAACCTACTGGTGCCCGCGTTGGCCTGCAATGGCCGATCAAGCCACGCTGCTTCAGCTCTCTCCGCTGAAGCAGCCCGCACATCAGGCGGCATTCAGCTTGCGTTCGAGCTCGTGATCGATCCGGAACGGAGCTTCAGTTTGCTCCCGCACCTGCTCAAGCGTCACATCCGGGGCAAGCTCCAGAAGCTTCAGCCCCGGCCTGCCGGGATGCTCCACTTCCAGCACGCAAAGGTCGGTGATGATCAAATTCACAACCCCGGTTCCGGTCAGCGGCAAGGTGCATTGGCGAAGGATTTTGGGCTGGCCGCGCGCGGTGTGCTCCATCAAGACCACAACCCGCGGCACACCGGCCACGAGGTCCATCGCACCGCCCATACCCTTGACCATTTTCCCGGGAATCATCCAGTTGGCCAGATCCCCGTTTTCCGCCACCTGCAGCGCGCCCAGAATGGAAATGTTGATATGCCCCCCGCGCACCATGGCGAACGAGGTGGCGCTGTCGAAAAAGCTCGTGGTGGGCAGCTTGGTCACGGTCTGCTTACCGGCATTGATCAGGTCGGCATCTTCCTCGCCCTCAAACGGGAACGGCCCGATCCCCAACATGCCGTTTTCGCTGTGGAGCTGGATGGACATTCCCTCCGGAATGTGGTTGGCAACCAACGTCGGGATGCCGATACCAAGGTTCACGTAAAAGCCGTCTCGCAATTCACGCGCTGCGCGGGCGGCCATTTGGTCACGAGTCCAGGGCATAACAGGCGTCCTCCTCAGGCGCGGGGGTAAACGGTGCGCTGCTCGATGTGCTTCTCGACATGCGCAAGCTTCACAATCCGGTCGACATAAATGCCGGGGGTCACAATGGCATCGGCATCCAGCTCGCCGGGTTCCACCAGGTGCTCCACTTCCACCACGGTGGTGCGGGCGGCGGTGGCCATGACCGGGTTAAAGTTCCGCGCGGTCATGCGGTAGATCAGGTTGCCTTCGGTATCGGCTTTCCAGGCATGGATAATGGCCAAATCGGCGTGCAGGGCGTGCTCCATCAGATAGAGCCGGCCGTTGAACTCGCGCACTTCCTTGCCTTTGGCAATCTCCGTGCCCACTCCCGTCGGGGTGAAAAAAGCGGGAATGCCCGCCCCGGCCGCGCGAATCCGCTCCGCCAACGTGCCTTGCGGGTTGAATTCAATCTCAAGCTCGCCCTGAAGATACTGCCGGGCGAAGGTCTCATTCTCACCCACATAAGAGCTGATCATCTTTCGGATCTGGCGGGTTTGCAGCAAAATCCCGAGACCTACCCCGTCAATGCCGGCGTTGTTCGAGATTACGGTAAGATTCTTCACCCCGGAATCGCGGATGGCCGCGATCAACGCCGAGGGAATGCCGCAGAGCCCAAAGCCGCCGGACATGATGGTCATACCGTCGTGCAGAAGTCCGGCAAGCGCGGCTTCCGGCGTGGGGTAAACTTTGTTCACAGCCATCGCTGGCAATCTCCTCCTGGAATTGGCCCCCTTCTTCTAGACTGCTCCCGCATTGCGGGGAAGACTCGACGAAGCCCGAACAAGCCGCCATCTCTCTCTTGGAGGGAATTTTGCGCATGGTGCATATCCTTGCTCGTTCTGCGCCGGTTTTGTTCATGCCGGCAAAGCAGCCCGCGCGGCCGAAGCTGCGGCCGTTGCGCGTGGTCTCTCCCTATGCGCCCAGCGGAGATCAGCCCAACGCCATTCGCGAGCTGGTGGAAGGGTTGGAAAGGGGTGAACGCGACCAAGTGCTGCTTGGGGTCACGGGTTCGGGCAAAACCTTTACCATGGCCAAGGTGATCGAGGCCGTGCAACGACCGACCCTGATTTTGGCGCCCAACAAGACGCTCGCGGCCCAGCTTTACGGGGAGATGAAGGCCTTCTTCCCCGACAACGCGGTTGAGTATTTCGTGAGCTATTACGATTACTACCAGCCGGAAGCTTATGTGCCGCGCACGGACACCTATATCGAGAAAGACGCCCAAATCAACGACGCCATCGACCGCATGCGCCATGCCGCGACCCAGGCATTGCTGGAACGCAATGACACCATTATCGTCGCCTCGGTGTCCTGCATCTACGGCATCGGCTCGGTAGAGACCTACTCCCGTATGGTGGTGCGGCTGGAGCAAGGGGGGCGTATCGAACGGGAGAAGCTTGCGCGCGCGCTGGTGGAATTGCTCTACCGTCGCCACGATGCCGCCTTCCAGCGCGGGACATTCCGGCTGCGCGGAGACATTGTGGACATTTTCCCCAGCCACTACGAAGACCGGGCATGGCGGGTGCGACTCTTCGGTGATGAAATCGAAGCCATCGAGGAGTTCGATCCGTTGACCGGCGAACGCACCGCGAAGCTTGAATCCATCACCGTATACGCCAACAGCCACTATGTGACGCCGCGCCCGACGCTTACCCAGGCGATCAGCGAAATCAAACGCGAGTTGAAGGAACGCCTCGACGAGCTCATTGCCCAAGGCAAGCTTCTAGAGGCGGAACGCTTGCAGCAGCGCACCACGTTCGATATCGAAATGTTGGAAACCACGGGCTCGTGCAAGGGGATTGAAAATTACTCCCGTTACCTCACGGGGCGGAAACCCGGCGAGCCGCCGCCCACCCTCTTTGAGTATCTTCCCGAGGATGCGCTGCTGATTGTGGATGAAAGCCACGTCACGGTGCCGCAGCTTGGCGGGATGTTCCGCGGTGATTTCAACCGCAAATCCACGCTAGCCGAATACGGCTTCCGGTTGCCGTCTTGCGTTGATAACCGGCCCTTGCGGTTCGAGGAATGGGATCGGTTTCGGCCGCAAACCATTTTCGTCTCCGCCACTCCGGGCCCCTGGGAGCTTGAGCGCACGGGAGGCGTGTTCGTTGATCAAGTCATTCGCCCGACCGGGCTTGTGGATCCGGAGGTGGAGGTACGCCCGGTGGCGCGGCAAGTCGATGATCTTTTGGCCGAATGCCGGGCGGTGGCTGCACGCGGCGGGCGCGTTCTGGTCACCACGCTCACCAAGCGCATGGCCGAAGATCTCACCGAATATCTGGGCGAACACGGCGTCAAGGTACGCTATCTTCACTCGGATATCGACACTTTGGAGCGAATCGAAATTATCCGCGACTTGAGGCTTGGGGTCTTTGACGTGCTGGTGGGGATCAACCTTCTGCGCGAGGGGCTTGATATTCCCGAATGCGCCTTGGTTGCGATTCTGGACGCAGACAAGGAAGGATTCCTGCGCTCGCAAACCTCGCTCGTTCAAACCATCGGCCGCGCGGCTCGCAATGTCGAGGGGCGGGTAATTCTTTATGCAGATACGATCACACAAAGCATGCGCAAAGCCATCGAAGAAACCGAGCGGCGGCGGATGAAACAGAAGGCATGGAACGCCGCCCACGGTATTACGCCGCAATCGGTGAAACGCGAGATCGGCAAGATTCTGGAGAGCGTTTACGAGCAGGATTATGTCACGGTCGCGCCGGTTGCAGACAGCAAAGCCACGGAATTCGTCGGCAAGGATCTGCAAGCCACCATCGCCGAACTGGAAAAGCGCATGCGGGCGGCGGCCGCGGAGCTGGAGTTTGAAGAGGCGGCACGCTTGCGTGATGAAATCCGACGGCTGGAGGCGATCGAGCTCGGCCTTCCGCCTCCGCCCACCTCTTCGGCAGGGTTCCGGGAAAAGGCCTCCTCTTTCCGCGGCTGGCGGGGGAAGGAGCCGAAGCCGCTCGGTTCCGGCGGCGGCCATCATCCCAAAAGCAGGCGGTCTTCGCGCCGGCATTGAGAAAACCCCTTAGAGCCGCTAGAGCAAACCATGCCTTCCTTCTGGTTAGACATGATTTCTCCGCGCATTCCGCGCACGGCACTTGTTACCGGCGCGGCACGAAGGCTTGGCCGTGCCATTGCCCAAGCGCTCGCTGATGCGGGTTTTGCGGTTGCGCTGCATTATCGCGAAAGCCGCAAAGAAGCGGAAGAACTTGCGCGCGAAATTGCGGAACGCGGCGTTCAGGCAGCCCCGCTTGCGGCGGATCTCGCGAATGAGGCCGAAGTGGCTGCTCTTGTTGCTCGGGCGGAGGAGGCACTTGGCCCGATAGGCGTTTTGATCAACAATGCCAGCCGCTTCGAGCAGGATGAATGGTTCAACGCAACGCGCACAAGCTGGCAGGCGCATATGGAGCCCAATCTGCGCGCGCCGTTTGTGTTGATGCAGCAATTCGCCCGCGCCTTACCGAATGACGCCGAAGGCGTCATTATCAATATGCTGGATCAACGCGTCTTTTCGATCACGCCGCATTTTGTTTCCTACACTGTTTCCAAAGCCGGGCTCTGGGCGCTCACGCAAAGCATGGCGCTGGCATTGGCTCCGCGCATTCGCGTTGTCGGCATCGGGCCCGGCCCCACTTTGCCAAGCCCGCGCCAATCGGCCAGCGAATTCGCCCGCCAAGCAAGCCTTCTGCCGTTGAAACGCGGCCCCACACCTGAGGAAATTGCGCGTGCCGTATTGCTGGTTCTCACCTTACCTTCGTTTACCGGCCAGATGCTCGCGCTTGACGGCGGGCAGCACTTGCAATGGGCGGCACCGACCAAAGATGCCATGGTGAAAGAGTAGATAGAATAGAGAGCAAATGCAGAACGTTCCTATTGCCGATGCCGCGCGCTGCCTGCGGCACGTTTTCGTGCGGGATCTCATCCTTCAGGCACGCATCGGCGCCTACCCGGAGGAAGAAAAGCAAACGCAGCGCGTGCGCATCAATATCGATCTCGCCGTCGATGATCCGGGCGCGGAGCCTGGATCCCCCCTCGCGGTCGGCGCCGATGAGCTCAACCGCGTCGTGAATTATTTGGAGATTATTGCCGAGATCCGACGCATGGCCGAGCGCGAGCATATTCGCCTTGTTGAAACGATGGCGGAACGAATAGCCGCGCTTTGCCTTGCCGATGCACGCGTCAAGCGTGCGCGCGTGCGCGTGGAAAAGCCCGATATCGTGCCGGATGCCACAAGCGTGGGGGTGGAAATCGAGCGCTGCAACGCACCGTCTTAAGCTTGCACGGGACGGAAGACAGGAACCGGCGGACCGTCCTCAGTTTCGCGAAAGACTAATTCCACTTGCTGGTCAATGGCGATATTTTCAAAGGCGCTATCGACGATGTTGGTCATCATCATCGGGCCTTCATCCAGTTTGACATAGGCAATCGCATACGGCTCCTTCGCCCGGCGCATGATGCTAAACGTATAAATGCTGCCGCGGCCCGAGGCCTCGCGCCACTCCGTGTTTTCCGAAAAGCAGAACGGACAGAGCGCCCGCGGATACCAATGCGCGCGCTCGCATGTCCGGCACACGCGAATCAGAAACCGCCCTTCGCGTGCCGCTTGCCAAAACGGCTCCGTCTCCGGTGTTGGGGTAGGCGCCGGAATCTTACGCTCGGCCATTTTTTTACTCCCGTTCCAGAATGAGCGTGGCGCTGCCGTGCCGCGTGGCAAGCTGGCCTCCCATGCCTTGCGCCAGAGCAAGATCACAATTCTTCACTTGCACCGCAGGATGCGCCTCCTCGCGCAGTTGCCTCACCGCTTCAATAACTTTGGTCATGCCGCCGCGATTTGCCGGATGGTTGTTACACAACCCTCCGCCATCGGTATTGAACGGCAGCTTGCCGACCCCGGAAATCAAATTCCCGTCGGCAACAAACTTGCCGCCCTCGCCCTTTTCGCAGAATCCCAAATCTTCCAGCTGCATCACAACGGTGATCGTGAAGCTGTCATAGATGGATGCATATTTAATATCGGCCGGCTTCACCCCCGCTTCGGCAAACGCAGCGGCGCCCGAAACACGTGCTGCCGAATAAGTAAGGTCAATTGCACCGCCCATCTGCCCTTTGATCGCTTCGCCCGTGCCGATAATCTTCACCCGCGGGCGGTTGATGCTATTGGCGATTTCCGGCCGCGCCACCACCAAGGCTCCGCCGCCGTCGGTAATCACGCAGCAATCCAGCCGGTGCAGCGGATCAGCCACCATCGGTGAGTTGAGCACATCAGAAACACTCACCACATCGCGCAGCAAGGCATGCGGATTGTGTTGTGCATGATAAGAAGCCGCAACCTTCACCCAGGCCAATTGCGCGCTGGTGGTGCCGAACTCATACATATGCCGCATCGCCACCATGGCATACATGTTCACCACGGTTGGTCCGTAAGGATATTCCCATTGCAAATCGGGCTGTGCCGGATTGCCCGTGCGCGGTGCCGTTCCGGTGGCCATCCCCTCGCTGCGCGGACGTCCCGCCAGCGTAATCAGCGCCACGTCGCACTTGCCGGCGGCAATAGCCTGAACGGCGTGTTTAACATGCACGAGATAAGACGAGCCCCCGGTGTCGGTCGAATCGATGTGGCGAACCTTAAGGTTCAGGTAATCCACCATGGAGAACCCGCCCATGCCGGGAGCGTCTCCGGCACAGAAATATCCATCCACGTCTTCTTTAGAAAGGCCGGCATCTTTCAGCGCTCCTGCCGCCACTTCGGCGTGCAATTGCGCCACGGATTTCTCCGGCGCGTACCGCGTCGGGTGTTCATAAGCGCCGACAATATAGGCTTTGCCTTTTAGGCTCATGGCAAGATCGTTGCTCCCCTGAGAATGTTATCCGGCAGTCCCGAATCGGATCGGCGTCTTATGCGCGAAGTTGCGGATTGTCGAAAACGGGATTCCGCCAGCGATAGAGCGCTTCTTGCAGCGCCGCTGCCAGCTCGCGCTTTTCCGCTTCGCCCAGACTTGCGCCGATTTCTTCCTCCATGCCCCGAAGGCGCAGCAGCAACTGCGGCACGCGCCCGGGCCGCTCCTGGAGATGGACGCGAAGCCAGCTCGGTTCCCACTCTCGCTCCATGCGCCGCCCGTAGGGGTCGCTGCGCACGATGCGCAGGCGGCTTTCCGTCAGCAGAACAAGCTCGCTCGCGCGGGCTGCGCGCATATTCAGCGCAAACAGCAAGACCGCAAGGCCGATCTCCAGCCCATAGAAGCCTGCCGCCGGCCATGCGCCGACAGCCAGCGCCAGCCCTGCATTCATAAGACCCCCGAGGCAGATCACAGCAATCAGCAGTCTTCGCCCCTGACGGCTCAACGAGCGATGCGGCACGATCATCGCTTCAAACACCGTCGCTTCTTGTTGGCTGTTCATGCGTCGTCCCGTCCATCTCTTGCCAATCGGCTCTTCATCAGGCGAAAAAGCAGTCATGCGCCGCAATTCCGTTCGAAAGCCGCAACCGCGAACGCCCGCCACTGCCTCTCAGCCCATGAGCCCCGAGGAAGTCAGAAAATTCCTGCAAGCCTTGGCGCGCGTCAACCCCTCGCCGAAGAGCGAACTGGAGTATCGGGACCCGTTTACACTTTTGGTCGCAGTCGTGCTTTCGGCGCAGACCACGGATGTGCAGGTGAACCGCGCAACCCGCACGTTATTTGCCGAGGCGTCCACGCCGCAAGCGATCTTGGCACTGGGGGAAGAAGGGGTTGCCCGCCATATTCGCACACTCGGCCTCTGGCGCTCCAAGGCGCGGAATGTGGTCGAACTCTCGCGCCTTTTGATCGAACGCCATGGCGGAAAAGTGCCGACCGATCGGAAAGCCTTGGAAGCTCTTCCCGGCGTGGGACGAAAGACCGCAAACGTCGTCTTGAATGCCGCTTTCGGTGCGCACACAGTGGCGGTGGACACGCACGTATTCCGCCTCTGCAACCGTAGCGGGCTTGCACCCGGTGCAACGCCGCAGGCGGTGGAAGAGGCATTGCTTACGCGCGCCCCGCCGGAATTTCTTCCGCATCTGCATCATTTGCTGATTTTGCACGGCCGTTACGTATGCAAGGCGCGTAAGCCGGAATGCTGGCGCTGTGTCGGCGCACCGTGGTGCCATTATCCGGCAAAAACCCCGCCGCCCCTTGAGGCGACGTTAACGAGCAAAGCCGCAACCCCGAAGCGGCGTTAATGCATGCAACCCCGCTCGCACCGCTGGCCGAGCCTACAAATAGGCCGCTCCGGCTTCTTTGGCGAAATGCTCGGGCAAGCCCTCCCAAATGATGCGCGCATGCTCCAACACATAAACGCGATCGGCGTGCGAGAGAGCGAAGCGGACGTTTTGCTCTCCCAACAAAACCGTAATCGGCGTGGTTTCGCGCAGCCGCTCCAGGGCTTGCGAAAGCTGTTCCAAAATCACCGGAGCAAGCCCGAGTGTGGGTTCATCCAGAATGAGCAACCGCGGATTCATCATCAATGCGCGCGCGATTGCCAGCATTTGTTGTTCGCCCCCGGAAAGCGTGCGGGCAGCTTGGCCGCGGCGCGCTTCGAGAATGGGGAACAGATCGAACAGCCAACGCAATCGCTTGCGCTCTTCCTCGGGTGGCTGATGCTGCCCGCCGAGATCGAGATTTTCCTGCACGGTCATATCGCCGAAGAGCTCGCGCGTTTCCGGGCATTGCACAATGCCGCTCCGGGCAATGGCCGCAGCGCTCTGGCCGGCCAGCGGCACACCGTTCCAAAGAATCCGCCCCTGGTACGGAACCAAGCCGGAGATAGCGTTGAAAAGCGTGGTCTTTCCGGCTCCGTTCAGCCCGACGACGGAAACGAATTCGCCCGCACGCACGGAAAGGCTCACCCGCTCCAGCGCTTGCGCTTTGCCGTAGAAAACGCTGAGGTCCTCCACCTCAAGCAGGCTTCGCGCCGCATTCAGCTGGGCCGGGCGCGCGTGCATCTCGATGGAGCCGCCAAGGTAAACCTGCCGCACTTTGGCATCGCGCATCACTTCTTCCGCGGTGCCTTCGGCAATGCGCTCACCGAGATAAAGCGCAACCACCCGGTCGACGAGCGCGGCTACGCCTTTGACATTGTGATCCACCAAAAGCACGGCCCGGCCTTCATCACGGAAATGCGCAATCAAGCGGGAGAAATCGGCCAGTTCGGCCGAGGTAAGCCCCGCAAAGGGTTCATCGACCAGAACCAGTTTCGGGTTCCGGGCAATGGCTTTGGCAAGCTCGAGGCGGCGCAAATCGGCAAACGGCAGCGTGTGCGGATAGCGATCGAGTACGCGCCCAAGCCCCACACTCTCCCCGATCGCACGCGCTTGCTCGGTAACGCTGTGATCGGTGATCAGTCGGGTGAGACTGTCGGGCAAGAGTGCAAGCTTGATGTTTTCCAAAGCCGTCTGGCGATGCAGCGGGCGCGAGTGCTGAAACACCAGGCCGACTCCGGCGCGTGCCACGCGATGCGCGGGCCAGCCGGCAATTTCCACGCCATCCAGGCGGATGCTGCCCGCATTCGGCCGTTCGATACCCATAATCAGCTTCATGGCGGTGGATTTGCCGGAACCGTTGGGCCCGATCAGGCCGAGAATTTCACCGGGGCGGATCTCGAAGCTGAGATCGCGGACCGCAACCAAGCCGCCAAAACGTTTGGTGAGCCCTTCCACCACAAGGCGTGCGGTCATGCTTCTCTCCCGTGCCGGCCGAACGCCCCGATCAGCCCGTCAGGAAACAGCAAGATCACCGCCAAAGCGATGGCAGCGACAACGAAAGTACTCAGCTGGCCCAGCGGCCGCAGCACTTCACCCACGCCGATAAGAAAAACGGCTCCCAAAATTCCTCCCAAAATCGTTCGTCGTCCGCCAAGCACCACGGCGATGATCACCTGCACGGTGACCGAAATATCGACCACGGTATCAACAGAGGCGGTGCCGAGGTAAAACACCATCAATGCTCCGGCAAGTCCGGAAAACAGCGCGCTAATCGAAAACGCGGCGAGCTTGTGTTTGGCAACATTAAAGCCAAGCGCTTGGGCTTCCACCGGATCCTGCCCTGCCGCCTGCAGGATCAGCCCCGCCGGAGAGCGCGATAACGCATAGAGAAGAGCGCCGCTCACACCCATGAAAGCCAAGGCATACCAATAATTCTTGCGGGCATCGACAGAAAGCACATCGGGCAAGGAAAGGCCGATTTCACCCCCCGTGACGCCGGCAAAAATGACGATCACCTGTTGCAGCAGCAAGACCGCAACCAAAGTCACCAAGCCGAAATAGGGCCCCCGTAACCGAAGCGCTGGCAGGGCGAGCAAGAGCCCGCCGATCACGGCGGCAACTGCTCCCGCGAGCACGGCGGGCAAAATCGGCCAGCCGCGAACGTTCAGCAATCCGGCGGCATACGCGCCAAGGCCGATGAGAAAAGTGGGGCCGAAATTCACTTCGCCGGCAAAACCAAAGAGCAAATCCCAAGCCATGGCAAATACGCCGAAATAAAACGCAATCGTAAAAACCCCCAGCAGATAGCCGGAAGCAACAAAAGGAAATGCGATCAGCAGCAACAACAGAACCAGAGCGGCAAGAGTGCGTCGTGACATTGCTTTTCCTTATCTGCGGCCAAGCAGCCCCTGCGGGCGCACGTAAAGTACCAGAACCAAGAGCAAAAGTGAGGGGATGGTACGGATCTGCGGCGAAACGAGATACGCGGTGAGCGTTTCCATATATCCCACAACATATGCTGCAATCAGCGAGCCGGAAACGCTACCGAGCCCGCCAAGCACCACGATGGAAAAGGCACTTGCCGTCAACGCTCCCGTATTGCCCGAGCTGGTGCCGAGAAAGGTTGCCAACAGCACGCCCGCAGCCGCCACCAACAGTCCGTAGATCAGCCACACCAGCAGATAAATCCGGCCGAGCTCAAACCCGAGCAGGGTCAGCCCACGCGGATTGATCGCACACGCCAGCAATGCCTTGCCCGCTCGGGTGCGATTGACCAGAATCCAAAGCAGACCGATCGATAACCAGGAAATGACAGCAACCAGAATTTCATTGAACGGAACACGGACTCCATCGATGTTCGCCACTCCGCTGATCAGCGCCGGTACCGTCAACGGGTTATCGGAAAAGAAATAAGCCACCGCCTCTTGAATCATGATGCCCCAGAGCAAGGTTCCGGTCAGCACAAAAATCTCGGTCTCATCTCTGGGAATGGCGCGCGAGCGCTGAATTGGGCGCACCACGACGAAATAGGTCAGGAACGCCGCCAAAACACCGAAGGCAAGCCCGGTGATCGCCCCGATATATTGGCCGGCATGCAGCTCCCCCGCGGTATACCAGGCGGCAACGGCGGCAATCAGCATCAGCCCGCCATGCGCAAGGTTGAGCACTCCGGAAACGCCGAAGATCAAAGTAAATCCTACGGCGCCCAAGGCATAAAGTGCGCTGATGGCAAACCCGTCGATCAAAATTTGCAGCGCCAGCATGCGTTTTCCTTCATTCTTGGCGAATTTCGAATCGCGCACGGCAAGCCGGAGCCGCAGGGCTCCGGCCTTTTGCCGTCAGAACTCATGAAAGATCAATTACTTTCCTGCGTGTTGCTCGGGCAGTTTGATGAAGGAGGGAAATTTCAGCTCACCCGTCGCAATGTCCGCCGGCCAGATCGCCACCTGCTTGCCGTCTTGCCATTGCACCACAACGCCGGTCACGTAGCCCGGGCCGTAACGCAAGCCGTGCGTAAACGGTTCGTTCCGCCCATAGAATTGAATGCGGCCCATGGTGCCGATGTAATCGGTTTGCTCAAGCGCCGCAACCAATTTGTCGGGATCGGTGGATTTCGCCCGCTTCACCGCCTCGGCAATAATATTCACATCGTCGGCGGCGGAGTAGCCGGCATACCCCGGCGTAACGCCGTATCGCTTAATGTATGCTTGCGCAAACGGAATGGTCTTGGCGGTCACTGCGATATTGGGTGCGGCATTCTCTTCAAGGATCACGCCTTGCGCGGCGCCGTTCGTATCGCGCCAAAACGTATCGGTGGTTGCCTGCGAGCTGATGCCGGACATCGGAATCGGCACTTGTTGGCTTGCCCATTGCACCGTGGGTTGCACGCCCACATGGCTGATCCCGGCCGTGATCACGTCCGGGTGCTTGGCTTCAATTTGATTGAACAACGGCGTGAAGTCGGTGGTATCGGGCGAAAAGCGGATATGATCCAGCACCGTAAGGCCGGCCTTCGGCAAGCAAGCCAGGTACTCGTTATCCAGCGGTTTGGTCCAGGCCGCATCTTCACTCATCACAACCGTAGACTTCATGTGCAATTTGGTCACCAGAACATCATGTGAAAAATTGCACACGGTCTGGGCGAGTTCGGTCGATGTCAAATAACCGTGAAAAGTATATTTGTTATGTTCATAATCTTCGTGGATTCTGCGTGTAATTTCGTTGCTCGCTGCGCCTGGCGTAATGAACGGCATGTGCAATCGCGCCGCCCACGGCTCTAACGCCAGCGCCACTTCGCTCATATAGCTGCTGATCACCGCAATCGCGTGGTCCTGCGAAGCCGCGCGTTGGAAAGCCCGCACCGCGTCCGTGGCGGAGTTGTGGTCGTCGTAGTCGATGATCTCGATCATGCGGCCATCGACGCCGCCTTTTGCATTGATCTCATCCGCGGCAAGCTTGGCGGCATTCGTGATGGCAATCCCCCCGATGGCGGAATTTTCGGCAATCACCGCAATGCGGATGGGCTCTGCGGCCTGGGCCAAAGGGGCGGCCGCAAAAGCCGCTAAACCTAAGACGGCGGCGAGGGCGGCATACCGGGCATTTTGCTGTGAAGGGTTGGGTTTGGACATGTATTCCTCCGATCAAGCGATAAACCTATCCTATCGATTCCTATGTTTGCCGAAACTTCCGCTCCATGCCAGAGGGGTCTGGTGTCGCGGGGAAGGGCGGCCGCTCGGGTGGCCGTTCTACTCGGCTTTCCGCCTTGGGTTCAACAACCCCCTTGCAGCGCGCCTCCGCAGTCAGGGCTTCCATCAACCTTCCTACCGTTTGTTGAAAGCGGATCGGGTCGCACTCTTCGGTGACCCGCTGCAAGGCTGCCGTGCGGAGCTTTTGCCAAAGCGCCCCATCCGAATAGAGGCGCGCGCAAGCCGCCGCGAAGGCGGAGGCCGTATCGCCCTGGAGCAGTTCGTGCCCGGAGCGCCAGCCAAGCTGCGCCGCCAGGAGCGGCGTGACCGCAGCGGGCAGCCCGTGCGCGGCGGCTTCGTGCACTTTGTGGGGAATGCCCGCGGCAAAGCGCGTCGGAGCAATGAAGACACGCGCTTGATCATAAAGCGGGAAAAGGTCCCCAACCTGCCCCAAAATGCCGATACGCGACCGGGAGGCGAGGGCCTCACGCACCGCAGAATCGCATCGCCCTGCAACCCAGAGCTCGTAATGCGTCCCAAGCAAGCGATCGAGCCTCGGCATCACCTCGGAGGCAAACCAAATGAGCGAATCCGCATTGGGGTCCGAGGGATTATTGAGGGAACCCACGAAGAGAAAATGCGCGCGCTCTTCGAACGGGCGAGGCGTCGGCCGCAAAGCCAGCGCATGGCCGAGAATATGCACCTTTTCGGCGCCCAGAACGGCGCGAAAAAATCTCGCCTCCCGGGCGGAAACGGTGATCACTGCATCGGCTGACTTCGCCAGCCTAAGCTCACGGGATAGCAAGGCGCGCCACCGCGAGCGGGAGAGCGGCTTGCCCTGCACCCGCGCCTGGCCCGCCTCACGCCGCGAAAACAGCGCTTCTGCGTCATAGATAATGCGGGCGGAAAGCCCGCGTGGGCGGAGAAAGCGAAAGAGCCGCATATTGTGAGGGCGGCTGACCAGAATCACGTCATAATAGTGCGCACGCTCGCGCAGGAACTGCCGCAGGCCCAGCGGGCCCAGGCGCGGCATCACTTCGACATCGTCGGGAAGCGTGCTCGCCGTGTGCGGCTCATCCGGAAATTGCAGGGGGTAGAACGTGACAAACCAGCCATTCGCCCGGATCGCGCCGACCAGCGCCGCGGCGCGCGGCGCGCCGCTGCCGTGCCAGGACTCGGGCACCCGGTCGTCGATTACCAAAACCCGCCCGCGTTGCACCTGCCGCATGCGTGCATAAAGCGAATCCGTTCCCGGGGGCGGATGCGCCGAGGCGAGCGCCGCTTGATGACGGGCACAAAACAGTGCCCGGTTGCGCTTTTGCAACGCAATGGCAGCTTCGGGAGAAGCGGCGCTGCCGAATTCAAAATGGTCGATGACGGCGCGCGGTTCATAAAGAACGCGCCAGCCCTTTGCGCGCATGCGCATGCAGAAATCGGTCTCTTCGTAGTAAGCAGGGGCAAAGGCTGGGTCGAGGCCGCCCAAAGCTTCGAAAACGGCCCGGCGAATCAGCAAAAACGCGCCGGAACAATAATCCACCTCGCGCCGGAATTGAAACTCGCCCGCGCGCGGATCCCGGCCTCTTCCATAACCCAGGGCGCTGCCGTCGGAGAAAATAATACTTCCCGCTTCTTGCAGGGCGCCGCTGGGTAAGACAATCGGCCCGCCCACCGCCCCAACGTCGGGGAATGCTTGCAATGCCTCCCAGGCTGCCTGCAGCGAGCCTGGCCTTAATGTGGCATCGTTGTTCAAAAGCAGCAGCGCTTGGCCTTTTGCCAGGGCTGCTGCTTGGTTCACCCCGTGCAGAAAGTGCCGATTCTCGTCGTTTCTCAAAATGCGCGCACCATCCAGACGGCTGAGCAGCGCCTCCGTCCCATCGGTGGAATGGTTGTCCACGATGATCACCTCGGCGGGCAGCGCAACCGTTGCAGCGATCGAGCGCAAACAGGCGAGCGTCAACGGCGCTTGGTTGAACAAGACAAGAAGAATAGAAACCGCCGGCTGCTCCGAGCAGGGCAAGCGAAGCCGCTCTCCGCTTGCGAGAAATTCTTCAAGGGCGGCAGTACGCGCTGCCAAAAACGCCTCTCTTGAAACCGGGTTTGGATGGAAATCGACCTTTTCGCGAGGCCCTGAGCGCAGCCGCCAGTAAAGCCGCTGCGCGCGCTCCGAGCGGTGAAGCAGCCGGATCGCAAAAGCACGCAGCCAACGAGAAAGGGGCAGAAAGCCGCCTTGCTGCATGCTTTGCTGCTGAGTTTGCTTTTCCTGTTTCGGCATTGGGCTCATTTCTTCCCGAGGCGAAATATCGGCCCGAATATGCCCCGCTGCTTGCGCATGCTCCCATCCTCTTGCATGAGCCGGTCAAAATCGGGCAAATGCCTTGCCTTGAGGCTTTCCACAAGGAGAAAAAGCGTGGGCGAGATATTCCCGT
>JAIMBF010000071.1 GCA_023511585.1 Terriglobia bacterium
AGATCTGCTACCAATCTCGGGCAACCCCGGAAAAGTGGTTGGAACCGAGCACGGTGGATGCCATCCGGAAGGCCGCCGCGGAGAGGAAGGCCGTGGTGATTGCTCCGGTGGCTTTTGTTTCGGATCATTCGGAAACATTGGTGGAACTCGATATCGAATACGCAAAGCTCGCGGCCGAATGCGGCGTGCCCGGCTATTTTCGGGTGCCCGCCTTGAACGATCACCCCACATTTATTTTGGCCCTGGCAGAGCTTGTGCGCGAAGCGATGAAGGCCGGCCCGGGGCTTTATACAAAGAAAGGCGGATGCGGATGCCCTCCGGCTTTTCAAAAATGCCCAGAATTTCGATGAGGAAAAGGGATGAGAGCGCTCTATCTCTACATCAAGGCGGCGCACGAAGTTTCGGTCATCGCTTGGATGGCGGGAATGTTCTATCTACCGAGGCTCTACGTCTATCATTGTGAAGTCGCGCCCGGTTCTGCGGAAAGCGAACGATTCAAGGTGATGGAACGGCGCTTGCTTAAGCAAATTATCAACCCTGCGATGATCGCTGCTTGGGTTTTCGGGCTCACGCTTGCATTTACGCCCGGAGTTCTTGATTGGCGTTCCGATCATTGGTGGCACGTCAAGCTTACGGCGGTGGTGCTGATGTCGGCCTTTCACGGTTTTCTGGCGCGGTGGCGGCGCGATTTTCTGGCAGACCGGAACACGAGATCCGCGAAATTCTATCGCATCGCAAACGAAGTCCCAACTATTCTGATGGTCATCATTGTCTTTATGGTTATTGTAAAACCGTTTTGAGTATTACAACGCACAGGCGCAAAACCGTCCCGAGACGTAACCGGGACCAAATCCCGAGGCAACGGTGCAAGCGCGGCGAGAGGGCGCACCCGCGGCCGGCGAGCAGATTGACACTATCGGTACGATGTTGAGATTCGGAAGGGCCGATGATATAGGCAGGCGCGTGGGGGATAGTTTAGCGGCAGAACTCCCGGCTCTGGACCGGGCAGCCTTGGTTCGAATCCAAGTCCCCCAGCCAAATCCCATTTTTTGCCGGCTTCGCCGTTCCCCCTGGCCGGCCGTGTCTTCGTGAGGCAGGATCTACGCGAAGAAGAGAGATAACGGCGACAGCCGATTACATGCCGAGATAGGCGCGGCGTACCTCGGCATTTTCCGCGATCTCACGCGCCGAACCCTGCAGCACGATGCGCCCCGTTTGCACGACATAGGCGCGATCGGCAATCGCCAGCGCCTCGGCAAGGCGTTGCTCAACAATCAGAACGGTTACGCCGCGCGCGCGGATTTGCGTGATCGCGGCGAAAATATCATCCACCAGGCGCGGCATAAGGCCCTGCGAAGGTTCATCAAGCATCAGAAGCCGCGGCGACGTCATCAAGGCGCGGCCGATGGCAAGCATTTGCTGCTCCCCGCCCGAGAGTAGCTCGGCACGCTGGGTCAGGCGTTCCTGCAGACGGGGGAAAAGCTCGAATACGAGCTCAAGCGGACGAAAGCGCTCCGGCCCGCGGCGCGCATAGGCGCCGAGGCGAAGATTATCTTCAACCGAAAGCCGCGGAAACAGGCGCCTTCCCTCCGGCACCAAGGCAATGCCCAAGCGGCAAATGCGATAGGCGGGAAGGTTCGCAAGTGCGATGCCATCGAACATAATCTCCCCGGATCTTGCTACCTGCCCCGCAATCGCCCGCAGCAGAGTGCTTTTGCCCGCGCCGTTGGCGCCCACCACGGCGACGATTTCGCCCGCGCCGACGTCAAGATCGATGCCGTGCAACGCCACAAGCCCGCGATAATAGGCACGAAGATGGCGGGTGCTCAGCAAGGGGCGGTCAGCCGCTATAGCGGTCTCCGAGATAGGCACGAATCACCTCCGGGTGGCGAACGATCTCGGCCGGAACCCCCTCCAGCAACTTGCGTCCGAGATTGAGCACAACGGCACGGTCGATCAGCGGCAGCAGCACTTCCATCACGTGCTCGACCATGATGATGGTAATGCCTTGCGCGCGCAGATCGCGCACGAGCTGCATTCCCTCGCGCGCCTCGGTCGGGGTAAGGCCGGTCAGCACCTCATCGAGCAGCAAAAGCCTCGGCTCGGTGGCCAGGGCACGGGCGATCTCAAGCCGGCGCTTCTCCGGCGGCGATAAACGATGCGCGACGGTATCGCTGCGCCCGGCAAGGCCGCAAACCGCGATGACCTCTTCCGCTCGCCGCAGCGCTGCCCGCGTTCGGCGCGCGCGCAAGAACGCGCCGACCAAGACATTTTCCAAAACCGTCATGGAATCGAAGCTGCGGACGACCTGAAACGTTCGCCCGATGCCGAGCCGTGCGCAGGCAACCGCGCCGATTCCGGAAATCCGTTGGCCCGCAAAGAGGATTTCGCCGCGATCGGGCGCGATTTCGCCGGCGATGATGTTGAAAAGACTGCTTTTGCCTGCGCCATTGGGGCCGATCAGGCCGAGGATTTCGCCTTCCGTGACATCGAAACTGATATCGACATTGGCCGCAACGCTGCCGAAGGATTTGCTGATCTCGCGAATCTGCAGCAGCGGTTCAGCCATGATCGACAGCTTCTTGACGCGCGCGGCCGTGAAAAAAACTCACCAAACCCTCCGGGCGGGAAAGCGCAAGTACCATGATCAACGCGCCATAAACCATGAGGTCGATGCCGCCGGCGGCGCTGCCGAACCAGGCGACGGAGAGTTGCTGCACGGGAATCAGCACCGCCGCGCCGAGCAGCGGCCCCCAGAGTGTGCCGATTCCGCCAACTACCGCCGGGAGCGCGATCAACACCGAAAGCGAAAGATCAAACGCGCTTTCCGGATCGATGAAGCCGACATATTGCGCGTAAAGCGCACCGCCGATCCCCGTCGCCGCCCCGCTGATCGCGGCTGCGGCCAATTTGCTCGGATAGATGCTGACCCCAAGGCTCCGCGCCGCCGTGACGTCATCCTTCACCGCACGCCAATAAAACCCCCAGCGCGAGCCCTCGATCACCCAGGCGATCAGCCACATGAGGGCGGCATAAACCAGCATGACATAGTGAAACGGCAAGACGGCAGTGCGAAACTGCAAATTCCGCCAGGCCTCGCCGTGGAAAGGAATGGTGATTCCTTGCGCGGCATTGATGAAATCCCAGTTTGACGCAAGCAGCGCAGCCATCATGCCGATGACGATGGTGGCGATCGCATAGTAATGACCGCTCAAGCGAAAACACGGAATCCCGACAAGAAAGGCGGAAAGCCCGGAAAGCAAGCCTCCGGCGAACATCCCGATGAACGGAGAGAGGCCCGCCCGCGTGAAAAGCAGGGCCGAGGTATAGGCGCCGATCCCGAAATAGAGCGCATGACCAAGCGAAATCTGCCCGCAATAACCGCCCAGGATATTCCAGGCCTGCGAGAGCCCCGCATAGAGAAGCGCCAGCACGATCAGCCCACGCAAATAGGCCCCGCTCACGCCCAGGGGCAGCGCGGCGAGCAGCGCCAAGACAACGGCGCCGAGAAGAAGCTCGCGCCGGCGCCGCGAAAGCAATGCCCGGCCTGCTCGCTCCACCATTAGAGCTTACCGAACAGGCCGCGCGGCCTGAACATGAGAACGGCAAGATAAATCAGAAAGATGCCGATCTGCTTGAGCGAGGGATCAACCACCAACGCCGTCAGCGCCTCCGTCAGCCCGATGACGAGACCGGCGATAAGAGCGCCGAGAATCGAGCCGAAACCGCCGAGCGCCACGGCCACATAAGCGATCAGCGCGAAATTGGTGCCGACATCGGGAGAGATGTAGTAGAAATTCGCAAGCAAAACCCCCGCGATTCCGACCGCTGCCGCACCGATCCCCCAACCGATCCCGAAAATCCGGTCTCGATCCACACCAATCAAGGCAACCGCCTCGAAATCCTCGCGGGTGGCCTCAAGCGCGCGGCCGAATTCCGTCCGCGAAAGGCGAAACAAGGCAAGAAAAACCAGCAAAGAGACCACCCCGCTGGCAACAAGCGGAAGGGGCAGGACAACGGCACCGAACGCAAGCGTGCGACCGCCGAGAAAGCTCGCATTGATGCTCTGAAAATCGCTGCCGAAAACCAATTGCGCCAGCCCGACCAGGAATATCGAAAGCCCGAAAGTCGTAAAAATCTGCACCATCGCGCCATTGACGCGGATTTGCAGCGTGCGCGCGATCAGCACCCGATAGATGGCAACCCCGGTGCCGAAGAGTAACGCCGCGACCAACGGCAATTGCAGCAGCGGGTCGAGGCCGGTGGAGCGGTGGATCAGCCAGGTCGCGTACATCGCCGCCATCAAGAGCGCGCCATGGGCAAAATTAACCACGTTCATAAGACCGAAAATCAACGTGAGCCCTGCCGCAACCACGGCATAGAGCAGCCCCATCAAAATCCCGCCGATCGCGACTTGGAGGATAAGCGCGGGACTCATGCCGCCGGCGTTCGCTGCGCGCAGGTCATCGCTTGATGTGCCAATCGGCTGCTGCGGTTGCGATCTCGAACGGAAACACCGCACGCCATTGGCCTTTTTGATACTGCAAAATCACCGGATTGCCTTTGATGTTTTGTCCTGTCTCGTCGAATTTCACGCCCGCCCAAGGCATGATAGTCTGATTGCCCGGGATGTCGGTTGCGCGCAGCGCTGCCCGGAGCGCCATGTTATTGGTGGATTTGGCGCGGTTCAGCGCATCGCCAAGCACTTGCAAAGCCGTCAGCTCGCGCGCCGTAAGATCGTTCAAATCCTTATTCGCGCCGCTGTTTCGGAAAAGCGCATTCACCGCCGGAATCGCCGGGCGTTGTTTGACGGCATCGATGGCAAAGGCCGAGCGGCTCAGCAGCCCTTCGGCAAGCGGCCCGACCGCGGCGATGAAGGCAGGATCGATGAACCCGGCATCCTGCGCCATGATCGCCCGCGGCTTATAGCCCGCGTCATGCATCGCGCGCATGAGCAAAATCGCGTCGCTCGTATAAGAAGACGGCATCACAACATCGGCATCGGCGGCGCGCAGCCGTTCCGCCTCTACCGAGAGCGAAGGAATGTTGGCTTGATAAGAGATATTGGCGAGCACCTTGATGCCGGCAGCTTCCGCCATGCGCGCTTGCAGCTTGGCGCTGTCGCTGCCGAAGACCGAGTTTTCATGGATAATCGCAATGCTCTGCACTTTCTCGCCGGTTTTTTCACCAATGGCGGCAAAGAAATCGAACATCGCTTTGGTGAAATCGATATCCGTCGGCGAGGGGCGAAAAAACCATTCCAAGCCCTGCCTATTCAGGCTCGGTGAGGAATTATCCGCCGAAATGTAAGGGATTTGATAGCGGTTGCAGATCTGACTGATGGTAACGGCGGTTGCGCTGGTGTAACTGCCGATGACGGCGACCACGCCATCTTGAGTAATGAAGCGCTCGGCAGCGCTGCGCGCGATTTGCGGGTTGTTTTGGCTGTCGGCGAACAAGAGCTTCACTTTGGCGCCGCCGAGGCCCGAAAGCCCGCCGCCTTCGCCGAGCAACATCGGGATGTTGTGTCTTCCGTTGATGATTTCCGCCATCGTTTCCAGCGCATGCCGCGCGTCTTGGCCAATGGCGGCGGCATTACCGCTGAGGGGAAAAACGGCGCCGATCTTCACCTCTTCCACCGCGCGGGCGCGGCGAGCGAAACCCACGCCCACGCTTGCGCCAACCGCCGTCAAAACGGTGCGTCGTTTGATGCGTTTCATCGGTTTGTTTCCTTCCGTTGCATTGGCGCCAATGGCAAGGTTTTTCCTAATCCAGCGCGCAGCATTGCCGCAAGGTGAAGCGGTGGTTTCGCCACGTCTTGCGCTCCGAACGCCGGGCCGATCGTTTCGGACGGACGGCAGCAACCAAAATGCGGCGCTTCTTCCGGATTGACGGGGCAGCGACTCCAACCCTAGCAATGTACGCAAACAATCTCGGGGCGGCATGATGGGGCTTTATCTGCGGCCAACCACGCTTGAGGGCGCCTTGGCGCTGCTTGCCGAGCGGCCAAGGACCGTGCTCGCCGGCGGCACCGACCATTTCCCGGCCCGCGTGGCGAGCACGCCGGACGAAGACATCCTGGATATCAGCGCGCTTCCCGGCCTGCGCGCCATTGTGCGGCACGGCTCGTATTGGGTGGTGCCCTGCCTTGCCACGTGGAGCGATTTGATCGCCGCCCCTCTGCCGGCGGCCTTCGACGGGCTCAAGGCCGCGGCGCGCCAAGTTGGCGGGCCACAGGTGCAGAACCTCGGCACGGTTGTCGGCAATATCTGCAACGCGAGCCCCGCCGCCGACGGCATCCCTTGCCTGCTCACCCTGGATGCGGAGGTGGTATTGGCTTCGCGCGCCGGCCGGCGGACGATACCGCTCGCAGACTTCGTGCTCGGCCCGCGCCGCACCGCCCGACGGCCGGAGGAGCTGGTGCTGGCCTTGCAGATCCCGGCTCCGCCGGAGACGGCACGCGCCTCTTTCCTGAAGCTTGGGGCGCGGCGCTACTTGGTGATTTCCATCGTCATGGTCGCGGCCTATGCCGAAATCGCGGCGGACGGGCGGATTGCGCGGGCGCGCATTGCGGTGGGCGCCTGCTCGCCGGTGGCGCGGCGGCTTTTCGCGCTCGAAGCCGATCTGATCGGCCGGCGGCCCGATCCGGCGTTGGTCGAGGTGCGGCATCTCGCGCCGCTTGCCCCGATCGACGACGTGCGCGGCACCGCGGCCTACCGCCGTGCGGCGGCGCTGGAGCTGGTGCGGCGTGCCGTTGCCGCCTTGGGCGCTGAGGAGGCGCTGGCGGCAGCATGAGGTCTCCGCTTGCGACGATCGCTTTCACCCTGAACGGCCGCGCCGTCGAAGTTCGCGCTGATCCGGCCCGGCGGTTGGCCGATGTGTTGCGCGAGGATCTCGGCCTGACCGGCACCAAAATCGGTTGCAATGCCGGCGATTGCGGCGCCTGCACCGTGCTTCTGGACGGCGCGCAGGTCTGCGCCTGCCTGGTCCCGTTCGGCCGCGTTGCGGGGTGCCGTATCACCACTGTGGAAGGCCTGGCCGAAGAAGGCGGCGCGCTCTCCGCTCTGCAAACGGCGTTTCTGCGCCACGGCGCGGCGCAGTGCGGCATCTGCACGCCGGGGATGCTGATGGCCGCTGCCGACCTGCTTGCGCGCACGCCGCATCCGACCGAAGCGGAGGTCATGGACGCGCTCGGCGGTGTGCTCTGCCGCTGTACCGGCTATCGCAAGATCATCGAAGCGGTGCTGGACGCGTCCGGCCCCATCCCATCGCCTCAGCTGAACCCGCTCCGCCGCGATGAGGCGAAGAGGGAGCCAAGTGTCGGCACTCGGCTGGCGAAAGTGGACGGGGTGGCAAAGCTAACCGGGGCGGAGAAATTCGGCGCCGACGCTTTGCCGGACGAGCCGTTCCTGACGCTGCGCGCCGTGCGCAGCCCCCACGCCCATGCTCGCTTTACAATCGGCGATCTTGCGCCCCTTTATGCAGCGCATCCGGGCCTCGTGCGCGTGCTGACGGCGGCCGATATCCCGGGCCGCAACCTCTACGGGATCTATCCCACGGGCAAGGATCAGCCGGTGTTGGCCGAAGGCTATGTGCGTCACCGCGGCGAGCCGGTCTGCGCGCTCGTGGGCGATGCCGACACGCTCGCAGCGATCCGCGATGAGGACGTTCCGATCACGTGGCACGTGCTGCCGCCGGTTCCTTTCGAGACTGCCGCCGACGGCCCTGATCTGCACGCGCACGCGCCGGGCAATGTGCTCTGTCGCGGACGGGTCGCGCGCGGCGATGTCGAGGCTGCTGAGGCCGCGGCCCACGCGCGCGCTGCCATCGCGGTGCGCACGAGCTTCGTCGAACACGCCTATATCGAGCCGGAAGCCGGCTACGCCCAACGGATCGGCGATCGGATCGAAGTCGTCGCCTGCACGCAAACGCCTTACATGGACCGTGACGAGATCGCGGGCATTCTGGGCATTGCGCCGGAACAGGTGCGGGTGGTGCCGACCGCGGTCGGCGGCGGCTTCGGCGGCAAGCTCGATCTTTCCATCCAACCTTTGGTTTGTGTCGCGGCCTGGCTGCTGCGCCGGCCGGTGCGCATGGTCTACACACGTCCCGAAAGCATGGGCGCGACCACCAAGCGCCATCCGGCGGCCATCCACGCAGAGGCCTGGGCGGATGCCGAGGGCAGGCTGCTCGCGTTCCGCTTCCATGGCGATTTCGACACGGGAGCCTATGCGAGTTGGGGTCCGACGGTCGCCAACCGAGTCCCGGTTCATGCGATGGGGCCCTACGCGGTGCCGAATGTGCTCTGCACGACGGCGGCGATCCATACCACCGCTCCGCCTTCCGGCGCTTTCCGCGGCTTCGGCGTGCCACAGGCTGCGATTGCCGGCGAGGCGCTGATGGACATGCTCGCCGAACGGCTCGGCCTCGATCCCTGGGAGATCCGCCGACGCAATGCGCTCGGGGTCGGCAGCGTTACGGCAACCGGGCAGGTGCTGGGTCCCGGCGCTGCGTTGCCGGAATGCCTCGATGCAATCCGGCCGCGCTGGCAAGCGCTGCGCGCGGAAGCAACGGCATTCAACCGCAACGCGCGCGGACCGCTTCGCCGCGGCGCCGGCTTGGCCTGCATGTGGTACGGCATCGGCAACACGAGTCTCTCGAACCCCTCGGAAATGGTGATGGGCCTCCGCCGTGACGGCCGCGCGGTGCTGTTCTCCGGCGCAGTCGATATCGGCCAGGGATCGAACACGATTATGGTGCAGATCGCGGCCGATGCGCTTGGTGTGCCCCCGAGTGCGGTCGAGCTTGTCGCGGGCGATACCGACCGCACCCGCGATGCCGGCAAAACCAGCGCCTCGCGCCAAACCTTCGTCTCCGGCAACGCGGCAAAACGCGCGGGCGAAGCTTTGCGGGCCGAAATTCTCCGCCGCTGCAATGCCGGCCCCGAGGCCGTGATCACGCTGGCAGAGGGGCGCGTGATCGTCAACGATGGCGGTGTGGCAACCACGCTTGATCTGGCAGCGCTGGCCCCCGATGCGGAGGGCATCGTGCTGCGCGGCGAGGGCAGGTTCGACCCGCCGACCACGGAGCTGGATGCGGATGGCCAGGGAATCCCCTACGCAACCTATGCCTTCGCGGCGCAGGCCGCCTTGGTGGAAGTGGATACTGCGCTCGGCACCGTGCGCGTGGTGCGCATCGTCGCCGCGCATGATGTCGGCCGCGCCATCAATCCGACACTGGTGGAAGGTCAGATTCACGGCGGCATCGCCCAGGGGTTGGGCTTGGCGCTGATGGAGGAGTTCATGCCGGGACGCACGGAGAATCTGCACGACTATCTCATTCCCACCATCGGCGACGTGCCGCCGATCGAGGTGATCTTGATCGAGCAGCCCGATTCACTCGGCCCCTATGGCGCAAAAGGCGTGGGGGAGCCGGCACTGATTGCGACCGCGCCGGCAATCCTGAATGCGATTGCGCATGCCACAGGGGTGCGCATGACCCACGTGCCGGCTACGCCGGATCGTGTATTGGCGGCACTGACGCAATGACGACCCACGCCGATCCCGCCGCGCCGGAGGAATCAGCCCTGGAAGCCGCAAAGCAGACGGAGCCGGGCATTGTGACCTGCGACGCCTGCCCGGTTTTGTGCCGTATCCGACCGGGCAAGACCGGGGCGTGCGACCGCTACGGCAATCTCGACGGACGGCTAACCCGCATGGACCCCTTGACCGTGCTCGCGCGACGGCCGGAGGCGGTGCGTTTTCTCGACGCAGACTGGACCGGCAACCCGATCGCGGCGCAGGACATCTTCGTCACCGGCATCGGCGCCGGCACCACCTATCCCGACTACAAACCCGCGCCCTTCATCGTTGCCGCCGAAATCGAGGGCGTCGATATGGTCACGGTGGTCACCGAAGGCATCTTCAGTTATTGCGGGCTGAAGGTGAAGATCGACACCGACCGCCATCTCGGCCCCGAATGCGCGCCGGTGCGCGCCAAGGGCGAGCAGGTGGGGCATGTCACCACGGCCGAATACGGCAGCCAGATGCTCTCGCTCGGCGGCGTGCGGCATCTGACCGGCGGGTCAAAGCGCGAGGGGGTGGTGACCTGCGAGACGCTGCTGACCCTGGCCAATGGCGGCGCAGCGGAACTCACCATCGACGGCGGCGCGCATGTCGTGGTGCAAGCCGGCGCGGCACCGATCGTCGATGGCGTGCCCGAGCAGCGCATGCGCGTCGGCTGCGGCTCGGCGACGATCGGGATTTTTGCCAGCCAGTGGCTCGGCCATGCCGATGAGGTGATCGTGGTCGATGACCATATCACCGGCGTTTTAACCGAGCATCAGGCGGGCCGTTTCTTGAATATGCGCCCCTCCGGTATTCGGGTGCGCGGGCGGCGCTCCACGCCCGGGCGGTATTTCCAGGTGGCGAACCCGGGCCTCGGCTGGGGCGGCACCGACATTGCCGATCCGCTGACGATTATCGAGCGTATCGACCCGAAACTGGCTTGGCCGGGACTGCGGCTTTTGATGGTCTCCACCACCGGCGAGCATGCCGCCTGGTTCGTGCTGGACGAGGCGCTCCGCCCACAGCCGGCCGAGATGCCGCCGCGTATCGCCGAGGTCGTGGCACGGATCGGTGAGAATTGCGAGCCGGCTTTGTGCAGTGTCTTGTTCATGGCCGGGGCGGGAGGCAGTTTGCGTGCCGGCACGACCGAAAACCCCGTGCTGCTGACGCGCGCCGTGCATGCCGGCAGGGCGCGGGTTACAGCGGGCGGTGCGCCGGTCTATCTCTGGCCGGGCGGCGGCATCACTTTTATGGTCGACGTGACGGCGATGCCCGCGAATGCCTTCGGCCATGTGCCGACGCCCGCGCTGGTCGCGCCGATCGAGTTTACGCTGCCGCTTGCCGACTATCGGCAGCTCGGGGGACACATGGGCCGCGTGCGCCGGGTGGAGGAGGTGTTGGCGGAAGCCAAGCCCCGCGCAACGACGCTGCCGGACGACGTGCCGTTTCCGCTGCCATGAGAACGCGGTCTTTCTCGGCTTGTTCGCTCGAGCGGAGGGGCTGGCGATGACCGCCCAAATCGCCCTACTGCCGGATGGCCGGCTGCACTTGCAACATGGGCCGATCGACTGCCTCTGCCGCGCCTGGGGCGCACCCGGCGAAGTGCGCGCTGCCTATGCGCAGGTCGCCGCCGTCTTCGGTGATGTCCTGCCGAGCTTGTGCCGCGAGCTGGAGCGGCTGCGCGCCCCGCTTCCTTCCGTCCCGCCCGAAGGCATCATCGCGCGTGCCATGCACGCCGCCTGCACACCCTATGCCGATCGCTTCATCACGCCCATGGCGGCGGTGGCCGGGGCCGTTGCGGATTATCTGCTCGGCGCGCTCTCTGCCGAGCGCGATCTGGCGCGCGCCTATGTGAACGACGGCGGCGACATCGCCTTTCATCTCGCTCCCGGCCAACGGCTGCGCTGCGGCCTGATCGCCGACCTCGCCGCGCCGTCGCTCGGCGGCGTCTTCTTGCTGGACGCGGCGCACCCCGCACGCGGAATTGCGACATCCGGGCGGGCCTGCAAGGGCAAAGGCGGGCGCAGCTTCTCTTTCGGGATCGCCGATGCGGTGACGGTGCTGGCGCGCACGGGGGCAGAGGCCGATGCTGCCGCCACCGTCATCGCCAATGCCGTCGATCTGCCCGGCCATCCTGCCATTCATCGCTCCCCAGCCAGCGCCATCGACCCCGACAGCGACCTCGGCGAGCGCGCCGTAACGTGGGATGTCGGCCCGCTCACCGCCGAGGAAATCGACTCAGCGCTGGACGCGGGCGCGCGCGTGGCCGATGCTCTGATCGCTGCAGGGAGGATCGACGGCGCGGTGTTGACACTGCGCGGAGCCTTCCGCGTCTGCGGTCTTACCGTTCCCGCCATTGAGCCGTCTGAGGAGGCGCCATGATCCGCAAGCTCTTGACTGTTATCGAGGAAACCCATCGCGAGGCCGAGCGGGAGATCAAGCCGCCGACCCGCAAGGCCGCCGCGATCGCGGTGATCCGCAACCCTTTTGCCGGCCGCTATGTCGAGGATCTTTCGGAATTGATCGCGATCGGCGAGATGCTGGGCGGCCTTTTGGGCGAGCGCGCGGTGCGGGCGCTCGGGATCCAGCCCGGCCAGGCGCACAGCTACGGCAAGGCCGCGATTGTCGGCGAGGATGGTGAGCTCGAACACGCCGCCGCCATTCTTCATCCCAAGCTCGGCGCCCCTTTGCGCGCGGCGGTGGAAAAGGGCGCCGCGTTGGTGCCGAGCGCGAAGAAACGCGGCGGCATCGGTGCCGCCATCGACGTGCCGCTCGGGCACAAGGATGCTGCCTACGTGCGCAGCCACTTCGATGCGATGGAAGTGCGTGTGCCCGACGCGCCGCGGCGCGACGAGATCGTCGTTGCCGTCGTCATCACCGATAGCGGCCGGCCGCTGCCGCGCATCGGCGGGCTGCAGGTGCACGAGATCGTGGGCAAAGATGGGCTCCGCTGAGGCAAGAGAGGCAAGACCGTAGGGGGGGATGGGATGGCACTCGCAGCAGGACCGGAACGGCAAATCGGCAAACTGGTAATCACCAATATCGGCCTCATGCTCTCCGGCGCGTTGGAAGCGCCGCTCTTGGATGCAGACACCATCGTGGCCGAGGGCGGAAAAATTACCGCCATCGGCAAACGCGCGGACTGCGACATTGATGATGCCCGCGTGAAAATCGACGCGCATGGTTGCGCCCTCGCGCCCGGGCTGATCGACAGTCACGTGCACCCCGTCTTTGGGGACTGGACGCCGCGGCAAAGCCAGCTCAATTGGATCGACAGCTTCCTGCACGGCGGCGTGACCACCATGGTCTCGGCGGGCGAGGTGCACCTGCCCGGGCGCCCGCGCGATGTGGTTGGGGTGAAGGCGCTTGCCATTACCGCGCAGCGTGCCTTCAGCAACTTCCGCCCCGGCGGCGTGAAACTTCACGCCGGTGCGCCCGTGCTGGAAAAAGGCATGGTGGAAAGCGACTTTGCCGAATTGGCGGCGGCGGGCGTCACGCTGCTGGGCGAGGTCGGCCTCGGCAGCGTCAAGGCTGGGGATGAGGCGCAGCAGATGGTCGCTTGGGCGCGCAAATACGGCATTCAGAGCACGATCCACACCGGCGGTCCGTCCGTGCCCGGATCGGGATACATCGATGCCGATACGGTGCTGGCAGCGGATGCCGATATCATCGGCCACATCAACGGCGGGCACACCGCGCTGCCGCTGCGGCAAATCCGTTGCCTCTGTGAATCCTGCACGCGCGGCATCGAGATCGTGCACAACGGCAACGAACTTGCCGCGCTCACCGCTCTTCGCTACGCGCGAGAGCTGGGGCAGATGCATCGCGTGATCCTCGGCACCGACAGTCCGGCGGGATCGGGCGTGCAGCCGCTCGGCATTTTGCGCCTGATCGCGCTGCTTTCCTCGGTGGGTGAGGTGCCGGCGGAGATTATCTTCGCCTGCGCCACCGGCAATACCGCGCGGCTGCGTAAACTCGATGGCGGCCTGATCGAGGTCGGCCGCGCGGCGGATTTCGTGCTGATGGATCGCGCCCAGCATTCGGCGGGCAAGGATGTGCTCGATAGCGTGCGCCAGGGGGATCTCCCTGGGATCGGCATGGTGATCATCGACGGTATCGTGCGCTGCGGCCGCAGCCGCAACACGCCGCCGGCCGAGCGGATTCCGGAGATTCTCTCATAAAAAGACTCTGTCGTAACCGACCGCTCCGGTGTTCGGCCTAAACCTGCAAATGCGCCGCGCGCAACGATTCATCGGCCAGCAGCGCGGCCATCGTGCCGGACCAGACGATGCGCCCGCTTTCGATCACCGCTGCCCGGTCGGTGATGCGCGCGGCGAAATGAAAGTTCTGCTCGGCCAGCAAGACTGTCATCCCCGCTGCTTTCAATGCGATAATTGCCTCGGCCATCTGCTCGACAATCAACGGGGAGAGCCCCTCGCTCGGCTCATCGAGCAAAATCAGCGTCGGGTTGCCCATCAGCGTGCGCGCGATTGCCAACATCTGCTGCTCGCCGCCGCTCATCCGTCCGGCGAGACGATCGCGCATCCGGCCGAGATTGGGAAACAGCGCAAACAGCCGCTCCTCGGTCCACGGCGGCAATCCATCCCGCGGCGGGCGGCGGCCGACCTCCAGATTCTCGCGGACCGTAAGATCGGTGAAGATGCGCCGCTCTTCCGGCACGTAGCCCATGCCGAGCCGCGCAATCCGACGCGGCTCCCACCCTGCGATGTCTTGGCCTTGAAAGGCGATGCGTCCGCTGCGTGGGCGGAGGAGGCCGATCAGCGACTTCATCGTCGTGCTTTTGCCTGCGCCGTTGCGGCCGAGCAGCACCA
>JAIMBF010000072.1 GCA_023511585.1 Terriglobia bacterium
GCACCCGCCATCACCTGGGCGACTCTCATGCGAGGCTCGGCTGTGCAAGCAAGCGGAGTGCAGCCGCAAAGGCTGCCTCCAGCGAGAGATCCTCCATCTGCACTCCGCGCGCAATAGCCACAGCCGTGCGTCGGCCGACCGGGGCATACTCGTTCGCCGGGGTGGGACCGAACAAACCCAACGTGGGCACATCCACGGCCGCGGCGATATGCATCAAACCCGAATCGTTGCCGACGAACAGGTCCGCACGCGCCAGACACGCCGCGGTCTCGGTCAAGGAAAGCTTCCCGCAGAGATCGATCGCATCCGGAAGGGCTTGGAGCAACGGTGCAGCCAGAGCGCGCTCCTTGTCGCCCGGCCCGCCGAAGACAGCCGCGCGGGCCCCCGGTAGCGGCCCATCGGCAAGCTGTCGGAACAAGCGGGCAAAACGCTCGGCCGGCCAGACTTTGCCATCCCAATTCGCCGTCGGCGCCAGCGCCACCAGCGGCCTTCCCTTCGGAAGAATTTCCTCCGCCCGCGCCTGCTCCGCGGCGGAGATCCAAATCACCGGCAAGGGGGGCGGATCGAGCTTCAGAATAGCGGCAAGCTGTTCGATCTTATGCCCCGTGCGCGGCCGCATGATCGCGCGCTTTTTGGCCCAAAGAGCAAATGCCAATGCCGAGCCGCGGATATCCACGACCAAGTCCCATCGCTTGCCGACCGTAAGGCGCCAAAAATCAAGCCAGTGTAGCCCAAAGCGGCGCTTGTCCATGGCGATGATGTGCTCGAGTCTTGGAAAATGCACAAACACGTCTTTCGCCACGACCCCGCAAATAATGGTAAAGCGCGCCCGCGGATAGGCATGCCAAAGGTGGTTCAAAAGCCCGGTGGACAGCACCGCATCGCCGATGCGGCTTGAGGTGATGAACAGAATTCGCATAGCGGCCCGCACCTTAGCACGGAAATAGACCCCCGCGCCCAGGCGAACAGAGCTGTCCCACGCAAGGCCCCCTTGCCGGCACGCCTGCGTCGGCTTTGGACCAATCCTTGGCCCCGCGGCTCTTTCGCCGCTCCGTCCCGATCTTCAAGCCGCGGCGGCAACCGCGCGCTTGGCCATAACCGTAATCAAGTGTGAGCGGTATTCGGCGCTTCCGTGAATATCGCTGTTCAATTGATCCGGCGGGGTCTTGATATTAGCAATCGCATCCGGCGCAAAGCGCGCCGTGAGTGCCGCCTCCATTTCACGCTGGCGAAAGACCCCGTTCTGGCCTGCCCCGGTAACCGCGACGCGCACGCCGGCCGGCCCCTTGGCCACAAATACCCCGACCAAAGCAAACCGCGAGGCAGGCTGCGCGAATTTCATGTAAGCTGCCTTTTCCACCGGCAACGGAAAGACCACTTCGGTAATAATCTCGCCGGGCTCCAGCGCCGTCGTGAACATCCCCTGGAAGAAATCATCCGCGGCGATGCGGCGCTTGTTGGTCACCACGGTGGCGCCAAGCCCAAGCACGGCAGCGGGATAGCAAGCGGCAGGATCATTGTTGGCAAGAGAGCCGCCGATGGTTCCCCGATTGCGCACTTGATTATCGCCGATACCCCCGGCCAGCTTCGCAAGCGCCGGAATTGCCCGTTGCACGTCTGCGGAATTTGCAACCGTAGCATGCGGGGTCATCGCCCCGATGCTCAGTGCATTACCGGAAACCGAAATGCGATTCAGCCCAAGGCCGGAGAGGTCGATGAGCTTGCTTGGCTTGTTTAAGCGCTGCTTCAGAACCGGGATCAGCGTTTGTCCCCCGGCCAAGGGCCGCGCCTCCGGATCGCCTGCCAACAGGGCAACCGCATCCGCAATGCTTGCAGGCTTGTGGTAGGCAAAATCGTACATTGTCTTGCTCCGTTATTCCGCCGCCATCCGCGGTTGATGCGCTTGAATGATCGACCAGATTTTTTCAGCCGTTGCCGGCATGTCGATATGCCGCACGCCGTAGTCGCGCAAGGCGTCCACGATCGCGTTTATCACCGCGGGCGGACTGCCGATTGCACCGACCTCGCCCACGCCCTTAACCCCGAGCGGGTTGTGTGTGCAGA
Organism: Terriglobia bacterium; assembly: GCA_023511585.1. GTDB lineage: Bacteria > Pseudomonadota > Alphaproteobacteria > Acetobacterales > Acetobacteraceae > JAIMBF01. Next base: position 2,065 of record JAIMBF010000072.1, read on the forward strand.
GCGTGCTTTCTGTCCCCACATGAATGCTGGGCAGATTATCTGCGCGCGGCATGACATAATCCATATACGAACCGGAAAGAAGCTGACCTTGCGAGTCATAAACCGCATGCTCAAGAAGCGCTTGGCCGATCCCTTGGGCCACGCCGCCGTGAACCTGGCCTTCCACGATCATCGGGTTGATGACCCGCCCGATATCGTCCACCGCCACAAAGTTCACCACTTTCGGCGTGCCGGTTTCGATATCGATTTCCACCTCGCAGACATGGCAGCCGCCCGGGAAGGTAAAGTTTTTCGGATCATAAAAGGCGGTTTCCTCAAGCCCCGGTTCCAGCTCCTCTATCGGATAGTTGTGCGGAACATAGGCCGTTAGCGCGATTTCCGCGAAGGTTTTTGATTTGTCGGTGCCGGCAACGGTGAATTTGCCGTCCTTAAACTCGATATCATCGACCGAGGCTTCCAGCAAATGAGCGGCGATGCGTTTGCCTTTCGCGATGATCTTGTCAAGGGCTTTCACGATGGCGGAGCCGCCGACCGCGAGCGAACGGCTGCCATATGTGCCCATCCCGAACGGAATTCGGCCCGTATCGCCGTGAACCACATCGACTTGCGCAATGGAGATACCGAGCCGCTCGGCCACGACCTGGGCAAATGTCGTCTCATGCCCTTGCCCATGTGAGTGCGCCCCGGTGAACACAGTCACATCGCCGGTGGGGTTCACGCGCACATTGGCAACTTCGTATAAACCGGCACGCGCTCCCAGTGCGCCCGCCACGGCGGAAGGCGCAATCCCGCAGGCTTCGAGATACGTGGAAACCCCGATCCCGCGCAGCTTTCCCCTGGCCCGAGCCTGCCGGCGGCGTTCTTCAAAACCGGCAAAATCCGCGGCCTGTAGCGCTTTCTCCAAAGTCACCTGGTAATTGCCGGAGTCGTACTGCAGCGCCACCGGGGTTTGGTAAGGAAACGCATCGGGCGGAATAAAATTCTTGCGTCTGAGCTCGATACGATCAAAGCCGAGATCATGGGCGATCACATCCACCAAGCGTTCGAGCAAATACGCCGCCTCCGGCCGGCCGGCCCCGCGATACGCATCCACAGGCACCGTGTTGGTAAATACCGCCTTCACCTCTGCATAAATCGCCGGGGTCTTATAAACTCCGGCAAGAAGCGTCGCATAAAGGTAGGTGGGTATCGAGGTCGCAAAGGTGGACAGATAGGCGCCCATATTTGCCAAAGTGCTCACGCGGAGCGCGAGGAAGTTGCCTTGTTCGTCCAACGCCATTTCAGCGGTGGTTACGTGATCGCGCCCCTGCGCATCCGAAATGAAGCTTTCGCTGCGCTCCGCCGTCCATTTTACCGGGCGACGCAGCTTTCCGGCCGCCCATGTCACAATCGCCTCTTCGGCGTAATGATAAATCTTGGAGCCAAATCCGCCGCCCACATCCGGCGCGATCACCCGCAGCTGATGCTCGGGAATGTGGAGCACGAAGGCTCCCATCAAGAGCCGAATAACATGCGGGTTCTGGCTGGTAGTATAAAGGGTGTAGTTTCCCGTCACATCGCATTCGCCGATGGCGGCGCGCGGCTCCATCGCATTCGGCACGAGGCGATTGTTGGTCAGCTCCAGCTTCACCACGTGCTTCGCGCGCGCAAAAGCGGCATCGACGGCAGCCTTATCGCCAATGTGCCAGTCATAACAAATATTGCCCGGCACATCGTCGTGCACCAGCGGTGCGCCCGGTTTGATAGCATCGGTTGAAGCGGCTACGCCCGGGAGATCTTCGTAATCGATCTCCAGCAACTCCGCTGCATCCTTCGCCTGCTGCTTGGTCTCGGCAATCACCACGGCGACCGGGTCGCCCACGTGCCGAACCTTGCCCACCGCAAGCACCGGATGCGGCGGCTCGGCCATTGGCGAGCCGTCTTTGTTGTGAATTTGCCAGCCGCAAGGAAGGCCGCCGACCCCGTCCGCCGCCAAATCGGCCCCGGTATAGACCGCAAGCACCCCGGGGGCCGCTGCCGCTTTGCGCGTATCAATCCCCTTCAGACGCGCATGAGGACGGTCCGAACGTTTGATATATGCATAGACTTGCCCGGGGCGGTTGATGTCGTCCACATAATTGCCGCGACCAGCGAGGAAGCGCGCGTCTTCCTTCCGCTTTACCGCTGCACCAATTCCCTCGAACCCCATCCTGGTATCTCCCCCCATTCATAGGCCGTTACAAAAGAACAACGGCCTGCACGGAACAACATTGCGCCAATGCCGGATTGCGCCAAAGCCGGCTACCTGGAAGAGCTTATTCGGCTGCAGCCGGCATTGTCTTGCCGTGCATCAACGGCCAAGCGGCGGCAACCGCTTTGACAATATTGTGATAGCCCGTGCACCGGCAAAGATTGCCTTCCAGCCCCTCACGAATTTGGGCTTCCGTAAGCCCTTCCGGGTGCTTGTTCACGAGATCGATCGCACTCATCACCATTCCCGGCGTGCAGAAGCCGCATTGTAGGGCATGATGCTCGCGGAACATCTCCTGCATGGGATGCAGCGTGCCGTCCGGCTTTGCCAAGCCTTCGATGGTGGTCACCGAGGCGCCATCGGCTTGCAGCGCCAGCATCGTGCAAGATTTTACCGAATCGCCGTTGACATGCACCACGCACGCACCGCACTGGCTGGTATCGCAGCCTACATGTGTCCCGGTTAGCCCCAGCTTTTCCCGCAAAAGCTCAACCAGGAGGGTGCGGCCCTCAACCTCCACCGTATGGCGTTTGCCATTCACTGTGAGAGTCACCTGAGGCATCGTATTCCCCCTTTAACAAGCCGTATGCAGCCCTTCTCCCGCCGGCGCAGCTCTCCGCGCCCACGCGCCTCGCCCGCCGGGCAACCAGGCCCAATGTGGCGACGGTTGCCGCAACCGGTCAATATCCCTTTTTCGTCATCGATATGTCTTTTTGGCTATGACGGGTGCGCCGCGGTCGTTTCTTACCTCTAAGAAGCCAGGGGGATATCGAAATGACAAGCAGAGACATGCCCCGGCCCCACAGAGCGGAGTTTCGGCACCTCTTCCCGGCAGCGCGCTACTGCGTAAGGACAGCGGGTATGAAAGTGGCATCCCGGCGGCGGATGGAGCGGGCTCGGCACGTCTCCCTTCAGCACGATGCGCCGCCGCGGCGCGAACGGGTCAGGCACCGGCACCGCTGAAAGCAAAGCCCGTGTATAGGGATGATGCGGCGCGGCAAACAGGGCTTCGTTCGGAGCCTCTTCTACGATTCGTCCGAGGTACATCACCGCGATCCGATGCGCGAGATGCTCAACAACCGCGAGATCATGGCTGATGAACAGCACGGCAAGCCCCAAGCTCTCCTGCAAATCCGCTAGCAAGTTCAGGATTTGTGCCTTCACCGAAACATCCAGCGCGGCCACCGCCTCATCGCACACCAAAAGCTCGGGATCTGGCGCGAGTGCGCGGGCAATTCCGATCCTTTGGCGCTGACCCCCTGAAAATTCATGCGGACGCCGCGAAAGAGCATCCCGCGGCAAGCGCACGGCTTCCAAGAGCCGTGCAATTCGCGCCCTTTCCGCCTCCCGTCCCTGCGCAAGGCCGAAATTGCGAATCGGCTCGGCCAAAATCTCATAGACGGTCAGGCGCGGATTGAGGCTGCTGAAAGGGTCCTGAAAGACGACTTGCATCCGCCGCCGCAATGGTCGCAGCCGACGCTCCGAAAGCGCCTCGATATGGGCACCATCGAGCAGGATTTCTCCTCCGGTCGGCTCGACAAGGCGCAAAATGCTGCGCCCCACCGTGGATTTACCGCAGCCGCTTTCTCCCACCAAGGCGAGCGTCTTCCCCCGCTCGAGGGCGAAGCTCACCTCGTCCACAGCCCGTACCCATTGGCGTCGGAGGCCGAAGGTATGGGCGCGCGTGGGGAAGAATTTGCGCAATTTGCGCACTTCCAGCAGCGGATGACCCTCCGTAGGAGCGGGCTTCGGAAGAGAAGCGAGCGGTGTTTCGCTCATCGCGCGGCTTCCTTCGCCGGGCTGACCGCGGCCTCGGCATAATGGCAGGCAGCCCAATGGTCCGGCGCCTTTGCCGCCCATGCCGGGGCGGCTCTGCGGCAAAGTTCGGTTGCAAGCGGGCAACGAGGGGCGAACGCGCAGCCGATAATCGGCTCGCGCAAACTGGGCACCTGGCCCTCGATCTCGGCAAGCCGCCGCTTTCTGCCCGCGCCGAGCCGCGGGATCGCCCCCAGAAGCCCCCGTGTGTAGGGGTGCAGAGGGTTTTTAAACAACTTCCCAACCGGTGCCTCTTCGACGTTGCGGCCGGCATACATCACCACCACCCGCTCGGCCATTTCCGCAACGATGGCAAGGTCATGCGTGATTAACAAAATCGCGGAACCAAGCCGCGCCTTCAAATCGCGCATCAAGTCCAAGATCTGCGCCTGCACGGTCACATCGAGTGCGGTTGTCGGCTCATCGGCAATCAGCAATTTGGGATTGCAGGCAAGCGCAATCGCGATCATGGCCCTTTGGCGCATCCCCCCGGAAAATTGATACGGATATTCATTCAACCGTCGCCGCGGTTCGGGAATGCCGACCATCGCGAGCATTTGCTCGGCGCGTTCAAGGGCTTCGCGCTTGGACAGCCCTTGGTGCAAGCGTATTGTCTCTACGATTTGTGTGCCGACGGTCAGCACCGGGTTCAAGGCCGTCATCGGTTCTTGAAAAATCATTCCGATATCGCCCCCGCGCAAGCGACGCATCTCTGCTTCCGAAAGGCTCAAGAGTTCGCGACCCAAGAAGCGAATAGAACCGCGAATACGTGCCGGCGGTTCAGGAAGAAGCCTTAGGATGGAAAGCGACGTCACGGATTTGCCGGAGCCGCTTTCCCCGACAAGTGCGACGGTTTCACCGTTGTCGATAGAAAACGAAAGCCCGTTGACCGCCCGCACCACGCCTTCCGGTGTTCGGAAATGCGTTTGAAGCTTTTCGATTTCCAGCAAAGCCATCGGTGCAATCCGCCTTTCAAATCCGCCTCATAAGCCGCGGATCCAAGGCGTCGCGCAACCCATCGCCAAGCAAATTCACCGCAAGCACCGTCAGCGAAAGGAAGATGGCAGGAAAGAAAACGATCGACGGCGTTACCTCCCAAAGCGCCCGCCCTTCCGCCATGATGTTTCCCCAAGAGGGGATAATCGGCGGTGTTCCGGCGCCGATAAAGGACAAAATCGCCTCGGTGATCATAGCGGATGCCGAGATATAGGTTGCCTGCACGGTAAGCGGCGCCAGCGTGTTCGGAACGATATGACGCCATAGAATCATGAAACGTCGCGTCCCAGCAGCAACGGCGGCTTCGACGAACGGCTGCTCCCTTAAGCTTAAGACCACACCACGCACCAGGCGCGCCACACGCGGCACCTCGGCGATGCTGATTGCGATAATAACGTTGCGCACCGAGCCCCGGGTGAGCGCCATTAATGCGATGGCGAGCAAAATCGACGGAATGGACATCACGCCGTCCATCACGCGCATCAAAATCGCATCCAGCCAACGGATAAAGCCGCTCAGCAGGCCGATCATCATACCCAAGGCGCACGCAACGGCGCTGACTGCAATACCGACGATCAGCGAGACACGCGAGCCGTATATCACACGCGAATACACATCGCGGCCCAGCATATCCGTGCCGAACCAATAGTCCCGTGACGGCGGGCGCAATCTTCGTGCAGGGGCAAGAGCAGTCGGGTCAACCGTGCCAAGGTAGGGTGCAAAAACGGCGATCAGAGCCATAACAAGAATTAACAATCCGCCGATCGCGATGGTAGGATGCTTCAAGACAAAGCCCAAAAAGCCCCGACGCCGGCGCACCGGCGGCCAGATTTCCGGCAGTTCCGGCGCAACAGCAACCTCAGGCGCGATGGCCAACTCCTGCGATGACGATGCAGTCAATAGCGTATCCTCGGGTCAAACACGGTATAGAGAAGATCGACGATGAGGTTCACCAGCACGTAGGCAAAACTGAACAACAAGACCACCCCTTGAATCACCGGGTAATCGCGTCGCAAAATCGCATCCACGGTAAGGCGGCCGAGCCCCGGAATTGCAAATACGCTCTCTGTGACCACCGCGCCGCCGATAAGCAGCGCAACGCCGAGCCCGATGACGGTTGTGATCGGCACCGCGGCATTCTTCAGCGCGTGGACAAACAACACCGTACCAAAACCGAGACCCTTCGCGCGCGCGGTGCGAACGTAGTCCTGCGAAAGCACTTCCAGCATACTGGTGCGCGTGATCCGCGCGATCAGTGCGATATAGATGCCGCCTAATGTAAACGCCGGCAAAATAAGATTTTGCAGAAACGGCCAAAAACCATCAGCAAGCGGCGTATAACCCTGAACAGGCAGCCAATTAAGTTGTAAAGCGAAGACGTAGGCCAAAACGTAGCCAATCACAAATACCGGCGTGGAAAACCCAAGCACCGCAAGCACCATGATAACACGATCAACCCAAGTGCCTTGCTTTGCCGCGGCCATTACTCCCATTGGTATCGCAATCACAACGGACAGCAAAAGTGTCAGCACCATCAAGCTCAGCGTCGGCTCGATGCGCTGAGCAATCATGTGCGAAACCGGCAGGTTCGTGAAAATCGAGGTGCCGAGATCGCCATGCAGAATTCGCCATACCCAATCGACGAAACGCACCAGGAAAGGCCGATCAAGGCCGAGGGAAGCGCGAATATGAGCGATCTGCTCCGGGCTTGCCTGGTCACCCGCAATCACGGCAGCCGGGTCGCCCGGAGCGATATAAAGTAAGGAAAACACCAAGAGCGCGACAACCGCCATCACCGGAATCGTAGTAACGATACGGCGGAACACGTAGCCGAGCATAATCCTTCAGACCTCGCGCATCATTGCTTGCGCACTCCCCAGAATACCGGGAACGGCGCCTTGACAATTCCGGAAACGTTGTTTCGCCAAGCTTGATAAGCCAAGAAAAATCCCGTGGGAATATAGGGGAGGAAATCCATAGCGGCCTTGTTGAGATCCGCCGCAACCCAACGCTCCGCCGCCAGATCCGGCGCGTCGTACCATTGCCCGATCAAAGTCTGAATGAGTTCCGAGCTCGGCCAGCCGAACCAGGCCTTGCGCCCGTTTGCGCGCAAGGCGATGTTGGTTGCCGGCGTTGTGCAATCAAGGCCGGCAAGCCAGGTATGGAAAATGTGCCAACCGCCGGCAGACGGCGGATCCTGCTTTGCGCGCCGCGCACCCACCGTGCCCCAATCGGTTGCCACGTAGTCCACGTTCATGCCGAGCCGCTTGAGCAGATCGGCCGTTACGTCGCTCTGGCCTTTGGTGATGCCGATATCGGTTGCCACCAGCATCACGATTTTCTCTCCGTTATATCCCGCCTCCGCGAGAAGCTTCTTGGCTTCTTCCCAATGTCTCGGACCTTTCAAAATTTCCCCGCCCGCTTCCGTATAAAGCGGCGTTCCCGGCGTGAAGATACTCGGCATAGGGCGCCACAACGCATCGTCACTCCCAACCACCGCATGCATGTAATCGTCTTGGCTTACCACCATCGCAACCGCCCGTCTCACTCTGACGTCGTTAAACGGCGGGTAAAGGTGATTAAACCGCAAAATACCGACATTGCCGAGATTATCGGCAATCTCAACGCGCAACTTTCCATTCGCGCGAAGTAAAGGAACCAGATCCGCAATCGGCGTTTCCCACCAATCCACCTCGCCGCTTTGCAAGGCCGCGGCTGCGGTTGCAGCATCGGGAATAACCTGCCATTCGATCCGATCAAGCTCCATCCTTTTGCCGCCCGCGAGCCAATCCCCCGTTTCCTCGCGCGGCACGTAATCCGAGAAACGTTCAAATACCGCTCGGGATCCAGGCACCCACTCATCCCGCCGAAAACGCATAGGTCCGGAACCGATATATTCCGCAACCTGTTTGAACGGATCGCTGTTGGCAATTCGCTCCGGCATAACCACCGCTATATTCGGCATCGGTTTTGCAAGCGCGAGCAGCAATTTCGGAAACGGTTTTTGCAGTTGAACGCGAAATTGCTTGTCGTTCACGACTTCCAACGTATCCAGCCTGTCTTTCAGCACTTGGCCCATGGCATCACGGGCCATCCACCGTTTAAGGCTCGCTACGACATCCACCGAACGCACCGGCTCTTTGTCATGAAAATAGAGCCCGTCGCGAAGCCGGAATGTCCAGACGCGGCCATCCGCACTCGTCTCGTAGCTCGCACACATCTGCGGCTTCGGCTCGAGATTGCTGGAAAGGCCGAAAAGCGTATCGTAAACAAGAAGGCTCGCATTTCGCACGACATACTGCGTACCCCAGACCGGGTCGAGATTGGGAAGATTCGCCTGAGGAACAAAGCGCAAAACGCGCGTCTCGCTTTCTTTCGCGATTGCCGGCGCGGGAAGGGTTGCGATCGCGCCGGCCCCTGCCGCTAATGTAAGAAAATCTCGTCGATTCATGCCCATTTTCTACCCATATGAACGCAACTTGTGCATTTCGTACCCGATGGCCCCATCGGCACGCGGCTTATGCCGTGCGTCGCACATTCCAAAACAGTGGTAAACCTTTCAGCAGGCCGGTAATCGAGCTTTGGTGCGCCGTCGGCTGAAAGTACATCCCGATCGGGATATACGGCACATCAATAAACGCCTGCTTTTGTATTTCTTCACAAATCTTCTTCTGTTCAGCGGTATCTCGGGCAGCAAACCAGGCCTCGCGCAAACTTTCAATCTTCGGTGCGGTCGGCCAGCCGAACCATGCTTTGGCGCCATTGCCGCGCAAGGCAACATGGCCTGCAGGGTTGAACTGGTCCAAACCCGAAAATGCAGTGCAAAAAACGTTCCAGCCGCCTGCGGCAGGCGAATCCTTTTTGGCGCGGCGCTGTACCAGCGTTCCCCAATCCATGGCCTGCACGTCGAGATTAAAGCCCACGCGCTTCAGCACATCCGCCGCAACATTGCCCATCGCTTGCAAGACGGGAAAATCTGTGGCCAGCATCAATACCACGCGCTCGCCCTTATAGCCCGCTTCGGCAATTTCGCGTTTGACTTTGTCAAAGTCGCGTTTGCCGGCAAATACTCCCATCCCCGCCGAGCTCGCCATGGGCGAGGCAGGCGCAAAAAAGCCGACATCGGCACGCCAATACGAAGGATCGGTTCCGGCAACCGCGATCATGAATTCTCTTTGATCGATTGCGCCCAGCAAGGCACGCCGGATGGCGGGATTGTCGAACGGTGGCCACAGGTGGTTAGGCCGGATCATCGCCGGAGTTCCGGTGGGATCCGGAAATTCGAGAACGATACGATTGTTTCTTTTTAGCAACGGGAGAAGATCGAACGTCGGCTGTTCCCACCAATCCATCTCACCGCTTTGTAATGCGGCCATGGCGGTGGAAGGGTCAGGAATGACATTCCATTCGATTCGATCGAAATACGCAATCTTTGGACCGGCAATCCAATCCGCAACCCCGCTCGTGCGCGGGACGTAACCCTCAAATCGTTCGTAAACCACCCGTGCGCCCGGAACGCGTTCATCGGCTTTGAAACGATAGGGGCCGCTACCGACCATTTCCGTAACCGGCTTGAACGGATCCGTGTTCGCCAAGCGCTCCGGCATCATCGCGGGCATGTTGCTTGCGGCCTTGCCCAAAGCATCCGGCAAGAGCGGAAAAGGTCGTTTCAGGCGAAAGACGATGGTTCGGTCATCCGGTGCGGAAAGCTCGTCCGTTGCGGCCAGCAGGGCTTGCCCGAACGCATCCCTTGCGCCCCAGCGACGGATGCTCGCCACGCAATCGCGCGCAAGAACGGGCGTATTGTCATGAAACTTCAGCCCCTCCCGCAACTTAAGCCGCCAGAGCTTGCCGTCATTTTCCGTGCTGTAGCCTTCTAACATTTGCGGCTGCGGCTTGAAGCTTCCGTCAATGCCGAACAAGGTGTCGAAGACCAAAAACCCATGGTTGCGTGTGACATAGGCAGTGGTCCAGATCGGATCGAGAACCGCCAAATCCGCTTGCGGGATAAAGCGCAGGACCTTACGCTCCGCTCCCCGGGCCGCAAAGGGCCGCGAGAGAAGGGGCAATGCCGCCGCGCCCGCGCTTGCCAGAGTAGCTTTTAAAATGCTTCGTCGCCGCATTTCTGCTTCTCCTCTTTATTGTTCCGAAGACGATGGCAGCCCCTTGGCGTTGCGGCAAGCCCGGTTTTGCGCCTGGTGGCAACCATCGGCCTCCGGCTGGGGGAATTGCACTCTCGCGCCGGGCAGGCTAAGCGAGGCTCTGATGGAAAGCCATATCAATCGGCCTGACGGGGGCCCGCTCTTCACGGCAACTCTCTCAGCGGTAACCGTGCTGAAGCCGCTCTCGGCCGAGTTTATTCGTTTCTGCCTTGTAGGCCTTGGCGGGTTTTGCGTCGATACCGCGGTGGTCTACGCGCTCCGTGTGCCGCTTGGCCTTATCGGCGCGGGAATCATTGCCTATTTCGTCGCGGCCAGCTTCAACTGGGCCTGCAATCGCCATTGGACCTTCCGCGGGCGCGGCCGCTACCCCGCATCGCAACAATGGGCGCTTTTTCTGCTCGCCAACGGCTTGGGCTTTGTGCTCAACCGCGGGAGTTACGTTGCATTGATCAGCGCTTTCGCGCTACCGCGCGCCTATCCTGTGCTCGCCGTCGCCGCAGGGGCGGCAGCGGGGTTGGCCACAAATTTCGCGCTTTCGCGCCAACTCGTGTTTCGCTGAAGCCCCTCTTCTCCCATGCGGTTTGACGCACGCGCTTTGGGTGTAACGGCTGCCGGCTTCGGCTGTTTCCTCAATCTCTACTCCACTCAGGCCATCCTTCCCGAGCTTGCCCGAGATTTTGGCGTGGCTCTGCCGCAGACGGGGCTGACCGTGATGGCGCCGCTGCTTGCGGTGGCATTGGTTGCGCCGTTTGTGGGCTTCCTCTCAGACCAACGCGGGCGCAAAGTCGTAATCACCTCCGCCCTCTGGCTGCTGGTTGTCCCGACGGCTCTGCTCGCTCTCACTTCGCGATTCGCCCAAATGGTTGGGCTTCGGTTTCTGCAGGGGCTCACCCTGCCGTTTATTTTCGCGGTCACGGTTGCCTACATCGGCGACGAAGCCTCGGATGCCGAAAACATTCGCCTTGCCGGCATTTATTCGGTCGGCACCATTGTCGGCGGCTTTGCGGGGCGGTTCATCCTCGGGCATCTGACGGCAGCCTCCGGCTGGCGCACGGGGTTTCTGGCACTTGCGGCGCTGACCGCCGTGGCCGGCCTTGTCGTGATGGCAGCCTTGCCGAAAGAACGACGATTCCATCCGCAGTTCGGCCTGGGAAACGCGTTCAGAAACCTTGGCGCACATCTTTCCGATCGGCGGTTGCTTGCCACCTATGCAGCCGGTTTTGCGGTGTTGTTCTCCATTGTCGCCGCTTTCACTTTCGCCAACTTCCTGCTCGCAGCACCCCCCTATCGGTTCGGTCCGGCCGCGCTCGGCAATTTGTTCGCCGTTTATCTGCTGGCGATTGTTACCACGCCCCTTGCCAGCCGGCTTGCCATCCTAATCGGCCGGCGGGATACGCTGCTGGTCGCCGCCCTCATTGGTTGCCTTGGCATGGGATTAACCCTGTTTCCGTCTATAGCCGCCATTATTATCGGCCTCGCTCTTGCCATCGGCGGGATGTTCATCGAACAGGTCTTGGCCATCGGTTACGTGGGCGTGGCCGCCAGGCGGGCACGATCTACGGCGGTCGGGCTTTATGTCACGGCGTATTATACGGGCGGAAGCCTCGGAGCCATTCTTCCGGCAGGGCTTTGGCAACGGGCCGGCTGGCCTGGCTGCGTGGGGCTGGTCATCCTCGTGCAAGCGGTTATGATGGG
>JAIMBF010000073.1 GCA_023511585.1 Terriglobia bacterium
CCGCCGTCCACCTCGCGCGTGACCTGAAGATTGTTGCCCTCAAGCACCACTTTGGACGCGAACGTCGCTTGCGGCCAGTCCAGCAGCCCGGCCAGCATCTGCCCGGTGGCGTTCATATCATCGTCGATCGCCTGCTTGCCCAAAATAATCAGCTCCGGGTGCTCGCGTTCGACAATGGCGCGCAAAAGCTTCGCCACCGCCAGCGGTTGAAGCTCCGCATCCGTTTCCACCAAAATGCCGCGATCGGCGCCCATTGCGAGCGCGGTGCGAATGGTTTCGGTGCATGCCTGGGGCCCGAGCGAGACCGCAATCACTTCGCTTGCCTGGCCGCGTTCCTTGATGCGGATGGCTTCCTCAACCGCGATTTCATCGAACGGGTTCATCGACATTTTCACGCCCGCGGTCTCCACCCCCGAGCCGTCGGCGCGCACGCGTACCTTTACGTTGTAGTCGACGACTCGCTTCACGGGCACCAGAATTTTCATACGCGTTCCATCTCCATCTTTTCTGCCGCTTGCGGGCAAAAGCTTAGTGATGGGCAAGCCCCGCTGTCAAACCACACGGGCGAATAGAAGCCTTACGAACGCCACAGCTCCAGCAAGACCAAAAGCAACAGCAACGCGACCCCTTGCAAGATCACCCGCCATCGCATCAGCCGATTGGAACGGCGCGGATCCTCCCCGCGCGCCAGCCCCACAACCCCAGCCAGCAAGACCCCCAAAACCGCAATCATGACCAAAGCGAGAAGAACTGATAAACCTTGCCGCATCTGCGCCTCACTTTCAGTGTTGATGTAAGACGTCGCATCGAAAAGGCACCCTTGCGCGTCCGAATTTTTGCCAAAGCCTGCTGCAAGGATGAAAGTGCCGTATATCAGCCCGGAGTTGCCATGATCCGTCCGCTTTTGCTGTTTCTGGTCCTAGCGGTTGCTCCCATAGGCCCGCTTTATGCGCAGACACCTGCGACAGATCCTGCTCCGCCTCAGTCTCAGCCGCAGCCCGCGCTTTCCCGCGCCGAGATCGAACAGGTTTTACACGTGCTGCAGGATCCCGCCGAACGCGCGAAATTGATTGCCGCTTTGCAGGTGCTGGCAAAAACCCCGGTTGTCGCCGGCCCTCCCGCACCGGCCCCTGCACCGGCACATCCGGCAGAAGCACCGAAACTTCCCATCCCGCTCACCCCACATTCTCTTGGCGCAGATTTGCTCCAAACTCTTGCTCAGCGAACTGCCGGAACCTTCACGGCAGCTATCCGGGCAGCGCAGTCCCTCACCAATTTTTCGGCCTTCTGGCAGTTTCTGCGCGAGACCGCCGAGCAGCCCCTGGCGCGAGAACGCGTTCTGAGGGTGAGTGCGCGGCTTCTCTTGATCGCCGGCTTGGGCCTTGCTTTGGAGGCCGTGGTGCGGCGCAGCGTGCGGCAGGCGCGCGCAAGGATCGTCGCGATGGCCCCGCCTATACCGGAAGAAGCAAAAGAAGAAGAGGAAGAGGAGAAAGAAGAAAAAGAAGAAACCGAAGAAACAGCAGGGAAAACGGAAGAACAGGCGAAAGAGAGAGCGACATCTCAATTCACCCGCGGGGAAACACCTGAGGCGAGTGAGGTTGAATCACATCGGCGCTTGCTAAGGCTTAGGATTTTAGTCCAACGCTTGCCGTTTGCGCTGGCCTATTTCGTGCTGGAACTTATCCCCATCGCAGCGTTTGCTGCGGTCGGATATGGCGCCCTCAGCGCGATGGATTTCGGCTTCACCACGCAATCGGCAATTCTGGCTGCGGTAAATGCCTATGTCTCTTGCCGCGTTGTGCTGAGCTTGTCGCGAACGCTGCTTGCCCCGACCCTACCGCAGCTCCGGCTGCTTTGGATTTCCGATGCCACCGCGAGCTATCTCATGCGGTGGATGCGGCGGGCAACCTTGGTGGGTATCCCGGGCTATGCACTTACCGAAACATTGCTGCTGCTCGGCCTGCCCTACACGGCGCACGAAGCGCTTCTCAAGCTCGTCGTCTTGGTGCTTCACCTTTTTGCCATCACCATGGTGTTCCAAAAGCGGCGGCGCATCGCGGCATGGCTGCGCGGCCGTGAAGCCGATCAAGGGCCGCTTGGCGTGCTCCGCTCACGCCTTGCTTCCGTCTGGCACCTGATTGCAACCGTCGGCATTTTTTCGCTGTGGCTGGTTTGGGCCCTCGCGGTGCCCAACGGCTATATGCGGCTTTTGCGTGTGTTCGCAGGCACCTTGGTCGTTTTGCTCGGAGGCCGAATCTTGACCTCTATGGTCGTAACGGCAGTTGAGCAGCGTATTCAACTGCAGGAAGACATGGCCCAGCGCCTGCCTTGGCTTGCTGAACGGATTCCCCATTACAGGCGTCCGGTGCGCTTTCTGGTCTCTCTGGTCATTTCCGCTTTGGCCCTCTTCGTGTTGCTGGAAAGCTGGGGATTTGACGTCTTGGCCTGGTTCCAACGCGACACGCTCGGCGTGCGGCTGCTCTCCGCAATGCAGACGATCATCCTGATATCCTTAAGCGCTTGGGTGATCTGGGAGGGGGTAAATCTGCTCATTTATCGCCGCCTGCACATGCTGACCCGGCAGGGCTATGCCGCGCGGGCAGCGCGCGTGCGCACGCTGATGCCGATGATCCGTTTTGCTTTGCTCGGCGTCTTGCTCTTGTTTGCCGGGCCGACCGCGCTTTCGGAAATCGGGGTCAATATTGCTCCGCTTTTGGCCGGCGCCGGAATCGTCGGCGTCGCGGTGGGTTTCGGCTCACAAAAACTGGTGCAGGACTTCATCACCGGCATCTTCCTCTTGCTGGAAAACGCCATGCAGGTGGGAGATTGGGTAACGGTTGCCGGCGTTTCAGGAACAGTGGAAGCGCTTTCCGTCCGCACCATTCGGCTGCGCGCCGCCGACGGCTCGGTGCACATCATACCTTTCAGCGCGGTCACGACGGTCAACAACGTCAATCGCGGCCTTGGCAATGCTCAGGTCAGCGTCACCGTCAGCGCGCGCGAGGATACCGACCGCGTGAGCGAAGCATTGCGCGAGATTGCCGCGGAACTTCGCCGGGATCCCAACTTCAGAAGCGGCATTTTGAGCGATTTGCAGCTTTGGGGCGTGGATAGCGTGACGGCATCGACAGTGACCATTGCCGGTCAAATCGTCTGTACCGATGCCTCGCGTTGGGCGGTGCAACGCGAGTTCAACCGCCGCCTCAAAAAGCGGTTCGAGGAATTGGGTATCGCGCTTGCCAATCCGACCCAAACCGTGCGGGTCGAAGTCGGCCCCGGGATTCCTTTGTTGGGTACAGACCAAGAGCCGCCGGTAGCCGGCACGCCCACTTCCGCTCGTGGCGCTGCCTCTCGGCCGCCGCGCCCGACGCCCGAAGAGATCGGAAGCGGAAATCGTCGGACAGCGTGACAGTCGCCGGCTACTCTTTTCAGGACTCTTCGGAAGCCAGGCTTTTGAGGAGCTCGAACACCCGTTTGCGCACCGTCGGATCGCCGATGCGATAGTAGGCGCGAACCAATTCCAAGGTTTCGCGCCGGCCCATCAGGTCTTCGCCGAAGGCCTCCTGGGTTTCCGCGAATCCGCCCGCGCGCCTGGCGGATGGCGCCCCATATTCCTTTGCCAAGGGTTCCGGCATGTCATCGAAGAAAAAACTCACGGGGACATCCAAAACCCGCGCAAGATCAAACAAGCGCGAGGCACCGACCCGGTTCACGCCGCGTTCATATTTTTGAATCTGCTGAAAGGTCAGCCCCAGCGCATCACCCAATTTTTCCTGTGACATCCCGAGCAAAGTTCGTCGCAGGCGGATGCGTGAGCCGACGTGCACGTCAATAGGGCTCGGCCGACTCTCTTTTTCACCTCGCTCATCGTTTTCCGGCATGACCTTTACGCCCTTCACGGCTTCCTCCACGAGCATTTCGGCCTCCTTCGCCTGACACGGAATGGGCTCTGCGGGAACACCGCAGCCACTGATATTACAACGTGAACACCACAACCTGCAATCGTTAATTCATGAAGCAAAATTCACATCGATTTTACGAAAAAAGAGGCACCCCGTCGCTCAAATTTGGTTTTTATACACCCTCGATCCGATAATGCCCAGGGCAAGCACAAAGCCTGCGAGCAGCCCGGGTATCCAGAGGCCGAAACGCGCGAAAAGCGGCGGCGGTAGCGACCCCGGCAGCGGCACGACAAGACTGCCTTCCCGGTTCAGCGCGATCCGAGCGATCTCATGCCCATGGGCATCAAACACCGCGGAAATGCCGGTATTGGCCGCCCGCACCAGCGGCAACCCTTCTTCCACTGCGCGCATGCGCGCGGCCGCCAGATGTTGCCGAGGCCCCGAGGAATTTCCGAACCACGCATCATTGGTCACATTCACCATCCATTGCGGGCGGTGAGCCTCGTCGATCACGGCATGAGGGAATATTGCCTCATAGCAAATGAACGGACCAACCGGGGCAAGCCCATCCCCATAAAGCGTTTGCGGACCAGATCCGGGAACGAACCCGCCCCCCGGCACAATTTGCACCGGCAGCGGCAACCAGCTGGGCTGATACTCGCCGCCCGGGACGAGATGCCATTTGTCATACACGCTGCCCACCGCGCCGCTTGGCGTAAGGGCAAACAGGCTATTACGCGGCCGTTTGTCGGCCCCAAACCGAACGGAACCGACCAGCGCCCAGGCAGATGCGGCGCGGCCCGCCGGATTGGCGGAAGCGGCAATGATGGAGCGCAACATGGCCGCCCCCTCCAAGGGATAAGGGCTTGCGGTCTCCGGCCAAACGACAACTGCTTTGCCAGACCCGACCTTGGCAATGGCCTCGGCGGTCAGAAGAATGTAACGGTCGAGAATTTGCTCAGCCCGCTCGGCGCTCCATTTCTCGCCTTCCGGAATATCGCCCTGCACCACCACCACGTTGAGCTTCGGTGCCGGCTGCGGGCGCTCGGAAAGCCGCAAGGCGCCCAAGCCGGCCCAGAGCGGTAGCGCGGCGGCCAGTGCCATCCAACCCGGTCTGCCGAGGCCGGGCAGGCCTGCCAGGAAAACGGTCACCAAGGTCAACCCCGGCGTGCCGATCCAGGCCAGCGGCTGCAACATGATATCGCCAAGCAAACCGGGGATAGCCCATACGCTTGCCCATGGGTTCCACGGAAAGCCCGAGGCGACGAACTGGCGCGCGAGATCGCCCAATGTCCAAAGCCCGGCCAGCACCAGAAGGCGCGGCAGACCGGCCCGGCTCAAGCGCGCCAAAGCGCACGGAACCGCGATGAAAACCGCGAGCAAGGCGGAAAGTCCGGGCACTGCCAGCGGCACAAACCACCAGAAGCGCGCGGTTTCGAACAGAATCGCATCGGTAATCCAGTAAAGGCCCAGCAAATGATGGCCGAAGCCGAACCAGAAGCCGAACCGGAACGCCGTTGCCGGCCGCGGCGCCTGATCGATCAACGTCAGCAAAGCCGGCACCGTGAAGAGCAAAAGCGGAATAATATGAAACGGCGGCAACGCACCGGCCGAAAACGCGCCCAGCGCGCCGGCGGCGACATCCGCCCGCCAGCCCGCCTCGGCCAGCGAAACCAAGCGGGTATTGCGAGGATAAACCGAGGCAAGGCCGAAAGCCATATTTCTACTCAAAGCGCTCGTTTGGCTTATTCAGAGCGAAGCCGCGGAAGAGCAGGGCTCAATCCAGTGCGTTGCGCAATTGCCGTTCATAATGTCGGTAGTATTTGTCGGTGACGAGATCGGTCTTGACCACGATGGCAACATCGATGGTGTTGAAGGCAGAATCGATCACGGCCCCGCTGCCGACAAAGCCGCCAAGCCGCAGATAGCCTTTGATCAAGGGCGGCAGTTGCGCCTGCACCCGGCGGGGGTCGAACGCTGCGGGGTCAAGCCGGCGCATCTCTACGTAACGATGCGGCAGAGCCCGCGGGCGGAGCGCGGGGGGAGCCAGGTGGTTATAAAAAAGATAGGTCAGCTCCGCGGCCAAGGCATCGGGATCGGTCCCCGGCAGGCTTGCGCAGCCGAACATCAAGTCAATCTGATGAAGAAAGACATATGCCGCTATCCCTCGCCAGAGCAGTTGCATTGCGGCGCTGTTGCGGTAAGCGGCATCCACACACGAGCGGCCGAGCTCCAAAAGCCGCCCGGGAAAGCGCAGAAGCGGCGAAATATCGTATTCGCTGGCCGAATAAAACCGGCCGACCTTCGCCGCCCCCTGCGTCCGAATCAGCCGGTAAGTCCCCACGACCCCCTCGGGCCCCGAGCCGAGCGCATGGTCCACAACTAAGAGATGATCGGCTACAGCGTCGAAAATGTCGCGGTCACGCCGACACTGAGCGGCCTCGGGCGAAGGGATTGCTCCCATTTCCTCGTAAAAGACGCGGTAACGCAGCGCCTGCACCGCATCAATCTCGGCTTGGTTGACGGCCAGGCGCACCCCCAGGTTTCCGGCGCGCAATTCCCCGAAGCCGGGGCCTATCATCGTGCCTCGCTGCAGCGGTTTTTCAGCGGTCATCGGCTTGTCCCGGCTCACTCTCATTCCACAACGGAGGCAGGCTCGCTTGCCGTGCGGAGGCGGCCGCGCGCCTTGCTGCGCGTTTGCTCCGATTTGGCCGCAGCGGATTTCGCCGCGTTCTCGCGCCGTCTTCCGAACAATTCAAGCCGCGTGGAAACAAGCTCAAAACCCAGCCGCGCCGCAATTTCGTGAATCAGGCGTTCGTGCTCGGGGTCGGCGAATTCAATCACCTTGCCGCTTTCCACATCGATCAGATGATAGTGATGGCCGTGCTCGGTCGGCTCATAGCGCGCGCGGCCGCCGCCGAAATCCCGCCGTTCCAAAATGCCTTTTTCTTCCAAAAGCCGCACGGTGCGATACACGGTTGCGATCGAGATATGGGCATCCAGGGCCAACGCACGGCGATAAAGCTCTTCCACATCCGGATGGTCCGAGGCCTCGGAGAGCACCCGGGCAATAAGCCGGCGCTGGCCGGTCATCTTCAATCCCCGCTCGATGCAAAGGCGTTCAATCCGTGATTCCATCCGGTTTCTTTCTCGCTTCCCCGGGGCAGAGCCCACCGGGCGAACATTTCAGTTAGGCACGATGCCCGCACGATAGAAGCTTGCACGCCCTCGTGCAAACCGAAGAACACATAAGGGCGCGAAGCAACGGGTTACTTGGCGCGGGCGTTTTCCCCGGCGCGCTTGCCCAATCCGATCTTTTTGGCCAGCGAAGAACGATGCTTGGCATAATTCGGCGCCACCATAGGATAATCCGCCGGCAGCCCCCAGCGTTCGCGATACTGCTCGGGGGTCATGTTATAGGCGGTTTTCAAATGGCGCTTCAACATCTTGAGTTTCTTCCCGTCTTCCAGGCATATGATGTAATCGGGGAAGACGGAGCGCCGAATCGGCACGGCCGGCTGCGGGCGATCCGGGACACTCGGTTGTTCTTTGCCTATATTTGCCAAGGTTTTGTATACTTCTTGAATAAGCGTGGGCAACGCATCAAGGGGAACGGAGTTATTCGCCAGATGCGCCGCTACGATCTGCGCGGTAAGTCCCAAGATATTCGAGTCAGCGCCAGGATTGGCCATTACTTTCCTCTGTTGCTTTAATACAAGTATCGGTTCAGCCATAACATGTAAAAGCCAAATGTGCTTCCCTGCAATGGACATTTCACAATAACATGGTACCCATGACGAACTCCGATGTTGCAGACCGGGTATTGGATATCACCGGCGAACGTTGCCCGATGACCTTTGTGCGCACCCGGCTTGCCCTGGACCGGCTTGCCCCGGGAGAAACCCTCCTCGTGCTCCTTAAAGGGGACGAGCCGCGCCGAAACGTGCCGCTTTCCGCCAAAGCGCTCGGCCATGAAGTCTTGGCCGAAGAACAGGATGCCGCGGGAATTACTCGGCTTTTGTTGCGCAAACGGGCGCCGAGGTGAGGGCAACGCGCATCACCCAAGCATCCGAGCCGTCCGCGTAGTAGCGCAAACGCTGCCCGACCGGAACAAAACCCAAAGCGCGATAAAGCGCATTGGCCCTCTCGTTCGCCTTGGCCACTTCCAGCGCCATACTTTTTGCCCCGCGGCGCGCCGCTTCCGCCATCGCTGCACAGAGCAAACCCCGTCCCAAATTCTTGCCGCGTGCTTTCGGCGCAACAGCAAGTGTTAAAATCTCCGCTTCATCCGCAACGACCCGCGCCAATATCATGCCGCCCTCTTCCGCAAGAAAGCCGAACGTGCCCGGCAGGCGAAGTTGCGCGGCGATCGCCTCTGAGCTCCATGCCTCGGAACCGGCAAACACCGCGGCGTGAATCGCCGCCAGGAGCGGCGCGTGCGCGAGGGAGACGGGGATCATCGCGGCGAAGAAATGATCACGCCACGGGCGCCGGCCTTGGCGGGCTTGCGGGGGCCCGAGTTGCCGGCGGGTCAAGATAAAGCGGCTCGGCGGCAAGCGGCGGAAGTTCGCCGCGGCTGCGTCGGGCCGCGACAGAGGCGACAAAGCGCGCTTTCGGTGCGCGGAGATCGGTCAACATCACGTCGGCGCCACGGGCGGCAAGCCGGGCGGCAACCGCAATAGCCGCATCTCCGGCAATCGCAACAGGGCCGGCGGGCTCCGCAAGTTGCTCGAGCGCCACCGATTCCCGCTTTCCCGGCCGTTCCAAAAACACATGTCCACGATACGAATCGATTGCCACCCACAATTCTCGCCCGACGAGCGGTCGCGCCCCGCGGGCCAGTTCTTCGGCCAAAGCCTCCGCGACGGAAACGCCCATCACCGGGCAGCCCAGCGCCTCGCCCAGCCCGTACGCCAATGCAAGCCCCGCTCGAATCCCCGTAAACCGGCCGGGGCCGACGGTGACGCCGATGAGATGGATCTCTCCCGCTCCCACCTCGTCAAGCACCCTCTCGAGAAGCGGCGGCAGAGTCGCTGCATGGCCATTGCCGGAGGGGGGTACGATCTGTTCCGTAAGCACCTCTTCCTCCTGCAAAACCGCAACCGAGGCTGTGGCAAGCGCCGAGTCCAGAGCCAGCACGCGCATGCGCACTCCTTTCCAATCCATCCTTACCGCGGCAAGGCGGCGAGGGCTTTCGCCACTTCCGCCACCACGGGCGCCCAGGCACCGGGACGCGGCTGCCGAAAAAGGCGCATAGTGGGATACCACGGGCTATCGGTTCGGTTGAGCATCCAGCGCCAATCGGCGGGCTCCGACAGCATCACCCAGACCGGCTTGCCCAGCGCCCCGGCAAGATGCGCTACCGCCGTATCGACCGTGAGCACCATATCAAGATTGGCAATCAGCGCCGCGGTCTGGGCAAAATCCGTCAGATGCTGCGTCAGGTCGATCAGCTCGGGAAGCGTGCCCTTCAGGGCCGGGCGATCCTGCGTGGGAATAACTTTTTGAAGCGATACGAAACTCAGACGTTCCAGCCCGGCAAGCGGCGCCAGTTCGGCAAGCGGGAGGGATCGGCGCCGATCGTTCGGATGTTGTGGCCGCCCCGCCCAGGCAAGGCCGATGCGCAGGCCGCGCCCGTTCGGCTCTCGGGCAAGGCGGGCTGCCCAAAGCTCTTGGTCGGCGGGGTCCGGGGAAAGATAAGGAACGCGAGCGGGAATGCTGTCTTCCTGGACGTCAAACAGCCCGGGCAGGCTGGAGAGCAGACAATAGACGGCGTGCGGGGGGATTTCGCCCCACGTGCTATGACAGCTTGCCACTCCCGGAATATTCCGAAGCAGCGGCAGAAGCTCCGGGCTGCAGCCCAAAACCACCTCTTGGCAACGCTCCGCGGCAAGAGGGATGAAACGGCAAAATTGTAAGGTATCGCCGTAGCCTTGATCGCCCACCAGCAAAAGCCGCCCCGTCGGCAAGCGCATGCCGTTCCAGGCGGGCGCCGTCATCGGCGGCAACATGCCTTTGGCCTGCTCAAGGTGGTTTCGCCATTCGTATTCAAGCCAACCCGGCCGCCATTCCCCTCGCGCCAGAAGGATTTGCCCAATGGCCAGATGCGCCTCGGCATTCGCCGGCTCACGCGCGAGCGCCAGCAAAAAAGCGACAATCGCTTCATCGCGATTGCCTTGGTCGATCAATGCCTTGCCCAGGGTGATCAAGTAGCGGGCAGAGTGCGGAGCAAGCCGAACCGCTTCTCGTGCCGCAAGCACCGCCTCTTCGATGCGATATTGCATGCGGTAGAGCCCGCTCAGGTTGCTGAACCATGCCGCAACGTTGCGGTCTTTTCGTATCGCCCGCTCAATAAGGCCAATCCCCCGTGCGAGATCGCCGCGATGGCCGATAATGCCGCCCAGCAGCGCCAGAGCGGGAGGATAGTCTCGCTCCACCTCCAGCACGTCTTGGCAGATGCCGGCGGCTTCGTGAAAGCGCTTCGCAGAGACCGCAGCTTCCGCACGCTCAATCTGTTCGCGCAGAAACTGATCGCGGCTGCCCTGAGCCTCCGGCCTGCTTGGCCGGAACGGGGGCGATTGAGGCAAAGGCGGCGGCGATGACGATGACGACATGCTCACGAAGACAACTCCGCAACCACAGATAGCGCGTTTGGGAGGGAAACACAGCTACCATATCTGTTGACGGAAAAGAGGCGGCGGATGCTTAGATGAAGCATGATCGATCACATTTCCATCGGGGTGCGGGATTTGGAACGGGCCAAGCGCTTTTACGACGCCGTGCTCGGTGCGCTCGGCTACCGGCTCTTACGAACGGGGCAAGGCACGCTCGGTTACGGCGATGATGATGCCACCTTCTGGGTGGTGGAAGCACCCCGCCCGATCCCTCCGGATAAGGATTCCGGGTTGCACATCTGTTTTACCGCTCCCAGCAAAGCCGCCGTTGCCGCTTTTCACCGTTCGGCAATCGCCGCCGGTGGAGAGGATAACGGCCCGCCGGGTTATCGGCCGGAATACGGGCCGGATTATTATGCGGCCTTCGTAATCGACCCGGACGGATACCGGCTGGAAGCCTATTTCGGTCCACGCGGTTGACCGGAACCGGACGAGGAAGCCATGGCCCGCGCGGTGATTATCGACTGCGATCCCGGAACCGATGACGCCATTGCGCTTTGGCTTGCGCTCGCTTCCCGAGAACTGGATGTTCAGGCGGTTACGGTGGTGGGCGGCAATGTGCCGCTCACACGCACCTTGCCCAATGCCCTCGCAATTGTGGCGCTGGCCGGGCGCGCCGAGGTGCCGGTTTACGCCGGGGCTGCGAGGCCGTTGCTTGGTCGATTTACCGAAGCCGCAAGAGTGCATGGGGCGGATGGGCTTGCCGGGGTTGCTCTGCCGCCAGGCAAAGCGGCAGCGCCCGGAATTGCGGCAGATGCATTGCGCACGCAACTCCGCGCCGCCACGCAGCCGCTAACCCTTATCGGCATCGGCCCGGCCACCAATTTGGCGCTTGCGCTCGCCACCGAGCCCGCACTCTGCGAAAAGATCGAAGAAGTAGTGTTGATGAGCGGCGCCTGGGGCGAAGGCAACTTTACGCCCGCCGCCGAATTCAATGCGTTCAGCGATCCCGAGGCATTGGCCATCGTGCTCGCCGCGGCCCCGCGTGTTACTTTGGCGACACTCGACCTCACCGGCCAGGTTCTGGTCACTCCGGAACGCATCGCGCGGCTCCGCGCCATGGGAAGCGGGAATTGTCTTTCGGCTGCCTCAGCGATTTTGGAAGCGGTTGCCCCCTCGCCGCGCTTTCATGGCAAGCCGTTGCATGATCCTTGCGCGGTCGCTTGGCTGCTATGGCCGGAGCTCTTCACAACGCGCGAGGCCTTGGTCGCTGTCGAATGTGGAACCGGTCCGGGGCAAGGGCGAACGCATATCGACCGGTTTGGACGGTGTTCGGCCGATAGCATGTACCGTCCGGTGCGGTTGTTGGAAACATTGGATATCGAAACGTTCTTTGCGCGTCTCGGCGAAAGGCTTGCATATCTGCGTTAAGCGGCGGCGCTGCCGCAGACCTTGTCGAACGTTTACCTTGCGCTAAATCAACGTCAGAACGACCTGCCGGAAATACCCTTCAATCGTTCTTCCGTAATCAAGCGAAAAGCGAAGGAGGTGCGAACATGGCAAACGTAGCGATTGAAAAACAGAAAGAAACCGCTCCCGCTCGGCGATACACGGATCCTTGGGCGTCGTTGCGCACCGAAGTTGATCGGCTCTTCGATCAGTTCGCCCGCGGCTTCGGCTTCCCCTCTCTGCCGCGTATGTTCGATATGCCCCAGGTATTCCGCAGTGAGGCCGCCGGCGCCGAATGGCTTCCGGCTGTCGATGTGGTCGAAGATGAACATTCCTATAAGGTGACGGCGGAACTGCCGGGGCTTACGGAAAAAGACGTGCAGGTGACACTGAGCGGAGATGTGCTGACCATTCAGGGCGAGAAACGCTCTTCCTATGAAGAAACAAAAGGCAATGTTCACTTTGCCGAGCGGAGTTATGGGTCTTTCCGCCGCAGCTTTGCGCTGCCCGACGGAATTGATCGGGAGAAAATTTCCGCCGAGTTCAGCAACGGCGTGCTCAGCCTCACCTTGCCTAAGACTCCGGAAGCAAAGGCCGGGCAACGGACGATTGAAGTGAAGCCCGCACAACCGCAGGTGCAAAGCACATAAAAGCGGAACGAGGCGGAAGGAGTTTTCTCCCTCCGCCTCGCATCGCAGCGCCTTTTGCACGCGGTTCGCTAATTGCTCAGCACTTGCTGAACAGTGTTGAGGTTTGTGCTCATCGGGCCGAGTTGGAGCTGCACGGCACCGTTTTGCGTTGCCACGCCGCTGACCGTTCCTTCCACGGTGAACGGAAGCGCAACGGGCGTACCGCCGCTTGACATTCCATAGACCGCAACCGAATAGACGCCATCGGGCATTTGCGTGCCGGCATCGTTGGTGCCGTCCCACGTCCACGTATTGGCTCCCGCGTCGGATTGCAAAGTAACCGTGCGCACCTCTTGGCCTTGCGCGTTATAAATTGCAATGGCGACAGGTTGCGCCGAAGACGTGCTGAATTGCAAGGTGGCGCTGCCGTTTTGCAGCGGCAATTGATTGGATTGCACCAGCACTTGCTTGCCGACAAGCGAGGAAGCTTGAAGCATCTCGCTTCCCTGAGTCAGTTGAATCAGCTGCGAAAGGCTGTTGTTCGTATTGATTTGTTGCTGCACGGAAGCAAATTGCACCAATTCGCTCGTAAACTGATTGGTATCCATAGGACTGGTCGGGTCCTGATTTTGCAGCTGCGTCATGAGCAGTTGCAAAAATGAATTGAAGTTGTTGGTCAGAGAAGCAAGTGCCGCATTTCCTGTGGCGCTACTGCTTGCGCCGGATGTTCCGGATCCGCCGGCTGTAGAATTGCTGGCCGTATTTGCGCTTTGGGCGGCGGAAGCCGCGGCGGCATCAGCGGCGGCGGCAAGTTGGCTTTGTTGAGCGGCAACGGAAGCAAGGCTCATGGCTGGCATCCTTCTTGAAAAGATTTTCGGCAAAAGAAGAGTTCGTGCTCATGCGGTGATATCCACCCAATTTCGAAGCCTACGCGGTGCGGCGCTCCGGGCAGCCGTTAATTTTGAAGATTGGGTGGGTGCTGCGCGCGAAAGGCCCTCCGGCGTCCTTTGCCCCTCCCGAGCGGTTTCGTTGGCCGAACCGCCATGGCCGCGAGATCCTTGGGAAAACGCACCAAAGTCGCCGAACGAAGCCTCGGCGCTCGAGCGCTGCGGATGCCCCTGTCCCTGCCCGCCGGAACTCGTCGAGGCGGCAAAGTTTCCGGCTTGCCCCGCTGCCTGGGTCGGGCCGGCTTCGGCAAGGTGGAAAGAAAGGCTCCGACCCGCCTCGGGCAGGCCGGCCTGCGTAAGCGCTTGATGCAGCGCGGTTTGGTCTTGCAGGAGCAGGCGCAATGTCGCGGGCTCGCTCGCTGCAAGTTCAACCGTGATCGCGCCGTGGACGGTTTG
>JAIMBF010000074.1 GCA_023511585.1 Terriglobia bacterium
GTGAAACCGCCGCGCGAATTTGTGTTGATGGATCGTTCGGCGATCGGGCTGGGCGGCGTGTTTCTGAGGCTTCGGGCAGAGCTGAACTGGCACCGGCTGTTTCAGGAGCTTATTGCGGATTTCGATGCCGAAGCGCTTGCCGCGCGGCAGGCGGCCGCGCTTGCCGCCGCCGGCGTGCCGATGCCGAAATAACGGTTGTTAACAACGCAAAAAGAATTCGGAGCCGAAGCTCTAACGTCGATAAGGAATATTAAGCTTTCGGCGATGTAATGCGTCATGCAATCGGAAGCCGAACAATCGTCCAAACGCGCCTGGACGCTTGATGTTCTCTTTTTATTTATGAATCTGAATGATATTGTCAGGAGCGCAACCCCCATGCTTCTGATCGAAACCAGGTACCCGTGACCGGATTCCCTCTCCGCTTGCAACGCCTCATCATTCCGGCGCTTCCGGCGCTGCCGCTGCTGTTTCTCTTCGTGTGGATGTGCTGGCTGGAGGCGCATATGCTGGATCAGACGCGCCGCCAGATCCGGAAAGATGCGCAGTATGCCGCGGCCGAGCTCGCTGAGGTTATTGCCGGCCGCCTGCATACCCAACTCACCGAACTGCAGTTTGCAGCGGAGACGCTGCTGGGCCCCGAGTCCGACCCCGAGCACCCCGACCCCAAGGCGGTGCAGGCCCTGCGCCACTACAAAGCGCTGCACCCGAGTCTTTATGCGTTCAACATCCACTCCGCGGACGGCGAGAGGATTTTGTGGTCGACCGAGGCACAGCCGAGCACGCCCATCAACTCCGCGGCTCAGTTCACCCCGCTGCCGTTTGACCCGAATTTTTTTCTCGGGCGCGCCGGCTACGCCGAACGCGTCGGCGCGCATGTGATCCCCATGCGCTTTCGCATGCACGGCCCCGACGGCCGGACCCGCTATTTTTTGGGTTCTCCCTACCGGCTGGACCTTCTTCTCGCGCCGTCCGACCCGGAATTGGCCACCCTGCCTTGGCTGTTCGCACTGCGCGATCCCGCGACGGCCGCCTGCTGGGCGTGGTGCAGCACGGAGAGGTGCGGTTTCCAGGGGTGGAGAGGGCTGAGGGGCCGTCATCCGATGCGGTGACTGCAGCCGTGCCCGGTTACCCGCTGGCCGTGCAGGCGCGCTGGCCCGCCGATTTGGTCAGGCAACGGTATCTGGAGGCGGCACCTTCGCGCTGGAGCGTTGAACTCGCATCGCTGTTGCTGCTCGGGGTCTCCATGGCCTGGCTCGCCCGGGTGCTGCGGCAACGAGATCAACATATTGAGGTGCTGCGCCGCATGGGCCATCTGCAGGACTTCCTCGCGCAGGTCAACCAGGAGGCGGCGCTGTCATCATGCAGCGCCGCATTTTTGCATAAGGTATGCGATTTGGCCGTCCGTCGTGGAAGGCTGCCGCTGGCGTTTGTGGCGCGGCCCGATGCCGAGGGAAGGTTCCGCTTCATCGCTGCTGCCGGGCAGACCGGCTACCTCGACGGGCTGGTTATCTCGACGGATGCGAACGAGGTCCATGGCCGGGGACCGATCGGCGCCGCCTGGCGGGATGATCGACCCCGCTTCAACGTGCATTGGGACTTCACCGCTGCGGTTTTTTCACCGTTCGTTCGGCGTGCCCGGTCGTTTGGTTTGCTTGGCCTCTCGGCCCTGCCCTTGCATCACCGGGGCGAGCGGTTCGCCATTCTGGCGCTCTATCGGGGCGATGATGTGGCGTTCAACCTTGAGATGCGAACCTTGTTGACCGAACTGGCTGCGGACGTTTCGCATGCGCTGGATGTGATCGCATTGCGCCAGACCGAGCGCGCGCTGCTGGACAATGCTGCGGCCGGCGTGGCCATCATCCGCGACCGCCGCATCTTGCGCGCCAACGCCACTCTGGCCGCCATGCTCGGGCGGTCCGTGGACGAACTCACCGGACAGAGCACGCGTATCTTCTATAGGAGTGAGGCCGAATTCGAACGGTTCGGCAAGTTATATGCCGATTTGTCCGCAGGGGGGCGCCTTGACCTGCCCGCCATACGTTTGCAGCGTGCGGACGGACACACCCTGCTCTGCGATTGCCACGGCCAGCTGCTTCCCGATGGAGTGACCTCGGTCTGGACCTTGATCGACATCACCGCGCGCGAGCGCATGCAGCGCCTCTACCGAGCCTTGACGTTTGTCGGCGACGTGCTGCTGCAGGCGGGTGATGAGCAGACCATGCTCCATCGCGCCTGTGAGGCACTGACCCAAGGTACTTTCTTTCACGCCGTATGGGTCGCCCGGCCTGACGAGGCCGGCCGTATGCGGATGCTGGCCAGCGCAGGCGAAGGCGCTGCGGCGCTCCAGACGCTGAACATCTCGCTGAACGACGAACAGGCACCGCTGGTGGTGCAGGCGTGGCAGACGGGACGGACCGTGTTCCATAACGATCACCGCAACAACCCTGGCGTGGCTCCGATCGCCGGGTTCTTGCGCGAGCACCGATGGGCGGCGGCGCTGGCCGCTCCGATCTTTCGAGGCGGAACCCTCTGGGCGACGATGGCCTTCATTTCCCCGGAAATCGGCGTTTTTGACAACGAAACCGTCGCCCTCTGCACCCGCATCGGCAATTTGCTCGGCTATGGTCTGGACGAGCTCGATCTGCGGGAGCGCTTGCTGCAGCAGCAGCGCACCGAGGCGTATCGCGCCCGCCACGATGCCCTGACAGGGCTGCCGAACCGCTTCGCGCTTGAGCAGCATTTGCCCAAGGTGATCGCCCACGCCCAGCGCCGCGGCACCCACGTGGCGGTGGGTTTGATTGATCTGGATGACTTCAAAGCCGTCAACGACACCTACGGTCATGATGTCGGGGACGAACTGCTGCGGCAGTTTGCGGCCCGCCTGCAGTCCCGCCTGCGCAGGTCCGAGTTGGTTGCACGGCTGGGCGGGGATGAATTCGTCGTCGTGCTGGAAGATTTGGATGCCTCCGACACGATGGACCGGCTGCAGGCGGCGTTGGACCGTCTGCACGCGGCGGTGGAAGCTCCGTTCGACCTCGGGGAGGGCCGTCAGGCCACGGTGGGCATGAGCATGGGGGTGGCGTTATACCCATGCGACGGGCAAGACGCCGAGGCGCTGCTGCATCAGGCGGATACCGCCATGTATGTCGCCAAAATGCAGAAGGCTGATCGTGCCCGTTGGTGGGCGCTCCGCAGCGCTTTACCCCATGGCGTGCAAGCGGCCGCGCTTGCCGCCGCCGGCGTGCGGCTGCCGAAATAGCCGTTATTTACAACGCAAGGCGGCTTCGGCCTCCGCGGAATGGAGCTTTGCCAATTCCTCTTTCGCAACGGTTGAGTTCCGAAACATCGCGCCGCGTTCTCCGAGCCCGCCTTGTTGCATGCTGAGAATTGTCGATGCCTTTTCGTAATCTTCATAGGGAAGATAATCGGCGATGGTGTCGATTCCGCAGGCGCATTTTTGCAAAAACATCCGGTTGAACCCGTTGGCGGCAAGACACCCGATGACGTAATCCGCCCGCGCGTCGGTGGGGTAATCGTAGCGCGGATGATGTTCGGCGGAGGATTGTGCCCGGGCGGGGGCGGGCGCGCCTGCGGCGATCATCACGAATGCGGCTGCCGCCGAAAGCCCCAGGGCGGTGTGCAGAGCGCCCGCGGCGCCCGGCCTTTTGCAGCGCCGGGGCAAGCGAAACCTTAGGGTCGGCGGAAAAACAGAGGGCATGGACATTCTCCCGAAAAAATAATCGCACCAAACTTTTAAGACAACACGAAGTCGGGTAAGGATGCCAATATACTTAATTGACAAGAATTATCTATCATTCAAGAGGGAACTTCTTTCGTTGTAGTCGGCGGAAACGCGACGTTTTTCACGGCATTTTGCTTGCGTTACGCGGCGCGGGGTTGTATGTGTTGGCCACGGCTGCGCCAACCAAGGGTGCAAACCAAGCCGATGAATAAACAGTGATCATAAGGAGGGAACCTGGATATGCGATCACCTGTCCGCGTTGCTGTGTTTTCTGCCGCGCTGTCGCTTTCTGCCGGCCTGTTGGCCGGAACGGCGCTGGCCAATGATCAACTCATACAAATGTCCAAGGACCCGGCCCAGTGGGTAATACCGGGAGGCAACTACGCTTCGCAACGGTATTCGCCGCTCAAGCAAATCAATGTCGACAATGTTAAGAATTTACACCCGGTTTGGACATTCTCCACAGGGGTGCTGCGGGGCCATGAGGGCGGGCCGCTCATCGTCGGCGACGTGATGTATGTCCACACACCTTTCCCCAACAAGGTTTTCGCGCTCGATCTGAATAACGAAGGCCGTATTCTCTGGGTCTATGAGCCGAAGCAGGACCCGAACGTGATCCCGGTGATGTGCTGCGATACGGTGAACCGTGGCGTGGCCTACGGGGACGGCAAGATTATCCTGCATCAGGCCGATACCACCGTGGTGGCGTTGGATGCCAAAACCGGCAAAGTGGTGTGGTCGGTGAAGGACGATGATCCTTCGAAGGGTGCCACCGGAACATCGGCGCCGTTGGTGGTGAAGAATATGGTGCTGGTCGGCGTCTCGGGCGGCGAGTTCGGGGTGCGCGGCCACGTCACCGCCTATAGCTTGGCGGATGGCAAGCAGGTCTGGCGCGCTTACTCGATGGGGCCGGATTCCGATATCCTCTTCGACCCGGAGAAGACCACGTCCATGGGTAAGCCGGTGGGGAAGGATTCATCGCTGAAGACCTGGCAAGGCGATCAGTGGAAGATCGGCGGCGGCGATACCTGGGGCTGGATTTCTTATGACCCCGAGTTGAACCTGGTTTACTACGGGTCCGGCAACCCGAGCACCTGGAACCCGGTGCAGCGTCCCGGCGATAACAAGTGGTCGATGACCATTTTTGCCCGCGATGCGGATACCGGCGTTGCCAAGTGGGTCTATCAGATGACGCCGTGGGATCAGTGGGACTATGACGGCGTCAACGAAATGATCCTTGCCGACGTCAACGTGCATGGCAAGCCCACCAAGGCGCTGGTGCATTTCGACCGTAACGGCTTTGCCTATGTGTTGGATCGCACCAACGGAGCGCTGCTGGAAGCCGAAAAATACGATCCGGCGGTGAACTGGGCGACCCACGTCGATATGAAGACCGGGCGGCCGCAAGTTGTGGCGCAATATGCGCCGGGCCAGCAGGGCGAAGAGCACAACACCAAGGGAATTTGTCCTGCGGCGTTGGGCAGTAAGGACGAGCAGCCGGCCTCCTTCTCGCCGGATACTGGCCTGTTCTATGTGCCGACGAACCACGTCTGCATGGACTATGAGCCCTTCAAAGTGGCTTATACCGCCGGCCAGCCCTATGTGGGCGCGACGCTTTCCATGTTCCCGCCGAAGGGCGAGAAGAACCTCGGCAACTTCATCGCGTATGACGTGAACGAAGGAAAGATCGTCTGGTCCGACCCGGAGATGTTCTCCGTCTGGTCGGGCGCGCTCACGACGGCGGGCGGTGTTGCCTTCTACGGCACGCTGGACGGCTATCTGAAGGCTGTCGATATGAAGACCGGCAAGGAGCTGTACAAGTTTAAGACGCCTTCCGGCATTATCGGCAACGTGACGCCCTTCATGCATAACGGCAAAGAATATATTGCCGTGCTCTCGGGCGTGGGTGGCTGGGCCGGGATCGGCATGGCCGCCGGCTTGACGGAAGATACTGCCGGCCTTGGTGCGGTGGGTGCATACAAAGCGCTCAACAATTACACGCAGCTCGGCGGCGTTCTGACGGTCTTTGGCCTCTCGGACTAAGACTTTCTCTGCCGTTTTCCGGCCGGCGGGGCGAACCTGCCGGCCGGGCATTTTTCCTTATTTCGACGTTGGAGTTTTGGATGACTTTTGCTCGCGTGCTGTGCCTTGCCTGGATCCTGGGCGCAGCCTCACCAATCGCGCTCGCTGCGGAAGGAGATGCCCAAGCGCAAGGCAATGCCGATGCAGAGCGCCCCTATAAAGTTGTGAACGGCCACGTGGATCGCGCAACCTTCCGCGGTTATCTCTATTACGGTGACTTGTGTTTGCGCTGCCACGGCCCCGATGGCGCCGGCAGTTCCTATGCGCCGAGTCTGGTGAACTCGCTTAAGAAATTGGACAAGCGCCAGTTCGAGGAGACCGTGATCAACGGGCGCAAGAACGTCACTACCGCCAGCGAAAACGTGATGCCGGCGTTCGGCACCAACATCGATGCCGTGCAACATTTGGAAGAAATCTACGCTTACCTCAAAGCCCGCTCGGATGGCGTGATCGGGCGCGGCCGGCCAAAGCGGATCGGCGAGACGGATGAATAACGCAACGCGGCGGGCATTTCTCGCCGCCTCTGTTTTTGCGTTTTTCGTAGTGCTTGGGCTGCCGGCGCGGGCCGAGCTTGATATCGAACTGGTCTCTCCGACCGCGTTCCGGGTTTGCGCGGACCCGGCCAATTTGCCCTTTTCCAACAACAAGGGGGAAGGCTTTGAGAACAAGATTGCCGAAATCTTCGCGCAGGATTTGCATCGGCCGCTGAAATACACCTGGTTTCCGCAAACCGTGGGGTTTGTGCGCAACACCTTGCTGGCCCTGAAATGCGATGTGATTATCGGCGTTCCTTCCGGTGCGGAAATGATGCTCAGCACCGTTCCTTACTATCGCACGGGATATATGAGCATCACCCGCAGCGCCGATCAGATCGCCGCCGCAAGCTTGGGAGATCCCATCCTACGCGGCAAGCGAATCGGGGTAATTGCGCGCAGCCCGCCTTCGGATCTGCTGATCCGTCACGGCTTGATGCGCGAAGCCGTCCCTTATGAGCTGAACGTGGATACGCGGCTGGAAGATCCGGCACATCAAACGCTGCTGGATCTGGTTGCGGGGAAGATTGATGTGGCCTTGGTTTGGGGGCCGGTAGCGGGTTATTATATCCAACACGAGCATTTGCCGCTCAAAGCGACGTTTTTGCAACAGGAGCCGAACGGCCCGCCGCTTGTGTTCAACATCGCCATGGGCGTGCGCACAAGCGACATCACCTGGCGACGGACGCTCAATCGGTTGATTGCGCGCCACCAGCAAGAGATCACCAAGCTCTTGCTCTCCTACGGCGTGCCGCTTTTGGATGCGGATAACAAGCCGATCACACATGCAGGCGCCGCGCCGACACAATGACACAAGAATGTCGCGTGCCGGCGGCCAGTCTGCCCTGCGGATGAAGCGGCAGGCGCTACTGACCCGCTTGCAAGATGCGCACGAATGCGCCGAGGCGCGCCTCCAGCTCTTGCGGAATTTGACAGACATAACGCAGGGTTTGGCCTTCCGACTGCAAAGC
This sequence comes from Terriglobia bacterium, assembly GCA_023511585.1. GTDB lineage: Bacteria > Pseudomonadota > Alphaproteobacteria > Acetobacterales > Acetobacteraceae > JAIMBF01. The sequence goes on from JAIMBF010000074.1 coordinate 7,329, forward strand.
GCGTAACGCGAACTCGCGTTGCAGGGCGGCCTCGTCGCTCTCTTCCGATTCCAGCTTGCGCACCGTCTCCGCAAGGCCGAGCTGCCGCTTCCCGAGCGCGAGCAGGCGCAGCATCACCGCATTTCGCTCCGCCGCGATGGTTTGAAAGAGACCGGTGAAAAGCGCAGGCAGCTTTTGCCGACGCTCGGGGGCCGGCAGCGCGCTGAAATAGGATTGCAGCTTGGCCGTGGCATCTGAGACCGGCAGATCGCGCGAGGAGATCTCCGCCACAAGCTTGGCAAGCGCGGCATCGTTCTGCCAATTCGGGTCGGGCGCAGGCGGCGATTCCCAAAAGAGCTCGGGAGAGAGTTTGGGCACGAACGGCTGCTGGCACGGCCAGGTCTTGGCGTCGGCGCCGTTCGGGGCGGGGGCTTGGACGGCGATGACGGGCGCATGGGAATCGGGCGCGGCAAGAGCGACACGCGCCGGCAAGAACGGCAAGGCGGCAGCGAGGCCGAGGCGCGCAAGAAAACCGCAAGCCTGAACGCGAGAGGGAACCGGCGAGGACATGGCAAAACTCCCAACCAAAGCCTGAGGGCGGCGCATGCACCGCATCGCCCCATTGCCACAACGGCCGGCAGAGCACAAACGGCCCCTTGTCACCCTCTGCCGCTCCGCGTATTCGGAAACATCAGGCCGGGTCCGGGCGGGCCTGGTTGGGATCGCGACAATAAACAGAGGATGGTCCGCATGCGGCTTGCCGTGCTGAAAGAGCGCGAGGCGTTTGAGACGCGGGTTGCCGCCACGCCGGAGACGGTGAAGAAGCTGGTGGGGCTTGGGCTCACGGTTGCGGTGGAAACAGGGGCCGGTCTTGGGGCGGCGATCACCGACTCCGAATTTACCGCGGCGGGTGCCGAGATCGCCCCCAATGCCGAAGACGCGCTGCGCGGGGCAGGCATTGTCTTCGCCGTGCAGATGCCCTCGGAAGAAATTCGGGCGCTGATCCCCCGCGGTGCGCTTCTGGTGTGCATTGCCGGGGCTTTCGCCAATCCCGCGCTGGTGCCGGCCTTGGCCGAGAAAGGCATCGATACCGCGGCGATGGAGCTTTTGCCCCGTATCACCCGCGCGCAGGCCATGGATGTGCTTTCCAGCCAAGCCAATCTTGCCGGCTATCGCGCGGCGATCGAGGCGGCAGCGGCCTTCGAGCGCAGCTTCCCCATGATGATGACGGCCGCGGGTACCGTGGCGCCGGCCAGGGTGTTCGTGATCGGCGCCGGCGTGGCCGGGTTGCAAGCCATTGCCACGGCAAAGCGGCTGGGCGCCATTGTTTCGGCAACCGATGTGCGGCCGGCCGCGCGCGAGGAGATCCGCTCGCTCGGCGCCACTTTCGTGGGCGTGGAGGATGAAGAGATGAAAACCGCGCAAACCGCCGGCGGCTATGCACGGGAAATGAGCGAGGCCTTCCGCCAGAAGCAGGCCGCCTTGATCGCCGAGACGGTGGCCAAGAACGACATCGTGATTTGCACCGCCTTGGTGATGGGCCGCAAAGCGCCGACCATCGTGACCGAACCGATGGTGGGCGGGATGCGCCGTGGCAGCGTGATTGTCGATTTGGCGGCCGATGCCGGCGGCAATTGTGCGCTCACCCGCCCCGGCGAAATGGTGACCACGGAAAACGGGGTGAAAATTCTGGGCTGGCGCAATTGGCCGGGACGTATTCCCGTTGCCGCTTCCAACCTCTATGCACGCAACCTTTTCACCTTCCTCAGCGCTTTCTGGGACAAGGAAACGAAAGCGCCCAAGCTGCCGGAGACCGATGAAATCGTGAAAGGGGTGATGCTGACCCGAGCGGGCGCGGTTGTGCATCCGGAATTCCTGCCCTCGCGGGCGGCCTGATTTGCTCTCGGACGCTATCATGAAGAGGCACCCATGAACCCAAACGAGCTTGCCGAAGAGGCCGCGCGGCTTGCCGACCGCGCCAACGAACTTGCCAACCATGCCCGACACCTGGCCGAAGCGGTCGCGCCGGCGGCACACGGCGTGCATCCTTTTGTCTTTTTGTTTGCGGTCTTCGTGCTGGCGGTGTTTGTCGGCTATTACGTGGTTTGGAATGTCACGCCGGCGCTGCATTCGCCGTTGATGTCGGTCACCAACGCCATCAGCTCGGTGATTATCGTGGGGGCCATGCTGGCCGCCGGCCTCGGCACCAATGCCTCCGCCATGGGGTTCGGCTTTCTTGCGGTGCTGCTGGTGAGCGTGAATATCTTCGGCGGGTTTTTGATCACGCAGCGCATGCTGCATATGTTCCGCAAAAAAGGAAAGTAGTCCGCGATGTCGGAGAACCTGACCTCGCTTGCTTACCTCGCCGCCGCGGTTTTGTTCATTCTCGCTTTGCGCGGCCTTTCGCATCCGGAAACGGCGCGCCGCGGCAATCTCTTCGGCATCATCGGCATGGCGATTGCGCTCTTGGCCACGGCGCTGCACCCCGGCATGTCGCTCGGCGGCTTGGGGCTGGTGCTGCTCGGGCTGATCATCGGCGGTGCGATCGGCGCGGTGGTGGCGTTGCGGATTTCGATGACGGCGCTGCCGCAACTGGTGGCCGCTTTTCACTCACTCGTGGGCTTGGCGGCGGTGTTCGTGGCCGCCGCGGCGCTGAACGCGCCCGAAGCCTTCGGCATCGGCACGCCCGGGGCGATTCGCCTGGAAAGCCTGATTGAAATGTCGCTCGGGCTTGCCATCGGCGCGATCACCTTTACCGGCTCGCTGATCGCGTTCGCCAAACTGCAAGCCCTGATGAGCGGGGCGCCGATTACGTATCGTTTTCAGCATCAGATCAATCTCGGGCTTGGCATTCTCTTGGCGCTGCTGATTATCGGCTTTGTGGCCTCGGGCGGCAGCCAGGTTCTGTTTTGGCTGATTGCGCTTCTGTCTTTGGCGCTTGGGTTTTTGATTATCATTCCCATCGGCGGGGCGGATATGCCGGTGGTGATTTCGATGCTGAACAGCTACTCGGGCTGGGCCGCCTGCGGCATCGGGTTCACCATCCAAAATCTGGCGCTGATCGTCACCGGCGCGCTGGTGGGCGCTTCCGGTGCTATTCTCTCCTACATCATGTGTAAGGGCATGAATCGCAGCATTATCAACGTGCTGTTGGGCGGTTTCGGGGCGGAGACGGCAACGGCGGCAGGCGGCGTCGTTGGAGAAAAGGCGGTGAAATCGGGTGCTCCTGAAGATGCCGCCTTCATTTTGAAGAATGCCTCCAAGGTGATTATTGTGCCGGGCTACGGGATGGCGGTGGCGCAAGCGCAACATGCGGTGCGGGAAATGGCGGATGTTTTGAAAGGCGAGGGCGTGGAGGTGAAATATGCGATTCATCCCGTCGCCGGCCGCATGCCGGGCCATATGAACGTGCTGCTTGCGGAAGCGAATGTTCCTTATGACGAAGTCTTCGAGCTGGAAGCGATTAACAACGAATTCAGCACAGCCGACGTGGCCTATGTGATCGGCGCCAATGACGTGACCAACCCGGCCGCGAAATCCGACCCGCGTTCACCGATTTACGGCATGCCGATTCTTGAAGTGGAGAAGGCAAAAACGGTTTTGTTCGTGAAGCGGTCTTTGGCGCCGGGTTATGCGGGGATCGACAACGAGCTCTTTTATCACGACAACACCATGATGCTGTTCGGGGATGCCAAAAAGGTTACCGAAGAGATTGTGCAAGCCTTGGGCCGTTAGGCCGGTTGCTTGAACGGAAGTGCATAAAGAAACGGAGGGAATGCAATGGCGGCGCGGAAAGTGATTATTACGTGCGCAGTAACAGGGGCGATCCATACCCCTTCGATGTCACCCTATTTGCCGGTGACGCCGGAGGAGATTGCCGATGCAGCGGTGGGCGCTGCCGAGGCGGGCGCGGCCATTATTCATTTGCACGCGCGGGACCCGAAAACCGGCAAGCCGGACCAAAGCCCCGAAGCCTTTGCGGCATTTCTGCCGCGCATCAAACAGGCGACGAATGCGGTGGTGAACCTGACCACGGGCGGCGCACCGCATATGTTGATCCGCGAGCGCATTGCTCCGGCCATGCGCTTTAAGCCGGAAGTTGCCTCGCTCAATATGGGCTCGATGAATTTCGGCCTCTTCCCGATGCTCAATCGGTTTAAGGAATTCAAATTTGAGTGGGAGCGGCAGCATTTGGAAGGTTCGCGGGACCTGATTTTCCGCAACACGTTTGCCGATATCGAATACGCGCTCAAGGAGCTGGGCGATGCCGGCACCCGCTTTGAGTTTGAATGCTACGATGTGGGGCATCTTTACAATCTTGCGCATTTCCTGGAGCGCGGTTTGGTGAAGCCGCCGTTGTTCGTGCAGACCGTGTTCGGCATTTTGGGCGGCATCGGCACGCATCCTGAAGATGTGATGCATATGAAACGAACGGCGGACCGCTTGTTCGGCGATCAATACCGCTGGTCGGTGCTCGGCGCGGGGCGCAACCAATTGCCCATTGCGGCGATGGCCGCCGCAATGGGCGCGAACGTGCGCGTGGGGTTGGAAGATAGTTTGTGGATTGGTCCGGGTAAGCTTGCCGAGAGCAATGCGCAGCAGGTGAAAAAAGCGCGCCAGATTATCGAAGGGCTTGGGCTGGAAGTGGCAACGCCGGACGAAGCGCGTGAGATTTTGGCGTTGAAAGGCGGCAGCAACGTCGCTTTTTGATTGCGGGCCGCCGCCGGCTTAGGCGTAGTGGATGCCGGCGGCGATTTGGCTTGGGCCGGTTCCGAGGAAGGTGACGGTGGTGCCGTCGCCGAGCACCAGGGCAGTATTGCCGGAACCGCTGAAGAGCTGCGCGGAGTTCGGCGTGTAGCCGAAGAGATTGATGGCATCCTCGCTGGGATTGAAGCCGGCAACGGTGGTTTGGCCGCCGGCCGTGCCGTTGATGATGTCGTAAATATCCATTCCGGTGCCGCCGAAAATCGTTGCCAATCCGGATTGCAAAACGAAGGTATCTGCCGGCCCGTTCTGGCCGACCAGGAGCATGGATCCGCTGCCGGAGAAAACGGTGGAGTTTCCGCTTCCGGCAAACACGGTGGATTGCCCGTTGGCGCCGACGAATTCCTGGTTTCCCGAGCCGCCGACGAGGGTAGAGGCGCCGGCGCCAGCGATGACGGTATTGGCGCCGGAGCCACCGCCCAAGGTTTCATTGCCGATTCCGCCGAAAAGGAGATCGCCGTTGCCGCCCCACATCATATCGTTGCCGGTGCTGCCGACCAAAGTCGCCGAACCGGAATAACCGCCGACCAACGTATCGGAGCCGGAAGGGGTACCGAACACGGTACTGTTGCCGCCGCTGACGAACACGAGATCGTTCGGGGTGGCGGCGATCATCGCACTGCCGCCGCCGCCGACAAGTGTATCGGACCCGCCGGTGCTGCCCAAAAGCGTGGTGGCCCCGCCATTGGCAACCAGCACATCGTTGCTGGCCGAGCCGCCTTCCAAGAGCCCGCCCTGGCCGCCGCCGAACACCGTGGCACTGCCGCCCGCGCCCAAAAACGTGAGGCTTGCCGATTGCCCGGCCGCAACAAAGGCGCCGGCGGCTTTTGCCGCAATTGTATCGGCACCGGCGTTGGCAAAGATGCTCGCCGGTGCGGCGAGGTCTGAGAGCGCCACATTGCCGGAAAGGTCGAGCGTGCCGGCGCCGAACAGGCTGCCGGGCACGTAGAGCGTGCTGCCGGAGGGGGCAACAAGGGTGCCGCTTCCGGCCAGAGAGACGGGATTGGCGATGATCGCTTCGCCCAAGCTTTCCAGCGTGCCATCCGAGAGGACAATGCTGTCTGGCGCGCTAGAAACGGTGACAAGGGTTGCGAACCCGGCGAGGCTGATGGTTCCGGAACTGTCTTGGAGAGAGACGCTGCCCTGGCCGTTCGGGAGAATGAGGACCCCCGGCGGATTGCCGAGGCTGACATTGACGGAGAGCCCGGGCACGGCAATCGTCTGGGCCGTGCTGCCGGAACCGTAACCGGGAACGACGAGGCTCCCGTAGCCGGGGGGGATGCCGCCACCGGAATTGGCTGCTCCCGAGGCTCGGGTCAGGGAAACCGGGCCGCCGGAGAGAAAGCCGATGCTGCTCCCTGAGCTGCCGAGAGGGGTGAGGGCAAAGAGATCGGAAGCCAGGGGGGTGGCGGAGGAAGCTGCGGAGAGATCAAGCCCGATATTGGCGAAATCGGAGGCAAGCGCGGTTCCGCTGAGATCCAAGCCTCCCGAAGTGTTCGGGAGGGCTGTATTCGGCAATGCTAAGACCTCACCCGGCGCGAAGTTTGCAATGGTGCCG
>JAIMBF010000007.1 GCA_023511585.1 Terriglobia bacterium
CGGTCATGATGGCTCTCGTTCGGTTCCGACGAGCGCAAGATTATCCGAACCCCGCATCTTGGGCAAGCAAAATGTTATATAAACTAACGCACCTTTTCAAGATTATACCCGTAGCGCGCTGCCCCCACGGTCGGAGACCGTTTGCGGCCTGTCGTTATGATGACGGCACACTATCGCGGCGTACAGACGACGACAACTGCAGAAAGAAGGAGAGAGTTGCAATGCTATCCGAGGCCTGGATCGGAACGAAGGCAATACCGCTTTAGTCTGTCTTTGTAGCAGAGTTGCGAGATTGCCCCCTCTGCGATTTACGGCCTCGGACCGTGCAATGCTTGACGGATTTCAGCTTTATCGAAGCTGAGACGAAGCTTATTTCCACTCCACCAAGATTTCGCGATAGCGGCTGGGGCCGATGTTCTTGGCTTTATGGGTGACCGGCACGCGCGCACCCTTTGCTGTTTCTGAGACAACTTCCAAGTGACCGTCTTCCAATTTCAGCTGGTAAACCGTCCCGGTCGGCACCGGAAGAGAGCCGATATCCTTTCCGTTTTCGTCGAAGACCTGTAAGGTAGAACCTTCTATGGCAAACCACATATACTCATGTTCATGAGTATGGACCGGCGTTTCTTCTCCGGGCTCCAGGACAAAATCCCATACGATAACCTTGTCGTTCTCGAAGAGCTTTTTTGAACCCACTCCCGCAGTATACTTTTTCTCGGACATTGGTTTTACTCCCTTTTTAGTACGGAACGGTGGATTTCGAACTACATCACAAATCAAAAATATGTCAACTGCTCCGTCGTGAAGCCAGCATCTGCCGGCAGCGAGAGTTTTGCGTCATTGCGCAACGGCTGCACACTTCCATCCCGTGAACGCGGCCGCCGCCATCCGTATCGAGAGTCGTCTCCGGCGTGGTGATCTTTTTCCCCTTTTTGAGTTCTTCGACAACCTATGACAAAGGCCTGACTTTTTTTATTCCGTGCCATTTTCGCTGATCAGAGGCTTATGTTGCGGAGTGGCCTCGAGGCCGTTCACGCCGATGTGGATGAAAAAACATTCCTTGTTGCGAGAGCAAAGCGTAGCCGAGCATCGGCAATGCACTGTGTGTGAAAAAGAAACGGAACCGATCTACAAATGCGCGGCTTTCGTATGGCGGAACTCAAACACACAGAGAATTCGGGGTACAGCTTGTTCAGAAGTTTTTGGTTTTTTGGAAACGTTCTTGGAACGGCACGTCATGTTATAAATCGCGAGCGCGTGGTTTTCCGATCTTCATGCCGGGGCCGAGTTCGGTAGTTCCGGAAAGCACCGTGGAAGCGATATCAAAATGCACGAGGTGGGCAAGGCGCGCGCGGTATTTTCGGCAGAGCGTGATGTTCGGCGCCGGGCGACGGTGCAAGGCCGGCCTCCGTGAGGCGAACGCAAGCCGAACGCGCAGGCACCAAAGACCTGTTGCTGGGTTTTGCAAACCCGAAACTGCGGCGCCGAACGCAGACATTCGCGCCGCTATGATCGGGAATCTTTTCTCTCTTATCCGGCCAGCACCTCTTCGGCCGGCGTGTAAGGAAGCGAGAGATCGCGCGCCACAGCTTCGTAGGTGAGCCGACCCGCATGCACGTTGAGCCCACGGCGCAGATGCAGATCATCGCGAAGTGCGGCACGCCAGCCCTTATTCGCAATCGCCAACACAAAGGGCAAGGTGGCGTTGTTCAGCGCAAGCGTTGCGGTGCGCGCCACCGCGGCCGGCATATTCGCCACGCAGTAATGCACAATGCCTTCCTCGACATAGGTGGGGCTGGCGTGCGTGGTGGGCCGGCTGGTTTCGGCGCAGCCGCCTTGATCGATGGCGATATCCACCAAAACCGAGCCCGGCCGCATGCGCCGCAGCATCGCGCGGGTGATGAGTTTCGGGGCCGCAGCCCCCGGGACCAGTACGGCACCGATCACCAAATCCGCTGCAATCACGGCTTCTTCGATGGCATCGAAGGTGGCAAAGCGCGTGCCGAGGGCGGCGCCGTATTGGGCATCGAGCTCGTACAGGCGCGGCAGGGATTTGTCCAGCACGGTGACATGCCCGCCCAAGCCGAGCGCCATCCGCAGTGCGTTGCTGCCGGCAACGCCCCCGCCCAACACCGCGACCTGCGCCGGCGCCACGCCCGGCACGCCGCCGAGAAGAATGCCGCTGCCGCCTTGATGTTTTTCCAAACAATGCGCACCGACTTGCACCGACATGCGCCCGGCCACTTCGCTCATCGGCGCGAGCAAAGGCAGCCGGCCGGCGGCATCGGTGACGGTTTCGTAGGCAATGCAGGTGGCCCCCGAGTGCATCAGCGCCTCGGTCAGCTTACGGTCGGCGGCGAGATGAAGATACGTGAAGAGAATCTGGCCGGGGGAAAGGCGCGAAACCTCCACCGGTTGCGGCTCTTTCACCTTCACGATCAGCTCGGCCACGGCGAACACGGCGGCGGCATCGGATAGGATTTCGGCGCCGGCGGCGCGATAGGCATCATCGCTAAAGCCGACATCTGCGCCCGCCCCGGATTGAACGAAAACGGTGTGGCCATGCAAGGCGAGCTCACGCACCGAGGCCGGCGTGAGCCCTACCCGGTGTTCTTCGGTTTTAATTTCCTTGGGAACGCCGATTTGCACCTTTTGCCTCTCCTTGGTTTTGCCTATTCCTCGTCGGGCCGGTCACGAGCGGCCGCCGGTCACCTTAGCGGATAACATCGGCAAATCAATAAACCAGCCGCCCACCCACGAAGAGGAGAACGGTTGCAAGAACCGGGCGCAAAAAGCTATCCGGGATGCGGGTTGCCAAAAAGCAGCCTACCAGCACGCCGGGCACCGAGCCGATCAAAAGGCTGCCGAGCAGCGCCCAATCAATGCTGCCGAGCCACCAATGACCGAAGCCGGCAAGGAGGGTCAGCGGGACGGCATGGGCGATATCGGTCGCGACCAAGCGCGAGGCCGGCAGATTCCGATAGAGAAGCACCAGCACCACCATGCCGAGTGCGCCCGCACCCACCGAGGTGAGCGAGACAAGCACGCCGAGCAAAAGGCCGGTGACAACCGTGAGCGATTCGCGTCTCTGCTCGGAGAGAAAGAGGGTGTTTCGACTGGCCCAGCGAAACAACGCGCCCCGGAAAAAAAGGGCCGCCGCGCCGCACATGACCACGATGCCGAGCAGAACCGAGAGGGCTCGCCCGGCTGCCGGTTCCCGCAAAACCTGCGAAAGCGCGAAGAGCGAGAGTGCGGCGCCGGGCAGACTGCCCATGGCCAGGCGCCAGACGATCCGCCATTCCACTGCGCGTTCCAGCCCGAAGACCGCGGTGCCGACGGTTTTCGTTGCGGCGGCCAACAGCAGATCCGTTCCCACCGCGGTCACCGGCGCAATGCCGCCGAGCAAGATCAAGATCGGAGTCATGAGGCTGCCGCCGCCGACGCCTGTTAGTGCTACAAACAGACCGACGATGAACCCTGCCACAGGATAAAGCGGTAGCGTCATGGCAGAAGCCTAGGCGCAAGATCGCTACGGAACAGGTTGCCCGACAAGGTCTGCTTTACCACCCCTGTTTTGCCGGCGAAGGTCGCGGCACGCCCTTTTTCCTTCCAAGCGCGCGCAATATCGGCAAGCCAAGGTTCCAAGGTTGCAAGACAAGCATCAAGCCCGATTTCCTCACCATAAAGCTTGCGACAGCCGCTGTTGAAAGTGTCTCGTAAAGAAAGATTTTACATACTCGGCCCGGCGCCAACAAGCCCAGTTCCGGCGCGGTGGGGACGGTCGCAACCCTCGGAACAACCGATTGATGCGAATGATGACCGCGTTCTCGTTTCCGCTGCGTGGTGCAGCTTATGGTGCAACCGTTTCCGCCCAACCCGCAACCAGGTAAGAAATTAGCCTTCCTTTTCCGCCAAAGCAAGACCGCAGGCACGCCGTGCCACAGGCAGGGCCGCAACGCAGCGCGAAGCGGAAGCCGGCGCAGGAAAATCCCAGTGATGGAGAATGATTTCGATCGGTGGGCATTTTTGCAAGAATGCCGGATATTACGAGATTATGCTCCGCCGGGAGGCTACGGCAAGGCGTTTCATTATGTTATGAAATAAGAACTGTTATGAGATGACAACTATAAAACGCGCAATGATTTTCTTGCCGGCCACAAGCGGAGAATTTTTGAATTCGTAACGAGTTTTCCAAGCGCGGCAACGCAACCCGCTGCCCGCTTTCATCAACCCGGCGGGTTTTTCGGAATCTTTCGTTTGCGCTTAAGTTTGCGCGATACGCGGCAATGCGGGCCCCGATGAAGCGCGCGCCCGCATGGGGGTGGTTTGCTGCAAGGGGGCCAAGAGCTCGGCAAGCGCAAGGGTGGGACCGACCACAATCAAGGTCGGGGCATCGCGCGGAATGCGCTCGGCCGCTTCCGCGGCGGTGGCCAAGGTGGCGCGTTCCACGCGGGCTTCCGGCAGGCTGGCATTGGCGATGAAAACCATGGCCTCCTCCGGCGCGCGCCCCGCGGCGATAAGCGCGGCGGAAAGCGCTGCCGCTTGGCTCCGGCCCATGAAAAAGACGAGCGTTTCCGCCCCGCGCGCAAGCGCCTGCCAATCCAGCTCCTGCGGCAGACCGCCGCGGCAATCCCGCGCGGTGACGAAGGCCACGCTGCGCGAAAGCCGCCGATGGGTCAGCGGAATGCCGGCAAGGGAGGGCGCGGCAAGGCCGGCGGAAACGCCGGGGACCAGGCGGAACGGCACGCCGGCGGCCAGCAAGGCGAGCGCCTCTTCGCCGCCGCGGCCGAAAATGCAGGGATCACCGCTTTTGAGGCGGAGCACGCGTAGCCCCTCCTCAGCCAGTGCAATCAACCGCTGATTGATGGCGAGCTGGGATGTGTGCAGACTGCCGGCCCGCTTGCCCACCGCTTCCAGCCGCGTGGTGGCCGCAAGCGCGAGAATCGGCGCCGGCACCAGCGCATCGTGCAAGACCACATCGGCGCTGGCGAGCGCGTGCACGGCATGCAGCGTGAGCAAGCCCGGATCCCCGGGCCCGGCGCCGACAAGCCAAACCGAGCCCGGCAGAAAGGGCGGCGCAAGAAGGCGGCTTGCGGCAAGCGAAAGCGCGGGCGGTGCCGCGGCGGATGGATCTTGGTGCATCTCGGCCATGGCGGAGAGATCGCACAAATCGGCTCGGGCTGCCACATGGGGCGGAGCAACACGGCAAGGCGCAGGCAACGCCTATTCGTACCCGTGCAAGTGGCAGAAGCCGCAGCCGTCGCGTTCCGTGCGGGAGAGCGCGAGCGCGGCGCCTTCCCGGTCTTGGGCGCGAACCGAGCCGAGCAAGGGTTCGGTCAAATCGCGCATGGCCGTAATCCCGCCGCGGATCATGTCGGGCGTGAGCTCGACATATTGATGCGCGATCTCCGGCGGGAAGAGGGTTTCGAGGCGGTTGGAGAGACGCACGAGGTCGCTTGCAGCGGTTTCCGCTCGGCCTTGATCGGCGACGCCCTTGCCGTAGGAGCGGAGCGTTTTCACGTCGGCGAGCATTTGGCGCATCATCTCCGCTTGCGGCGTGGGCTTGCCGGCGTGCGGAGGGGGCGTGCGCGAGCAGCCGGCAAACAGCAAGAACGCGGGTAAAAGCAGCAAAGCGCGGGATGTCACGGATTCTTCCCTGATTGGTTTTCCGGCTTGGCTTCGACGATCTTCCACTCGCCGGTGTTGAGCTTGCACCAGGTAATTCGATAGCGCGCGGGGGTGCGCGGCCGCTTCGCGACGCGGATGACGTATTGGAGCGTGCGGCACGGCGCGCCGTTCGATTCGAATCTGCGGGTGAGGCGCACCAGGCCGGCATTTCCGGTATCGGGGTTGCGCCAGCGTTCCACATCGCCGATGGCATGGCCCTCATAGAGGCGCGCGGCCGCCGCGCCCATCCGGCTGACATCATCGTCGGAAAGGCCGCCCGGCCAAATCTGGTTCGGCACCACCGGGTTCACCTGTGCCAGCGCCGCGGCCGGCAGAACGGCAAGCAGCGCGAAAAGCAGCCCGGAGAGCCCGGATGGGAAGACAGCGCCGCTGGCGCGGCCCTCTCGATGCGTTTGCGTGAGCCCATGCATTCCTCTCAACCCCCCGTGCAGCAAAGTTGCAGACTTTGCCGGCGGAGGCAATCCGGGATCACATTCCCAAGAGCTTTCTGATCATGACAGGGTCTGCCAATGCGGCGCTGGTTGTTTCCATCACCAGCCGCCCTTTGCGCATCACGAACACCCGCTCGGCAATTTCGGAAACAAGATGCAAATCTTGCTCCACCAAAAGGATCGCAAGCCCGTCCTGCTGCGCCAGTTCGCGCAGAAGCGCCGTGATCTGCCTGGTGATGGAGGGTTGGATGCCCTCGCTCGGCTCATCCAACAAGATTGCGCGCGGGCGCCCCGCCAGACAACGCGCTACTGCCAGAAGCTGCTGTTCTCCGCCGGAAAGCGTTCGCCCCTGCCGCTTGGCCAAGCGCGCGAGTTGGGGGAAGCGCTGAAAAATTGCCGGAATGTCGCTCGCGCCGCCGCGCGCCGCTTCGCCGACGCGCAAATTTTCCAGCACCGTAAGATCGGGAAAAATCTGGCGCCCCTGCGGCACGTAGCCGAGCCCGAGCCGAGCACGAAAAGCGGCGCCGGTGTGGGTGACGTCGCGCCCGGCGAAATGGATGCGCCCCGAGCTTGCCGGCAAATGACCGATCAAAGCGCGCAGCAAGGTGGTTTTTCCCATGCCGTTGTGCCCGACGAGCCCGACCACTTCGCCGCAACGAAGCGTGAAGCTTACCTCGTCGAGGATCTGAATGCGGCCGTAACCGGCAACGAGCCGCTCAACCGTGAGAATCGGCGGTTCCAAGGTAAACTTCTCGTACCTTTGCGTCGGCCAGCACTGCGTCAATCGTATCTTCCATCAACACGCGCCCTTGATAGAAGACCGTAACGAGTCCTTCCAGCATACGAATGAACTGCATATCGTGTTCCACAACGATCAAGCTTGCCTCCGTGTTGATGGCGCGCAGCAGGGCGGCGGTCCGTTCTACTTCTTCTTCCGTCATCCCCGCGGCGGGTTCATCGAGAAGCAGAAGCAACGGTTCCTGGGCCATGACCATGCCGATTTCCACCCATTGGCGCTCACCGTGCGAAAGGGTACCGACGCTTTGCGAAGCTTTCTGCCACAAACCCAATTGCTGCAACAACCGATCCGCTCTTTCCATGGCACCGCGCTTGCCAGTATGGCGATAGGCTGCGAGCCAAAAATGCTCGTAGACGCTCAGCCCATCCCAAAGACTCGGCACCTGATTTTTGATCCCGATGCCGAGCCGCGCGATCCGGTGCGGGGGCAATCCGACAATGGCCTTTCCGTCGAACAGCACGTCGCCTTTGCTTGGTTGCAGCTGCCCGCTGAGGATTTTGAAAAATGTGCTCTTGCCGGCGCCGTTCGGTCCGATCAAGCTGCGCAGCTCCCCTCGCCGCAGCCGGAAATTCACCCCATCGAGGGCATGGACGCCGCCAAACTCTTTGCTCAAACAGCGGGTTTCCAGCAATAGAGGTGTTGAGCTTTCGGTTTGCACCATCATTACGCCGGCGTCTTGTGCCGAGGAAGAATAAGGGAAAGGCGAAGGAAAGTCGGCACCAATCCCTCCCGCAGCAGCAACACGAATGCCACCATGAGCAGACCGAGAACAAGTGCCGTGTAAGCAGTGCCGATGGCACCGAGATATTGCGTGAGTGCCTGCACGACCAACGCACCGATGACGGCGCCGTAGAGCAAGCCGCGGCCACCGACCAATACCCAAATCACGACCTGGGCCGATTGGCTAAGGCTGAACACTTCGGGATTGATGAAATTGCCCCAGCTTGCAAACAGTCCGCCCGCAACCCCGGCAATGCCCCCAGAGGCTGCAAAAACGGCAAGCTTCCGCCAGCGGACATCGTAGCCCGATAACTCCGTGCGTTGCTCGTTCTCGCGAATGGTTGCAAGAATGCGGCCGAACGGGGCGAAGGTCATAAGCCGTCCAAGCGCTAGCACAACAATCAAAAAACCGCCTACAAAACGGAAAAAACCTGCCGGACCAAGCTCGATCGACGGCAGGAGCGGCAACCCCAACGCAAGAGAAGGGATATTGGTTATGCCGTTATAGCCGCCGAGAACGGCAGAACCGATTCGGTAGGAAGGATCCGCCGTGCTGCCCATGACTTGCAACAAAATCAGCGTGACGGTGAGCGTCATCACCGCAAGAAATATTGTGCTTACACGGCCGTAGAACGCGACGTACCCGAGAATGCCGGCGAGAAGCGCGCCTGATATTCCACCCGCAAGGAGCGCGGCTGGGGTTGCGAGCCCGTTTACAGCAAGGATGCCGTAAGCGTAGCCGCCGACGCCGAAAAACGCCGCATGCCCGAAGGAAAGCAGGCCCGCGAGCCCCCAAGCCAGATCGAGACTTACGGCAAGCAGGCAGAAAATGAGAAAAACCGTGAGCTGCACGATGCTGAAGATCGGCAACAGCAAAGGCAAACCGACTACGGCAACGGCCGCGGCGACCCAAATGGCGAATTCGGTGCGGCTTAGCCGTGTCGGCGCCATAGGCTGCTAATTCCTTGCGGAGCGACGCGGAGCAAGACGAGCGCGCAGAGAAGCATCGCAACCTGCCCGTAAATGGGGGTGGACAGGAAGGCGACAATGCTTTCGACGGCGCCGAAGATGCCGCTGGCGGCGAGTGTGCCGGTAAAAATCGCGGTGCTGCCGACGGTGACGGTGATGAAAATCTTGGCAATGAACGCCATACCGAGGGTTGGCACCACGCCGGTCAACGGTGCCATCACGGCGCCCGCAAGCCCCGCGAGCGCGGAGCCGAAGCCGAAGGTAAGCATGTAAATGCGCGGCGGAGAAACACCGAGCGCCGCCACCATCTCCGCATTCTGCATGGTGGCTCGGGCCAAAAGCCCAATCTTGGTAAAGCGGAACAAAAACCATGTGAGCGCAAAACTTGCGGCGGCGATACCGATGACGAAAATATTGTAGACGGCGACGCTATATTCCCCGATGGTCAAATGTTGAAACGGAGTAGCAACTCCTTCCGTCGTCGGCCCTACGATCAGCGTCGTTCCGGCAATGAAAGCAAGGCTTAACCCCCAAGTTGCGAGCATGGTATCCAGCGGGCGCCCGTAAAGAAAACGAATAATTCCGCGCTCGACGAGGATGCCGATGAGGCCGACCACAACGGGGGCAAGAACAATCCCGAGCCAAAGGGTAAGGCCGTGCGCCGCGGTGAAAAGCACGGTGTAGGCGCCCAGCATGACAAACTCCCCCTGCGCCAGATTGATCACGCCCATCATGCCGTAAATGACGGCAAGGCCCAAGGAAAGCAGCAGGAGGCTTGCGATCGCGAACGCCCCTCCGATGAAATTGACGAGCAAGTGCTGCATGCGGCTACGGCTCGGTCAAGCGGCAAGTTTTACAAACCTAGACGCTCGGGAATTCAGAATTGAGGCGTATATTGTTTGTGTTGATTGGGATTAGCGATCAGATCGCAGACTTTCATCGTATCAACCGGCGCGATGTTTGAAAAGCTCTCCAGGATGTCGAATCCGTGCTTGTCATTGACTTTGGCGAGATGGGCGCTGTGCACCACGTGATGGCTTTTCGGGTCGAGCGTGATATGGCCTTCCGGGGAGTCGAAAGCGATTCCGCTTTCTAATGCCGCGATTACGGCCTTGCTTTCCAGCGAACGCGCTTTGTTGACCGCCTCTGCCCATATATGCCAGCCGTTCCACACCGTGCAGGCGGAATCGGTAATGTAGGGATAGTTCGCGCCGAACCGCTTGTGCCAGGCCGCGACCCATGCCTTGTTCACGGGGTTATCGAGTTCTTGAAAATATGGGTAGATGACGACGATGCCTTCGGCTTCTTCCGGCCGGAGCACCACCTGCTCGTTGCCGAGCCCAAACGTTGCGGAAACGATCGCCATTCTGCCCTTAAGGCCGGCGGCGGCGAATTGGCGATAAAACGCAATGTGATTGCCGCCGACCAGAAGCGACATCACCACGTCCGGCTTGACGGTCTGCAGACGCTGGATAACTGAATCAAAATTCACGACGTCGAGGGGGATGAATTCCTCTCCGAGAAGCTGACCGCCTGCCTCTTTGAGATAGACTTTCACCCAATCGGCGGAGATATGGCCGTAGTTATAATCGGCGGCAAGCGTGTAGACTTTTTTCCCGTATTTTTTCGTTGCCCACGGAATCAAGACGCCGAGTTGCTGGGCAGGGGTCACCCCGGTGCAAAACACCAGTTTATCGCAGACGCCGCCTTCGTACTGCTCATTGTAGAAATACACGGCGCCATATTTATCAACCATCGGCCGGACAGCTTCGCGCGAGGCGCTGGTAATGCCGCCCATCAGCACCGCAACTTTGTCTTCCAGAATCAGTTTGACGGCGTTCTGGGCGTAAATCTGGTTGTTGGACTGGCAGTCGGTTTGAATGAGCCGAAGCTTGCGGCCTAGCACGCCGCCCGTTTCGTTAATGTGATCGATGGCAAAGCGGGTGGCATCGATCATCGGCAGCCCGTAAATGTTGATAGGCCCCGTGGCATCCAGAATGCTGCCGACAGGTATTTCATCCGCAGCAACGCCCGTTTTTCCAAGCAGCGTTGCTCCCGCAGCGATCATACCCGTTCCGAGTAGATAACGCATCACTTCGCGACGCAATATCGACATGACTTCCTCCCGTTTTTTCTCTCTGCCGTTGGTGTTACGCTGTTGGTGTTACCCGTGGAGCGCCGTTGTAGCCTTCGTCCGGAGAGTTTTTCCCCACGGATCATGGTGTACCCTATATCCGAAAAGGAACATGTAAAACTCTATACTATCGTTGCTGCCAATCGCCGATTTGTTCGAAGGCGTGAGCGGCGCGGATCAGAATCACTTCATCAAAGTGACGACTGACGAGCATCATACCGATCGGCAGACCCCGGACCTTGCCGCAGGGGATTGTAAACGCCGGATGGCCGGTGACGTCGAATGGGCAAGTATTCTGCTGCATGTTTAACGCGCGATCGACATAAACTTCGCGCGGGGCGGTGGGCGGCGGAATCTCCGTAGCAGGGAATGGAATAGTCGGCATGGCGATAATGTCGTGGTTCGCGAGTACGGCGTCATACGCATTGCGCAACTTGACGCGAAGGTTCTGCGCTTTCGCGTGATAACGATTATGATAGTTGGAATGCATATACTCGCCGAGAAGCAGCACAAGCTTTACCGTTTCCGAGACATCGTTGGGGCGGGAATGCCAACCGCGTGCGAACGCTTCTTGCAGCGACGTGGTATAATAACCCGGCCAATTATTCCCCATCCCGTAACCTTTGATCATCATCTCTGCCGCGCCTTCCAAAATGATCCCGGTCCATATGTGCGGCCCGTCGTAATGCATAGGGACGGAAACTTCTTCAATCTCGGCGCCAAGATGGCGGAACTCCGCAATTGCATCGCGCACCTTGCGATCTGTCTCTGCATCGCTAAGCGGATGCCCAAAACCTTCCTTCAACACCGCGATGCGAAGGCCCCTGACGTCTTTCTGTAAGGCGCCGAGATAGTCGCCAACCCTGGCGTTTATTGTGCGCGGATCGAGCGGATCCGGTCCGGCAATGGCGGTCAGCAGCCGAGCAACGTTTTCGACGTTCGAACAAATCGGCCCGCAATGATCGACGGAATACGCTATTGGCATCGCGCCGGTCATCGGCACTAGGCCCCAGGTGGGTTTGAGACCATAAACCCCGCACCAAGCCGAAGGCGTGCGGATCGAACCGCCTTGATCGCCGCCGAGGGCCATTTCCACCTCGCCGGTTGCCACCAAAACCGCGCTTCCGTTGGAAGACCCACCGGCGGAATAGGCAGGATTATAAGGGTTGCGAACAGGACCGGTGGCACAAGTATGGCTGCCTGCGGAGAAACATAAATCCTCGCACGCGGCTTTGCCGGCGATAATCCCTCCGGCATCCAGCACGCGGGTGACCACGGTCGCGTCGACATCGGGCACATAGCCTTCCAGCACGCGCGAGCCGTTCATCATCGGCACGCCGGCGACGCAAATACAATCTTTAACCGCCACACGCTTGCCGGCGAGCACGCCATCGGAGGCGCCTTTGATCTCCGTTTTCCAATACCAGGCGTTGAAGGGGTTTTCCTCGGGCGTCGGGCGATGGCCGGGAAGCCTTGGATAGCGCACCGGCAATTTCGGTTCCGGCAATTCATCAAGCCGCGCGTAGGAAGCCAGAGCGCCGCCCATTAGCCCACGAAATGAGACAGCGTCTTCCTCGCTCAACCGGATGCCGAAGCGCGCGGCAAGCTCAAGCACTTCTTCGATGCTTGGCAAGCGTAGACCGATGGCCATGAGATGCTTCCTTTGCTGTATCTTTTTTTGCTCAAGCACGTGAGTGCGGCGGCAAGCCTGAGGCCGACGCGAGGGTGGCGAGCGATTGCTTGCGCAACTCCGCGATCACCTGTTCCGTCGGCAGTACATCCGCGTATTTTGCTTGCATGTCAAAAAGATTGGCGTGATGCGGGGCTTCCGCCCGATCAGCGACGGCGGTTTCCGGAACAATACAGTAAAAGCCGTATTGGATGGCATCGATAACCGTGGCGCGAATGCAACCGCTGGTGGATGCGCCGCAGACAACAAGCGTATCTACCCGCATAAACTGCAGCCGCGAACAGAGATCCGTGCCGAAAAAAGCGGAGGCAAAACGTTTTACGATCAAAGGTTCCGATAAGCGGCGCTCAAGACGGGGATCTACCTCCGCGGCCGGGGTTCCCATGCGTAAGGCTTTCAAAGCGGGAATTTTGCGAACCCAATGCCCGCCGTCGCGATCCGGATCATCATAGGCGATTGCGGTAAAAAGAATGGGTAGTTTGCGCTCACGGGCGATATCGAGCAGGCGCCGCGTTTCCGCGATTGCCGAAGATACATCGGCCCCCGTGGGATAACTTGGGTCGGTAAAGCCGTTGGTGAAGTCCACCACCAGCACGGCCGGCGCCTTACCCCAACCGAGGCGTTCGCCCAGCCCGCGACGCTGATAGAGCTCTTTTGCCGCCTCGAACGTTTCCATATCGGATAACCGTTATCGTGAAGCTCACTTCCGACTTCCGCGAAATGGTATCCGGTTGAGGATTGACGAGTCAATCGCATGAGCTCAACATAATTGCGAAAAAATCTTGTTCGTTATTCAGCTTTTGGTTGCTTGCGGGGCAGACCATAAAATTGGTTGAGGGGGAATAGAACCATGACCACGGCATTAGAGCCGCAACGCGATCTTGTCGGCTATGCTAACACACCTCCGCGAGGGCGATGGCCGAATGGTTCACGTTTGGCCGTATCGATTGTGGTGAACTACGAGGAAGGCTCGGAGCGGTCATTGGCAATGGGGGATCCCGATCAAGAAGCCATGACCGAATGGGGCAATTACCCGATGCCTCCGCACATCCGCAATCTTGCGATGGAGTCCATGTACGAATACGGCGCACGGGTCGGCGTTTGGCGCATCTTGGAAATGCTTGCAGAGGCCGGGGTGCACGCAACTTTCTTCGCATGCGCGCTGGCGTTCGAGCAGAACCCGGCGGTCGCGCGCGCCGCCGTTGACGCCGGGCACGAAATTTGCAGCCACGGCTATCGTTGGGAAGAAGTTTTTCGGCTGAGCGAGCAGGAGGAGCGCGAGCATATCCGGCTCGCCGTCGAATCCTTTCAAAAGACCTGCGGCAAGCGCCCGGTGGGCTGGTATTGCCGCTACGGTGCCAGCACGCGCACGCGGCGTTTGGTTGTCGAGGAAGGCGGCTTTTTATACGATTCCGACGCTTATAACGATGATGTTCCTTATTTTGTAGAAGTTTCGGGCAAACGGCATCTTGTCGTTCCCTATACGCCCGATATCAACGATTTTTGTTTTTGGAACAGTCCAGGATTTGTGCAAGCCGATGACTTTTTCATTTACCTCAAGGAATCATTTGATGTCCTCTATGCCGAGGCGGCGCGCTATACGCGCATGATGTCGATCGGGTTGCATCCGCGGATCATCGGCCGGCCGGGGAGGATACGCGGACTGCGCCGATTTATCGATTACGCCAAGCAATTCCCCGACGTTTGGTTTGCCACGCGCGAGGAAATCGCGCGCGCGTGGTTGCAGCAATATGGCGAACCGGCCGGCTCTTGAGAAAACAGACACAAACAAACCCGCCCGAAGGGCAGAGGAGAAAACCATGAAAGCGTTTCGCATCCTTGCTTTTGGCTTGTTATGCGCGGCCTTCGCCGGAAGTGCACGTGCCCAAAACCCGGCCGTTGCCGCGGCGGAACAGCGGCTTGCGCCCTATCGCAAACTGCCGGAATTCGTCGCCGCCGGCCCGGCTTTCGATGCTCGCCATTGCATGGAAGGCAAATCCATTTTGGGCATTCCGGTTTCCAGCGCCAATCCGTTTACGAAAAACATCTACATCGCAATGGCGGCGGTGGCCAAAAAAGTGGGTTTCAAATTCACCGAGTGGGAGAATCAGGGCCAACCCTCGCAATGGGTGCAGGGCATGAATTATGCCATCAACAACAAGTATAACCTGATTGACCTGCTCGGCGGCACCGATCCCAAAGTGTTGGCGCCGCAGGTGAAGGCGGCGACCGGCGCCGGGATCAAGGTGATTGCCTCGCACTATAGCGGATTTGAGCAGCCGGCCCCGCCCGGGGTGAGCGGGGTGGTGCCGATCGATTATTTCCGCGCGGGCCAATTGCTTGCCGACTGGGCAATCGCGAAAACCGGCGGGAAAGCGAACGCGCTTGTGATCGTATCGATGGAAGTGAATTCCACCGCCTCCATGCTGAACGGCATTAAGGAGGAATTCGACAAGCTTTGCCCCGATACTTGCAAATACAAGGTCATCAACGCTCCCGTGCCGGAATGGTCGACCAAGATTCAACCAAACGTGCAGTCGGCTTTGCTTGCCGATCCTTCCATCAATTACATTATCCCGATTTATGATAGCATGTCGCAGTTTGTCGTGCCGGCGGTGACAATTACCGGCAAACAAGACAAAGTGAAGATTGCAACCTTCAACGGCACGCCGTTCGTTCTCGGTTTGGTGCAGCAAGGCAAGGTGGAGATGGATATCGGCGAAAATCTCGACTGGATCGGTCATGCGATTGCCGATGCGGAAATGCGCATTCTGTGCGGCCTGCCGGAGGTGAAGGACCCGAAAATCCCGTTTTATATTTTCGATCGGACGAATGCCGATGCCGCCGGCCACCCGCCGCAACTTTCCACCGGCTACGGCAACGCTTACATTGAAGGCTATCGCAAGCTATGGCAGCTTGCGGATTAGGCGGGAAATCGCAAAGCGAAAAGCGGATGCCCCGAAGCGTGTCTCGAATGGAAACGGGCGCATGAGGAGCGTGTCGAAACCGGTGCCGATGCGGCCAACGCGCGCCTCGGAGCCGCTTCGCGGCGCGCTGGTGGAGTGGGCCGAACGGCTGGGCTTGTTCATTGCATGGGCAGCAACCATTGCGATGTTCGGCTTGATTACGCCGGAGACCTTCTTCACCTGGGCCAATTTCTCCACCATTCTCGGCTCGCAGGCCGTTCTTGTCGTGCTGACGCTCGGCCTGCTGGTGCCGCTTACCGCGGGAGATTACGATCTCTCCATGGCCAGCGTGTTGACGTTGAGTTCGATGATTATCGCCGTGCTCAACGTCAACCATCAAATCCCGATCGGGATTGCGGTCGGCGTCGCTCTTGCGGTCGGGCTGCTGACCGGTTTTCTCAACGGATTTTTCATTCTGTATTTCCGCATTCACTCGCTGATCGTAACGCTCGGTATCGGCACGTTCTTGCACGGGATCACATTGTGGATTTCGGATTCCATGACCATCAGCGGCATTTCCGCCGCTTTGGTCAATGCCGTGATCGTCTGGCGTTTTCTCGGCGTTCCTTTGGAATTTTATTACGCCATGGCCGTGTGCATTGCCATCTGGTATGTGTTTTCCTACACCGCCATGGGCCGGCGCGTGCTTTTTGTCGGGCGTGGGCGCGAGGTCGCGCGGCTGAGCGGCATCCATGTCGACCGCGTGCGTTGGGGGGCGCTGATCACCTCGGGGTTTTTGAGCAGCCTTGCCGGGGTGCTCTATGCCGGTACCACCGGCGCGGCCGACCCGAGTTCCGGCCTGACCTATTTGTTACCGGCATTTGCCGCGGCGTTTTTGGGTTCCACCAGCATCGAGCCGGGCCGCTTCAACCCTTGGGGAGCGACCGTTGCCGTGTATTTCCTCGTCACCGGCATTACCGGGCTTTCGATCTTGGGGGTGCGCACTTTCGTGCAAGATCTCTTTTACGGCGGCGCTCTTGTGGTGGCGGTCGCGTTATCGCAAATTGTCCGCGGGCGCGAGGAACGCCCGCAATAAGGCCGCAACGCCGTTTGCGGAAAGGCGCAAACGCTGAGGCTTGCCAAAGCAGAAACATCCCACGTCGGAGGAACGCGCAATGCTGCCGAAGGGTTCCAGTTACGAAGAAGTGCTGCGCCGGTTCGCCTGGCAGGTTCCGCAACGCTACAATATCGGCGTCGATGTCTGCGATCGGCAAAGGGGCGATGCGCTGGCGCTGATTTTTCATGACAAGGGGCGGCCCGAGCAGCGCTACACCTTTGCGGATATCAAGCGGCTTTCCAATCAGTTTGCCAATGTCTTGCAGGCTTACGGCCTCAAGCGCGGGGATCGGATCGGGGTTCTGCTGCCGCAGGCTCCGGAAACCGCGATTGCGCATGTCGCGGCTTGGAAGCTTGGGCTGATTTCCATCCCGCTCTTTACCTTGTTCGGCGAGGACGCGTTGGAGTTCCGCCTTGCCAACAGCGGCGCCAAAGCGGTGCTGAGCGATGAAGCCGGCTGCGCCAAGCTTGCGGCCATCCGCGACCGCCTTCCCGAGCTCCAGGTGGTCTTCACCACCGCGGGCGGCGGGGCGGGGTTCGTCTCCTTCCACGCCGAACTCGCGCGCGCCAGCACGAATTTTACCCCCCTCGAGACATCCGCCGATGATCCGGCCGTGATTATTTATACGTCCGGCACCACCGGCAGCCCCAAGGGGGCGCTGCATGCGCATCGCGTGCTTTTGGGCCATCTGCCCGGCGTGGAAATGCCGCATGAGTTTTTCCCCAAGCCCGGGGATTTGTTCTGGACCCCGGCCGATTGGGCATGGATCGGCGGGCTCTTTGATGTGCTGATGCCGTCTTGGCATCACGGTGTGCCGGTGCTTGCCTATCGCGCCGCCAAGTTCGACCCCGAAGAAGCCTTTGCCCTGATGGCGAAATACGGCGTGCGGAACGCCTTTTTGCCGCCCACCGCCTTGAAACTGATGCGCCAGTACGCCGGAGCGAAACCGCAGCCGGGGGTGAAATTGCGCAGCATCGGCAGCGGCGGGGAAACGTTGGGTGAGGAACTTCTGGAGTGGGGGCGCGCGGTCTTCGGCCTTACCATCAACGAGTTTTATGGACAGACGGAGTGCAACCTTGTTGTTGCCAATAACGCGCCGCTGTTTCCGGTGCGTGCGGGCTCGATGGGGCGCGCCGTGCCGGGGCATGACGTGCGCGTGGTGGACGAGCAGGGCAACCCGCTCCCTGACGGCACGCACGGCCATATTGCCGTCCGCCGGCCGGATCCGGTGATGTTTCTGCAATATTGGGGAAACGCAGAAGCCACGCGGGAAAAATTTGCCGGCGAGTTTCTGCTCACCGGCGATCTTGGGCGCAGGGATGAAGACGGATATTTTTGGTTTCTCGGCCGCAGCGATGACGTGATCACCAGCGCGGGCTACCGCATCGGCCCGGGTGAAATCGAGGATTGCCTGATGAAACACCCGGCTGTGGCGCTGGCCGCCGTGGTGGGTGTGCCGGATCCGATCCGCACGGAGGTGGTGAAGGCGTTTATTGTTTTGAAGCCGGAGCACCGGCCGAGTGACGCATTGGCACGGGAGATTCAAGATTTCGTGAAAGTGCGGCTGGCGGCACACGAATACCCGCGTCTTTTGGAATTTGTCGAGTCCCTGCCGATGACGACAACCGGCAAAATCATGCGCCACAAATTGCGGGAATTGGACAAACGGCGAAATGAGGCAAAATGATGCCGGCGCCTCACTTAAAGCGTATCGCACGCTGGCTTTTGCCTCTTCTGGTTGTGGTGGGCGCGGTTCTGGGGCTGGTTCGGCATTATGTGCTTCCGGGGCTTTCCAGCGCGCGGACAAACCCTTCGGCGATTGAAGTCGTAACGGCAACCTGGCTGCTGCGCCACGCGGTGCCGGAGGCCGCACGCGAGCGGCGCAACCCTTTGGGCGCGGATGCCGCCGATCTGGCGGCCGGGCGCGATGTGTTTCGCGCGAAATGCGAAGTCTGCCACGGTTATGACGGCGGCGGCAGAACCGAGATCGGCGCCGGTGAATATCCACACCCTCCGCCGCTTCGCGATCTGGCGCCTGCGCTTACCGATGGTGAGATTTTCTATCATATCCGCAACGGCATTCGCAACACCGGTATGCCGGCGTGGAATTTGCCGGAACGGCAAATTTGGCAACTCGTTCTCTATATTCGCCATTTGCCGATAACGGTGAAACTTTCCGAGCAAAAGGCCGAAGATTCCGCACTGCACGCCGGAGTGTTCGGCATTTCGCACGCGGTTGCGCAAGGAATTGCCGCGGGTTGGCATTATGTCGGCTCGGCGGCTTGCAAGCCCTGCCATACCGAAATTTACGAACGCTGGAAGAAAACGCCGATGGCGAACGTGGTAAGGGATCCGCGCGCGCATCCGGAGGCGATTATTCCCGATCTTTCCAAGCCGGATCCGTTGGTGACGTTCACCAAGAACGATATTGCCTTCGTCTACGGCAGCATTTGGAAGCAGCGCTACTTTACCAAGATCGGCGATGACTATTATCCCGAACCCGCGCAGTGGGACATTACGCACCATATGTGGCGGAAGTATTTCGTCAAGAACGGTGCCGATTGGTGGGCGCCGTTCTATCCGCCGGATAATTTCCAGCGGCCCACCGGCCCGCTCTGCGACGGCTGCCATTCCGTAAACTACGATATAAAAACTAAAACGGTAACGGAGTGGAATGTCGGTTGCGAACGTTGCCATGGGCCCGGCAGCGAACATATCAAACAAAAAACGCGCGAGACGATTATCAACCCCGCGCGTCTTGATTACGTGCGTGCGAACGATACCTGCATCCAATGCCACTCGCAAGGCCGGCCGCTGGTCAACCTGATCGACGGCAAATATTACGATTGGCCGGTAGGCTTTCACATGGGATTGGATTTGTCCGATTTCTGGAAACTGGAAGAGCACAAACTCGGTGAGACCTCGTTTACGCATTATCCGGACGGCACCGCACACAAGAACCGCATGCAAGGCAACGATTTCGTGCAAAGCCTGATGTACACGCGCGGTGTTGCGTGTTTCAGCTGCCATGACGTCCACGGCACCGAAAACGCGGCGCAGTTACGCGAACCGCCGAGCGAAATCTGCCTCACCTGCCATGGCACGAACACCGCGAACGGGCCGCACGCCGAAACCATCGCGGCGCATACGCATCATAAGCCCGAGAGTAAGGGTAGCCAATGCATCGCCTGCCACATGCCGAAGATCGAGGAAACCCTGGGCGACGTGATGGTGCACGCGCACACGTTCCGTTTCATTACGCCGGCGGAAACGGATGCATACGGTATCCCCAACCCGTGCAACATTTGCCACAAGGACAAGACCACCGCCTGGGCCGCTTCGGTATTGAAGAGCTGGAAAGATCGTTCCCCTTGGCGGATGGGCAACTGACGCTTTTCAGGCCTTGCTGACAAGGCCTTTACGCTATGCCCTCATTCCGCCGGAGAGATTCGCGACCTTATTCTGCAAGCCTGCAACCAGGGCGGGGACGCCCCCGTTCGTCAGCAAATACCGAAAATCCGAGCGTTGCACCGCAACGCGGCTGATGGTGCCGTCTAACAAAACATCGACCGCCTTCCAGCCGGAGGGGGTTTTGCGCATCACGTAACTGAGTTTCGTCGATGTGCCGTCTTTGCGCAGGATTTTGGTGTCAACCACCGCTTCGCCGTTATCGAGCTTGCGCACCGAGGGGGCGATCTGGAAAGACTGGCCGTTGTATTCGTCGAAATTCGCCAAATAGCTGGATACGGTGTAGCGACGAAAAGCCGCTTGCAGATCTGCCTTCTCGTTCTCCGCCATCGAGCGCCACCGCAGCCCGACCGAGGCCGCCAGAATTGCGTCGAGGTCGAATGCGTTCTCGATCACCGGGGCCAGCGCGGCAAAACGCTGCGCGAACGGCACTTGCTTTCCCGCTTTCATATTGGCGAGCAACGCGTCATTCAGGCGCTGAATCGGTGCGATGACGGCAGCGCTCTCGGTATTTTCAGCGCGCGCGGGCTGTGCGAAAAGGGCAGGGAGGCTCAAGCCGGCAACGGCCAAAGCCAGCATGCCACGCCGCCCGATGGGAAGGGTTGTGGGTGTCATGGTGTTTTTCTCCATGGCATTGGTTTGGTTCCGGCTGCCCAGACCGGCGGCAGCGTTCATAAGCTTGCTTATAATATTGTGTGTCATCCAACGGTGTGCTCTGCACGGACCGCGGAAGTATTTTGCGCCAGCCGCAAGGCTCGGCGGGATAAGAGGCGGCAACGGCAAAGGGGCGGGCAGCAAACCCGCCTCAGCGGAAAGCTCTATTACGCAAAAAGCGCCAAGAGGCCCCGTGAACGGGCCGCAGTGGCCGGTTACGGCATGTTCCCGACGATAATGTCACCACGGCGCGCCGCCTGAGAGGACGTGATATCCGTGGTGATGATCGGCGGACTCAGAGTGATCCGGCGCGGATCCACGCCGTCGGCGGCCAGGGCTTTGGCCAAAGCCTGGGCGCGTCGGTGCGCCATCTCTTCCGCCTCTTGGGGGCCGGCGCTCGGGTCTCCGTGGCCGGTGACGGTGATCGGGGCGAGGGGATAGACTTTGGCATAGGCCGCAGCATCCGCCACGACCGTGCGCGCGGGCTGATCCAGGCTCGCCGAGCCGGGAGCAAAGAAGACGAAATAGGCCTTGGAGGCCGGCATCTGCTTGGACGTCAGGTCTGTCCAATAACATCCGGTCAGCGCAAGCAAAAGCACCGAGACGGCATAACCAAGCGGGCGCAAGCGCGGCACCGAAATCCCTCCTTCCCTGCAAGCTCTTCAATTGACGGCATAAATTGCCGTCCCCGCAAGCCTCCGTCAACACGCCGCAGCAAGCGCCCGCCCGCCGGAGATGCGCCATACGCGGTCCAGCCGTTCGATGCCGAGCAGGTGATGGGCGATCAGGATCACCGTGCGATCTTTCGCCACCTCGTTTAGGGTGAGCAGAAACGCCCGTTCGGTGTCCGCATCCAGGCCGCTGCAGGGTTCGTCCAAGATCAGGATCGGGGCGGGCGAAAGCAACGCGCGCGCCAATGCGAGCCGCCTGCCTTGGCCGCCGGAAAAGCGAAGCCCCTTTTCGCCGACCCAGGTATCCAGCCCATCGGGTAGGGTGCGGACGAATGCGCCGATTTGCGCTTGATCGAGCGCCGCCCAAAGCGCTTGCTCGTCGGCGGCGGGGGCTGCGAGCAGAAGGTTGGCGCGGATCGTATCGTCGAAGAGATGCGTGTTTTGACTAAGCCAGCCGATGCGCGAGCGGACATCCGCCGCAGACAGGGCTGCGATGTCGACGCCGCCAAGCAGCACCCGGCCCGATTGCGGGGCGACGACTTTCAGCGCCAATGCCGCAAGCGTCGATTTTCCGGCTCCCGACGGGCCGAGGATCGCAACACGCGAGCGCTCGGGGATCTCGAGCGAGAGCCCGTCAAACACCATCGGCCGATCCGGCTGCCAACGGAAGCCGACCGCCTCGAAGCGCAACGTAAATCCGCGCGGAAGGGCGAGCGGATGCGGAGGATCCGCCACGGGGGCGGGGCTTTGAGCGGCTTCCAGAACGCGCTCGGCGGAAGCGGCGGCATAGCCGGCCAGCACGCCGGCACGCGGCAGGCCGGCAACCACTTCAAAACTCGCTACAATCAGAAAGGTGGCGGCGATAGCACCCAACGGCGCGGCGCCGGCAAGAGCGAGCACCGCCAGAAGTGCCGCCTGCCCGCAAAGAAACGCGGCCGCGGCCGCCCAGGCGCTGCGTTTGGCCACGCGCGCCTGCGCGGCGAACAATGCGTCCTCCCGCGCCTGGATTTGCGCCAGCATCCGCCCTTCCGCCCCGAAGGCGAGGACCTCTTTCATCCCGCTTAAGAGATCCAGGGCCGCAACGCGCAACGCCGATAACGCCCGGGTCAGATCGGAGCCTGCCGATTTCGCCTGGCGGGCGGCGAGGGCGGGCAGCACAAAGGCGGCGATGCCGAAGAGAACAACGACGGCGGCGGCCAGCAAAGGAAATGTGCGGCCGATGAAAATGCCAAGCGCCGGAAGAAGCAGCACCGCGCCGGCCAAGGGGATGAGAATGCGGAGATAAAGCCCGTCCAGCGCTTCCACGTCATTGACAAGGCGCGAAAGCACGTCTCCGGCGCGGCGGAAGCCGAGCCCACCGGCCGAACCTTTAGCGAGCCCGCGAAAGAACCAGACGCGCAGATCGGCCAGCGCGCGGAACGTGGCAGCGTGCGTGAGCAGCCGCTCGGCGTAGCGGAGAATGACGCGCAAGGCGCCCAGAGCGCGCAAAAGAAAAGGGGCGGCAAGCGTTCCCGCAACAATGGCGATCCCGACCGCCCGGCCCGATTGCACCATCAGCGCCACGCCGGCGGCAACGGCAGCCATGGAGAGCGCCGCGCCGGCCAACAACCAGCCGGCCCGGCTTCGCCAAAGCGCGAGAATGCGCAGCAGCGGCTTCAAGCGACCCCTCGCGCCGCATCGGCCAAGGCGCGACCCCCATGCAGCTCCAGCCGCCTGCCGGGAAAAGCATGCGCCGCCGCGGAATGGCTTGCCAAAATCACGGTTCGCCCCGCCGCGAGGCGACGGAGGCTTTCCAGCACCTCGGCTTCGGTTGCGGGGTCGAGATGCGCGGTAGGCTCGTCCAACAGCAAAACCGGCGCATTTTTCAAGAATGCACGCGCGATCGCCACGCGTTGCGCCTGCCCGCCGGAGAGCCCGTAGCCGCCCTCGCCCACCTCGGTGTCCAGCCCGCGCGGAAGGCTTGCCGCAAAGGCATCGACGCGCGCCGCCCGTGCGGCTTCCGCAACCTCGGCATCGGTGGCCTCGGGCCGGGCGAAACGGATATTCTCGCGCAAACTTCCGGCAAAGATCATCGGCTGCTGGCCGATCCAGGCCATAAGACGCATGCGTGCTTCCGGCGCAATGGAAAACAAATCCAAGCCGTTCAAGCTCACCCGCCCGGAATCGGGGCGGATGAAACCGAGCAGCATTTCGATGACGGTGGATTTGCCCGCGCCCGAAGGCCCGATCAAAATCAAGGTTTCGCCCGCCGGCACCCGAAAGCTCAGTCCGTTCAAAACCGGCCCCCGCGTTTTATCCCACGCGAAGTGCACGTTTTCGAAAGCGATGCTCACGCCGTGAGCGGAGATGGTACGAATGGCGGGTTGCGGGCCGGCGTGCGAGGCTTCTTGCGGCGGCTCGGGGAGATTGACCAAGGCTGCGGCGGCGCCGGTGGCATGCAGCCGGTCTTGATAGGCCGCGGCATAAGCCCTGAGCGGCGCGAAAAACTCCGGCACCAGCAAAAGCGCGAACAGGGACGTGGAGAGCGAGACGCCGCCGCGCCCCGCCAGGGCGGCTGCGCCGTAATGCAGGGCGAGCACCACCAGCGCCCCGGCAAGCGCCAGATCCAGCACGCTCGAGGAAAGGAAAGCCACCCGAAGCACGCGCATGGTGCGGCGACGCAGTTCATCGGCGGCGGCGGCGAGAGCTTCCGCTTCGTGCTCGGCGCGTCCGGCCAGCACGATGGTGGCAATTCCCCGCACGCGATCGAGAAACCGCGCCTGCAGGCGCGCGAGGGCCACGAATTGCCGGCGCGAGGCGACGGCGGCGCCGATGCCGGAAAGCGCCATGCCCACGGGGACGAAAAGCCCCGCACCCAGCAGGGTTCCCCCGGCCCAAGGATCCGTCCAGAACGCCACCAGCAGCACCAGGGCGGGTCCCATCACGGCAAGCATGGCAGCCGGGACCCAGCGGGCGAAAAGTCCCTCCATAGCTTCGACTTGATCGGTGAGGACTGCGGTCAGTTCGCCCGAATGCCGTTGCCGCCCGAGCGCGGGACCCAATGCCAAGAGCCGATGCAGCACCTGATGCCGAAGGCGACGCCGGCCGGCGATACCGGCGGAGACGGCGGCATTATCCGCCGCCACGCCAAGCGCTGCACGCAGCAGGGCCAAGAGGCCGAACCCCCCGAGCAGGACGCCAAGCGGCCCGGCATCGGCATGCAAGCCTCTGGCGAGCACTCTGGCCATCAGCCACGCCTGGCCGGTGGCTGCCGCGACGGAGGCAAGCCCGAAGGCGACCGCCGGCAAGGCGACCTTGCGCACGGCTTTTGCCTGTGCGCGCGTCCATGCTGCGATGTTTTGCTCCGGATTCTTCATGCCGCGTCGCGCAACCCCAAAACTTGGGTGGTCTTAGCGCCTATGCGCATGCCTGCCCAGTTACACTTCCGCAAGGCGGGATTGGGTTCGGCGGAGGCCTCAGCGGCCGGGCTCGTGCGGGCCAAGCGGCAGTCCTTGTTCCAATTGCGCGCGCACCCGCTTAATATCGCGCCGCTTCAGCGGGAACGGATAGGACGCAATATCGCTTGGCGGCGAATCCCCATAGGGCCGATCGCAAGCCGAAATATCCGCCGCTTCCTTGCCCGGGCATCCCGAGGTGCGAAACGCGGTGCCGGCATCGATAATGGCTTGCAGCTCGTCTTGCGGGTAACCGAAATCGATCAGACGGCCGGCCTCGTCAAAGCGCATGCGTTCCAAGCGGTGGCCGCGATAGTCGATCAGGTAACGCGCCAGCTGCACGCGCCGCCATTGCGGGCGCGGAACCGGGGGCAGGTGATCCATCAATGAGCCGCGCTCGGGGAAGAAGGCGAACATGTGGCTATGCCCGCCCATATCGCGGATGGTTTGCACTTGCGTCAGCACGTCGTAATCGGATTCCCCCATGCCGACGATGATGTGCGCACCGAACTTTTCCGGCCCGAAAATCTCTGCGGCGGCACGCAAAATCTCCCAATATTTCTGCCATGAGTGCGGCGAGGCAACGCCGCGCCCGCGCGTGCGGTCGAAAATTTCGGGGTTTGCCGCATCCAGCGCGACGGTGAAGATTTCCGCGCCCAAGTCTTTGAGTTCTTGAACATCTTGGCGTGTCATCGTCGTGGGGTTGGAGAGAATCGAAACGGGAACGTGATGAATGCGCTCCACCCAACGGCGCAAGACAACCCGTGTATCGGCATCGGAATTCGGGTGCGTGATCATGCTGATACACATGCGGTGAAAACGCCCGCCATCGCCGCCCGCTTCCATAATGTCCAGCACATCGTCGTAGGGAACGGCAGGCCAGTCCACGCGAATGAAGTTGCGATCGGCGTAATTGCGTTCGGCTTCGCGATGCCGTGCAAGGCCGCAATAGGCGCAATTGGCTCGGCAGCCTTCCGGATAGGTCAGCAACAAATTCAGGCATCGCGTGCAGCTCGTGCGATGCATCATGCCTTTCATAATGCCGAGCGTGATCGCGGCGGCGGTGGACATTTGCACGTAAGCCGGCGAGCGCATGGCCGGCGTGAGAATGTTGTTGTTCGGCAGATAAACGCCGTGCGGCGCGGCCGATTGCGCTTTGACACGCGCGCCGTTGCGCGCCTCAAGAGGCACCGGCGAAGGCACGCGCGGGCGCATGCTCTCGGCGTCGTTATAATCCCGCGGGGTTTTGTTGAGGAAATCGGGAACCGGATGGCGCGGCATATCCAAACAGCTCATGGGACTTCCTTCCTTCGTTCTCTTTTACGCGGCACAGGCATGACGGCCGGTCAATCCATCCAACCCGATGGAGCAGCAAGCCGATTGCTGATCCACTTCCCGCCCGATGGCGCGGGCCAACGCCACCACGCCTTCCGCCGGATAGGCGATGCCGTCGAAACCCGCCATCACGGCATAGGCATCGGTGATGAGTTTGTGGGTCCCGCCCGGGCGTGCGCAGCCCAGTTGTACCGGCGCATGATGAATGCGCTTACGCGCGGCCACGAAAACCTCGGCCACCTGCTCGGGCGGCGGGACGGCAAACGGCTTATGCGGCGGGGCATAGTGCGGCATGACGACAACCAAAACCAAGGCGGCGACCGGATAGCGCGCAATGATCTCAAGCGCTTTCATCTCGCCGAGCAAACGCCCGTAATGCAGCCCGATCACAATATGCGGCACGACATCCATCGAGGTGCGGCACAATGCCGCGAGCGATTCTTCAAAATCGGCAACCGTGCGATCGAGATGATAAACGTCGCGGATGGTTTCTTCCGCACCGATCATATCCAGCATGGCCACATCGACGCCCGCTTCCGCCAGACGTTGCGCGCGCGGGAAATTGATCAACGCCGAGTGAACGGCGATGCGGAGATGCGGAAATTCCGCCTTCAGCGCGGCGATTGCCCCGGCATAACGGTCGTAAGGGACCTCGTTGCGGCGATTCGACCCGCCGGAGAGCAAAAACCCCCGCAGATCCTTGAGCCATACGAGGTCGCGCACTTTTCGGATAAGGTCTTCGGGGCTTTTGGCCGGAATCATCGGCTCCAGGATTTTCGCCTGGCAATGGTCGCACATCAACGCGCAGGCGCCGCCGGTGATAGAAAAGGCCGGGAAGTAATTCTTGCCGCCGCAGCCGCTGAGTTCCTCGCTCGCATACGCCCGGAACGTGGGGGTAAAGAAGCGTAACGGGCCGAGCGGGCGCTGTTTTGCTTCCGCTTCCAAGGCGGAGACCAAGGTTTCGTTCAGCGCGAGCGTGTCAAACGGCTCGATAGCGCTTGCGATCTTCATCCAACCCATTTCGGAAGTTTGCCCTTATATGATAGATCAGTCAAACAAGAACTGCGCTTGGCGCGGAAGGCCGGAACGGCCGAGGAGGGGCGGTGCGAACGCTTTGCGTGATCCAACATATCGAGGTGGAATTTCTCGGGCTGATGGAAGACCATTTGGAGAGCCGGAACATCCGCTTTCGCTACGTTCGGCCATTTACGGAAGGCACGAAGATTCCCGCCTCTCCCGAAGACTTCGCAGGGCTCGTTCTGCTGGGTGCGGGGCCTTACGGGGTGGTGAGCGGGCATATTCTGCCTTCGCTTGGCGCGGAGCTGCGCCTGGCCCGCGCTTTCCTGAACGCCGAGCTGCCGGTGATCGGGGTGGAGCTTGGCGCCGTCATTTTGGCGGTTGCGGCAGGAGGCGGGGCCGAGGAAGCGCCGCTTCGGCTTTGGGTTGACAGGGCCGCGCGCACGGATGCCGAGGCGCTGGGCGGCTGGCTT
The DNA here is from genome assembly GCA_023511585.1 of Terriglobia bacterium. Classification (GTDB taxonomy): domain Bacteria; phylum Pseudomonadota; class Alphaproteobacteria; order Acetobacterales; family Acetobacteraceae; genus JAIMBF01. Next base: position 27,507 of record JAIMBF010000007.1, read on the forward strand.
CCGGAGCGGTTTCCGTTTGCCGCTTATCTGCGCGATCGGCCGGTGCCGGGGGCGGGCCTTGCCGTGCTTGCGCGTGACCAGGCCGGAGAGCCGGTGGTGTTTGCCGCGGGTGAACGCGCCTTCGGCTTTTTGGGCCATCCGGGCATGAAGCGCGGAATGGCCGAGGATGTGGCGATGGCCTTCGAGGAAACCCCCGAGAACCTGGCCGCGGGGCTGGAGGCGCTCGCGGAGGTGCAAGCGGAGATTGCGCACGTGCTGAGCCCGATGATGGTGGGTCTTATTCAACGCTGCGGGCTGATGGATTAGGGCGCGGGCTTGGTGGAGCCGGGGCGAATGTCGGCCGACGAACCTACGGCTTCGGCTTTTCGCGGGCAGGGGGATGAAAGCGGCCGGCAGACAATCTTCGCTCTCCGGCTCCGACCCAGGTGCTGTTATTGCCGCATTAGTCGCTGTCTTCGTGATCTTTGCCTTCCGGTTTCTCCGAGAGGATGGCGCCGGTATGCGCATCGGCATGAAACTTCATGGTTGCACCGTTCTTGACGCCTTTGCCTTCCCATTTACCCTTTTCCGCTTCGATCTCGGCGATACCGGTATAGCCGGCATCCTTAAGCTTCTGCATCAGCGCATCGGCGCTGATCCAGTCTTTGCCGGGCATCTTGTCTTGGTCTTCGTGATCCGGTTTCTCGGAGAGGATGGCGCCGGTGTGGGCGTCGGCATGGAACTTCATGGTTTCGCCGTTCTTGACGCCTTTGCCCTCCCATTCGCCGTCTTCCGCCTCGAGCTTGGCGATGCCGGTATAGCCGGCATCCTTTAGCTTCTGCACCAAGGCATCGGCACTGATCCAGTCTTTGCCGGGCATCTCGTCCGCCCGGACAAAGGAAGCCGTGCCGATCAACGCGATGGTTGCCGTGAAGGCCATTGCGGACCATTTCATCTTGGACGCTCCCTTCCTGGTTTCACCTCAAGAACATACTCTGCCGACGCCATCCCCTTGGCATTACGCGGCGCGTGCGGTTTGCAGGGCTTGCCAGACGCGCTCGGGCGTTGCCGGCATGTCCAGATCCGTCACGCCATCTTCGGCCAAAGCGTCGATAATGGCGTTGATCACCGCAGGCGGGCTACCCACGGCGCCTGCTTCGCCCGCGCCTTTCACGCCAAGCGGGTTGCTTTTGCACGGCACTTCGATGAGCTCCACTTCGATGTCCGGCACGTCCGCCGCGCGCGGCAGAGCGTAATCCATGAAGCTTCCCGTGATCAGCTGGCCGGAAGCCGGATCGTAAACGGTATGCTCGAAGACGGCTTGCCCGATTCCCTGTGTCACGCCGCCCTGCACTTGGCCGCGCACAATCAGCGGGTTAATGGCTTTGCCGATGTCGTCGCAAACCGCGTAACGCACGATTTCCACCTTGCCGGTTTCGGGATCCACTTCGACTTCGGCCATATGGCAACCGTTCGGAAAGGTATGCTTTTCGATCGGCGCGACCTCGGCGGCATCCAAAAGCGTGGCCGATTCTCCGGCAGCGAGGCGTTTGCGCTGCGTCTCGGCAAGCGCAAGAATGTCGATGCCGCGATCGGTGCCGACAATGGAAAATCTTCCGTTTTCGAAGACGATATCCGCGGGTGAGGCCTCCAGGACTTCCGAGGCCGCCTTTTTGCCTTTCTCGATAACGGTTGCGGCGGTGAGCAGAATGGCCTGGCCTTCGGAATAAAGGCTGCGCGCCCCGCCGGTGCCGCCGCCTTCGGGGATGGTATCCGTATCCCCTTGCTTGATGCGCACTTTCTCGGCATCGATGCCGAGTTCATTGCAAATCAGCATGACATAGGCCGTTTCGTGCCCTTGCCCGGTTGATTGCGTGCCGACATAGACATCCACATAACCATCCTCGGCAAAGCGAATTTCCGCGCGCTCGGAGGGGGCTCCGCCGGTCGCCTCGAGGTAATAGGACATGCCGATGCCGCGCCGCTTTCCGCGCCGCCGCGCTTCCGCTTGCCGGGCGGGAAATCCGGCGTAATCCATTTTCTTGAGCGCGGCCTCGAAGACGAAGGGGAAATTGCCGCTGTCGTAGACTTGCCCCATGGCGGAAGTCCACGGCATCGCGCTTTCCGGCACCATGTTTTTGCGGCGCAATTCGGCGCGATCGATTTTGAGCTCGCGCGCGGCTTGGTCGATCAACCGCTCGACCAAATAATTGCTTTCCGGCCGCCCGGCTCCGCGATAGGCATCCACCGGAACGGTGTTGGTGAATACGCCGATCACGTTCGCATAGACCGCTTGGAAACGATACACACTGGCAAGCACTTTGGTGCCGGCAAGGGTCGGAATAAACGGTGCGAAGGTGGAAAGATAGGCGCCCATATCGGCAAAATTGCGCGTGCGCAAAGCGAGGAAGTTGCCGTCTTTGTCCAGGGCGAGTTCGGCCTCGGTGAGGTTGGCGCGGCCTTGCGTATCGGAGAGAAACGCCTCGCTTCTCTCGGAGCTCCATTTCACCGGGCGCCCGAGCTTGCGCGCGGCATAACATGTCAACGCATGTTCGGCGTAGAGAAAGATTTTCATGCCGAACCCGCCGCCGACATCGGGCGTAATGATGCGGAATTTGTCTTTATCGGTTTTGAAGATCGCTTCCGCCAAAAGATCTTTGAGCAACCATCCGCCTTGGGTGTTGGTGGTGAGCGTCCATCTTCCGTTTGCCGGGTTGTATTCGGCCAATGCGGCGCGCGGTTCCATGCTGGCCACCACGACGCGGTTGTTGACCACTTTCAAGCGCGTGACATGCGCGGCTTGCGCGAACAGCGCATCCACTTTTGCTTTGTCGCCGACTTGCCAATCAAAACAAATATTGCGCGGCGCGTTCGGCCAGACTTGCGGTTGGCCGGGTTCCGTTGCGGTGGCAAGATCGGTGACGGCGGGAAGAACCTCGTAGTCCACGACAACGGCTTCCGCGGCATCACGCGCTTTTTGCAGGGTTTCCGCCACCACGAGTGCGACCGGATCGCCCACATGGCGCACGAAACCATCGGCGAGAACCGGATGCGGCGGCATGACGCTTTTGGAGCCGTCGCGATTTTTCAGCGGCACGGCGCACGGCAGGGTGCCGATATTGTCCGCCGCCAAATCCGCGTGCGTGTAAACGGCCGCCACCCCCGGCATCGCTTTTGCGGCAGCGGTATCGATGCTGCGGATTCGCGCAGCGGCATGGGGGCTGCGCAAAATGAACGCCCTCAGCATGCCGGGCGGGGCATAGTCGTCGGTGTAGCGGCCGTTGCCTTTCAAGAGCCGCGGATCTTCCACGCGCGGTACCGGCTGAGCAAGACCGAATTTCGTCATGAAGACACTCTCCCGTTCGTCCCAAACGATCTCTGTAATGGTCCGTTTCTGGTCACTTAGTCCCCGAGTGTGTGGACATCCTCCCGCACCCGCTCGTGCTTGCGCGCGCGCCGGCTTACGCGCTCGCGCAGCGATTGGAATGTGGCATAAAGCATGGGAATAAGAAAGATGCCGATGGCGCTTGCCGCAATCATGCCGCCGAAAACGGCCGTGCCGACACCGCGGCGGCTGAGCATGGCGGCGCCGTGGGCGAAGACGAGCGGCACCAGACCGAAGATAAAAGCAATCGAGGTCATCATCACCGCCCGAAAGCGCATCTCCGCGCCGAGCGCCGCGGCTTCGCGAATCGGCAGCCCTGCTTCGCGTTGTTCCTTGGCGAATTCGACAATGAGAATCCCGTTTTTGGCGGCCAGCGCGATCAAGACAACCATGCCGATTTCGCCGTAAAGATCCAGCGAAAGGCCGGAAATCAGCACCGCCACATACGAGCCGCAAATGCCGACGGTGACCGAAAGCAGCACGGGGATCGGAATGATCCAGCTTTCATAAAGCGCGACCAGAAAAAGATAAGCGAACAGAACCGCAAGGCTGAGGATGCCGAGCGTTTGCCCCGCCGCCAGTTCCTCCTGATAGGCGGTGCCCGTCCATTCATAGCCGTAGCCCTGCGGCAGGGTTTTTGCGGAGATTTCCTCCATTGCGGCAAGCGCGGTGCCCGAGGAGACGCCCGGGGCCGGGCTGCCTTGAATGGCGATCGCACGATAGTTGTTATAACGCACGATCACCTGCGGCCCCTGGACGATGCGCATGCTGGCAATGGAGCGCATCGGCACCATTTGGCCATCTTTATTGCGGACATAGATCTGCCAAATATTCTCGATGTCGGAACGGTCTTTCGCCTCTCCTTCGAGATTGACCTGCCAGACGCGGCCGAGCATATTGAAGTCGTTGACATAAATGCCGCCGAGCGTTGCTTGCAAGGCAACGAAGACATCGGCCATATTCAGGCCGAGCGCCTGCGCCTTTTCCCGATCGATATCGAGATAGATGGAGGGGGTGGACGCGGTAAAGGTGGAAAAGACGCGCGCGAGCCTGGGGTCTTGGTTGGCGTTGGCAATCAACCCTCGCATGACTGCCCCGATATCGGCGGGATCTTGGCCTTCGAGGCCTTCCAATTCGTATTCGAACCCCCCAGAGGTCGAAAGCCCGATAATGGGCGGAAGGTTGAACGGAAACACCACGGCAGAGCGGATCTGCTGCGCCATTCCGAAGGCTTTGTGAATCAAGGCCTGTGCCATGTCTTCCATCTTCGGGCGTTCGGCAAAGGGTTTCAGGCGCAAGACCAGAAAGGCCGCGTTCGGTTCATAGGCTTGATCGAGCAGAGAGAAGCCCAGAATGGAAAGCACGTCGGAAATTTGCGGCATTTTCCGAAACATCGCTTCCACCTGCTTCACCGCGGCAGCCGTGCGCGGCAGCGAGGCGCCGTCGGGAAGCTGCACCAGCGCAAAGAATGCGCCTTGGTCTTCTTCCGGCAAAAAGCCGGTGGGCGTACGATACGCAAGCCCGACAAGGCCGACGCCGAAGGCAAGCACCAGAACCACCGCAACCGCGGCCACGCGCAGCAACCGCTGCACCGCCCTCGCATAGCCGCTGCGCACGCTATCGATGCCGCGCAGCACATAGGCCATAAGGCCACGCCGCACGCCGGTATGGCGCAAAAAGACCGCGCAGAGCGCCGGCGAAAGCGTGAGCGCGTTGATCGCCGAAATGACCATGGCGGCGCTGATGGTTACCGCGAATTGGCGGAACAGCGTTCCGGAAAGGCCCGGAAGAAAAGCAATCGGTACGAAGACGGACAGCAAAACCAGCGAAATCGCAATGATCGGACCGGTGATCTGGCGCATGGCAAGCTTCGTGGCTTCCGCGGGTGAAAGCTCGGGATGTTCGCTCATGACGCGCTCGACATTTTCCACCACCACGATCGCGTCGTCGACGACGATGCCGATGGCCACCACCATGGCCAGCAAAGAGACCGTGTTGGCGCTGTAACCCACACTGAGCAGCACGGCAAACGTGCCGACCAAGCTGACCGGCACGGCAACCGCCGGAATGATGGTGGCGCGCACGCTTCCCAGAAACAGAAAGACGACCAACACCACCAAAGCAAACGCTTCCGCCAAGGTGCGTATGACTTCGTGGATTGTATCGTTGATGAAGGTGGTGCTGTCATACATCACCTTCGCGGTAAGGCCCGGCGGAAAGCGCTTCTCCAAGCGTGCCAAAGTTTCCCGCAATGCTTTCGCCGTCTGCACGGCATTCGCCCCGGGCGCGAGATAGGTGCCGATCGGCACTGCAGGTTGGCCGTTGAGGCGGCTTTCGCTATCCTCGCTTTTCGCGCCGAGCTCCACGCGGGCAACCTCGCGCAAGCGCAGCAAAGACCCATCCGGGTTTGCCCGCAGCACGATGTTGCCGAACTCTTCGGGCGTTTGCAGTCTGCCTTTGGTTTGCAGGTTGAGTTGGAATTGCTGTTCGGGGCTGATCGGCCGCGCCCCGATGCGCCCGACCGGAGCCTCGACGTTTTGCGCTTGGATTGCGGCGATGACGTCGGACGGAGAGAGATTAAGGCTTACCAGCCGCTGAATATCGAACCATATGCGCATCGAATAATTCATCTGCGCAAATAATCTCGCTTGGCCGATGCCGGGAACGCGCGCGATGGCATCGAGCACGTGCACGATGACGTAGTTCGTTATGTAAAGCGGATCTTGTTTTCCGTTCGTCGAATAGAATGCGATGAATTGCAGCACGGAGACCGAACGTTTTTGCACCGTGATGCCTTCTTGCTGGACTTCCGGCGGCAGTTCCGCAAGTGTTGTTTGCACGCGGTTGTTGACATTAACGGTATCGATATTGGGATCCGTCCCGAGCGCGAAGGTGACGGAAAGATTGTAGCTTCCATCGTTGCCGCTCGTTGACTTCATATAAAGCATGTTATCGACGCCGTTGATGTTGGCTTCCAACGGCTGGGCCACGGTGCTTTCCACCACCGAGGCGGAAGCGCCGGGATACGTGGCGTAAACGAGCACTTGCGGCGGCACGATATCGGGAAACTGCGCTACCGGAATTTGCAGCATCGCCAAGACGCCGGCGATGGTGGTAACCAAAGCGATCACCACGGCAAGCCGCGGACGGTCGATAAAAATGGAAGAAATCATACGTTTTAACCCCGCGCCGCTTGCGGTTGCGGCGTTGCCGGGGCAGGCAAGACCGGCTGGCCCGGACGAACGCGTTGCAGACCTTCCACGATCACGAGCTCGCCTTCTTTCAGCCCGGTCATCACCACCGCCGTGCTCGGCGTCGATTGGCCAAGCGTAATGCGCCGCTGCTCGGCTTTATTGTCGCGATCGACCACGAAGACGTAATCACCGCCGGCATCCGCCAATACCGCCGCGCGCGGAATGGTGAGCGCCTGCACCGGCGCAACGCCCTCTAACAACACGGTGACGAATTCTCCATCGATCAATTCCCTTGCGGCGACATTCTGATTCGCGGCAAGAGCAATCCGCGGGTTGGCAATGACTCCGCGCAGCGTAATGGTGTCGGTGCTTTGCGCAACGGTGTTGTCGATGAAATCGACTTTGCCGATCTGATCATAAATGCGGCCGTCGGGAAGCCGGAGCCGGATTTGCATGGCCGCCAGCCCGCCTTTCTTGGCGTAGCGCTGTTGCAGATCCAAGGCGGCCCGTACCGAGACCGGAAAGACGACATACATGGGATCTTGGCTGACGATCGTGGCAAGCGTTCCCGAGTTCGGACCGACGACGTTGCCGACCGTTACGGAAGTGCGCCCGATTTTGCCGGAAATCGGCGCGCGGATTTCGGTATAGGCCAAATTGATCTGGGAAATGCGCAGATTGGCCTGCGCTTGCATCAACTGCGCTTTGTCGGAAAGCCAGGTTGCCCGCGCCGAATCCACCGCCGCTTGCTGCCCGGCGGGGGTGTGCAGCAGCGCTTCCGCGCGCCTTAGGGTGATATCCGCGTTGTCGTATTGTGCCTGCGCCTGCGCTACCAACGCCGCTTTGGCTTGCACATCGGCAACGAATGGCGGCTGCTCCAAGACATAGAGCAATTCGTCTTTTTTAACTTCGGCCCCTTCGGTAAACAGCATGCGATCGATATAAGCGGTGACGCGGGCCACCAAATTGACCCGATCCGTTGCCTGGATGCGGCCGACGAATTCGTTGGTTTCGGTAACGGGCATGCGTACTACGCGAGTAACGCCGACGGCAGGCGCAAGAGGCGGCTTAGGTTGCGCCTCGGCCGTTAAGGGAACAAGCAAGCCGGCAACAAGCAGAAGCAAGATTCGCAGCATCGGAAGGTTCCTAATTGTCTTGTCGGATTTTTGCGGGCGATCAAAAGATGACGGCTACAACCCCTCGCCTGAGACATGCAGGGACAAATGGAGCCCCTCCGTTTGCTCTGTGAAGCCTGCGAAGGCGTGCTTACCGATGGCTTCGGGTGTTTATACGACCGAACCGTTCGGTCGTCAAGCGCGGCTTGGAAGCCTCCAAAGCCCTTGCCTTTCTTGGGCATCCGTTGCAGCCTGCGCGGATCGACGGAGGCAGAAGCATGGCAGAACGCGTCAGTGTTTGTGAGGTCGGGCCGCGGGATGGCCTGCAAATCGCCAAGGGCCAGATGCCGACGGGGATCAAGGTGCGCTGGATCGAGGCGTTGGCAGCGGCCGGGGTGCCCGAGATTGAAGTGGGCAGTTTCGTGCCTGCGCGGCTTATTCCGCAAATGGCCGACACTGGGGAAATTGTCCGCGCGGCAATACGGATTCCCAATCTGACTGTTATTGCTCTGGTGCCGAATTTGCGCGGTGCGCAAACGGCTTACGAGGCAGGGGCGCACGCCATCAGCGTGCCGGTTTCGGTGAGCGAGGGGCACAGCCGCGCCAATCTCAATCGCACACCAAACGAACAAATCGCCGAAGTGGCACGCATCGTGGGCTGGGTACGCGAGCAGCCGCGCCGCATGAAGGTTTTGGCCGGCTGTTCCACCGCTTTCGGCTGTTCCATCGACGGGGTCGTGCCCATGGCAAAGACCGTGCATGTGGCCGCCGCATTGGCAGAGGCAGGAGCGGATGAAGTGATTCTGGCCGATACCGTGGGCTATGCCCATCCTGCGCAAATCAAGGCCACGGTGCGCGCGGTGCGCGCCGCCATCGGCAGCAAACTGACCGGCTTGCATTTGCACGACACATTCGGATTGGGCTTGGCCAATGCTTACGCGGGGCTTGAGGAAGGCATTCGCAAATTTGATGCCGCCTTGGCCGGGCTCGGCGGCTGCCCGTATGCGCCGGGCGCTTCCGGCAATATTGTAACGGAAGATCTTGTTTACATGCTGGAAAACATGGGTTTTGAAACCGGCATTGATCTTGCGCGCTTGCTTGCGGCGCGTGCGGTTTTGCACGAGGGTTTGCCGGACGAGCCGCTTTACGGCCAGGTGGCCCGCGCCGGCATTCCGCGCACCTATCGCGCCGCAGCCTAAGCAAGCTTTGCGCACAGCCCGATCGCGCTTTTAGGACGCCGCCGCGCGCCGGCGCGAGCGCAACCGCTGTGCATAAACGTTCACAATCAACGCGGCCAGCAAAATAAGGCCGCGAATAAGGATTTTCAGGAAACTGTCGATATTGACGTGGTCGAGGCCGTTGTTGAGCACGCCGAGAACAAGCAAGCCCACGATGGTATTGCCGATGCCGCCTTGGCCGCCGAAGAGGCTGGTGCCGCCGACCACCACCGCCGAGATGGAATCGAGCAGGTAATTGTCGAATTCGTCCTGCTGCGCGCTGCCGAAATGCGCAACGCCGAGCATGCCCGCAAGGCCCGAACACAACGCGGAAATGATCATCACCGCAGCCAGGATGGCACGCACATTCACGCCGGAATATTCGGCCGCTTCGCGATTGCCGCCCACCATGTAAACGTAGCGTCCGAAACGCGTATAGGTCAGCACCACGTGCGCAGCCGCAAGCACCAAGGCGGCGACAATAATAATCCACGGCACCGGCCCGAGCGAGCCGTTGCCCAAGGTGGCGATGAGCTTCGGCACGGCATAAGCGATCTGCCCCCGCACCAACAATGCGCAAATGCCTGCGCCGATCTGCAACATCGCCAAGGTCATGATGAAGGAGGGGATGCCGATGATCGTCATGCCCACGGCCGTGACCGCGCCCAGGGCGGCGCTGGAGGCCACCGCAATCACGATCGCGGCCCAACCGGGAAGCGGAACATTGGCGATATTCACGCTGCTGTCCTGCGCCGTGAAAAATGCGACCACCACGCCTGTGGCATTGGCAACGCTGGCCACGGAAAGATCGATCTCCGCGGTGAGGATCACAAAGGTGAGCCCCACCGCCATAATGCCGGTGACCGAAATTTGTTGCAGAATGTTATTGAGATTGTCGAGGGTGGCGAAAGAGGGGCTGGCAATGCTGAACAACGCCACCAAAAATATCAGGGTAACGAAAGGCGCAATATTGCGCAGTTGCGCGGCGAACCAGGACTCCGCACGCGGCGGCAGCAGGGAGGAGGCGGTTTTGGTTGCGGAACCTTCCATCTTCGCTTCCCTCATGCGGCCGCAAGAAGGCGGTCTTTGCTGACCGCTTCTCCTGCAAACTCATGCACAATGCGGCCTTTTTTCATCACCAAAATCCGATCGGCAAGCGCCAGCACCGTTTCCGGCTCGGTAGATGCCACCAGAACCCCGACGCCCCGCGCGCTGAGATCGCGCACGATGCGTACTACGTCTTCTTTCGCGCCGACATCCATCCCGCGCGTGGGCTCGTTCAGCAAGAGCACGTGCGGCAAATGCGTGAGCCACCGTGCCAGCGCCACTTTCTGCTGATTTCCTCCGGAAAGCGTGCCTACCGGCAGGTCGACATTCGGCGGGCGAATCCGCAACGCGGATACTTGCTCGTGCGCAAGGGCGCGTTCGGTGGCCGGCTTTACCCAAAGCCGCGAAAGACGTTCCAGAATGCTAATGGATATATTACGATAGACCGGCTCCAAGGCAAACAGCATGCTACGCCGGCTCTCGGGCAAAAATGCCAGGCCCGCGCGCTTGGCAACCGCGGTTGAAGTGATGCGCACCTCTTTGCCCATGATGCGCACGCGCCCGCGTTCCGGCGGGAGCTTGCCGAACAAGCTTCGCGTGAGCTCCAATTGCCCGGAGCCCATAAAGCCGTAAAGGCCGAGAACTTCGCCTGCGTGCACGCGCAAGCCGACATCCTCGAAGGCGCCGCGAAGGCACAAATCTTCCGCTTCCAAAACCACCGGCGCCTCAGTGCGGCTCTTAAGTTGAAATTCGCCGAGATAACTTTCTTCCAGTTCTTGATGTCCGGCGCCGATCATGTGGTCGATAATCCACATTTTATCGATGGCGGCGGCGGAAGAGGCCACTTTCTGCCCGTTTCGAAACACGGTGACGGCATCGCAGATGCGTAAAATGTCATCCAGGAAATGCGAAATGAAAATCATACTGCGGCCTTGCGCGCGAAGCTGCCGCAGAAGTTCAAATAATCGCTCGATCTCGGGCGGCGAAAGCGCCGAGGTTGGTTCATCCAGAATGATGATGCGGGCGCCGGAAAAGATCACGCGCGCAATCTCGATCATTTGCTGCAACCCGAGCGGCAGCGCACCGATCGGGGCACGCACGTCCACGGAAATGCCGAGGCTTTGCAAGTGCTCGCCGGCTTCGGTCATCATGCGCCGCCAGTCTACAAAGCCGAGCTTGTTCGTGGGTTGCGCGCCGAGCAGGACATTTTCGGCCACCGTCAATTCCGGTACGATGCTGAGTTCCTGATGCACCATACCGATTCCGGCGGCGAGCGCATCCCGCGCGGAACGAAACCGCACCGGCCGGCCCTCCAATTCCATCCGGCCGGAATAGTCGGTGTGCACGCCGGCGATGATTTTCATCAACGTGCTTTTTCCGGCGCCGTTCTCTCCCGCAAGCCCGTGAATTTCACCGGCGTGCAAACGAAAATCCACACCGCGCAGCGCAACGACCCCGCCAAAGCGTTTTTCAATCCCGGTCAGTTGCAAAAGCGGGGTCGGCGCTTGCACGGCTTCGCTCCAGCCAAGCCCTTTGATCAGCCGAAATTCAGATTAGGAAATGCTCCTCCATCCACAGCATGCCCGGGGCATTTTGCTTGGTTACCACAGGCCCGTCTGCCACAATGTGCTTTGGAATTCCGCTGCCGGTTTTCTCGCCGTTGACTACGGCCGCAACGCCGGCAAGCACGGCATAGCCGTGAATGCGGCAGGAGGGGTTGCGCACGGTGGCATGCATGCGCCCGTCCAGAACCGCTTGCACCGCGGGCGGCTGCGCATCGGTGCCGCCGATGAGGATGTTGGTGCGGTTATGCGCCTTCATCACGTTGTAGGCGGCGAGCGCCATGTCGTCGTTGTGGAAATACGCGGCATCGATTTTCGGATATTTGGTGAGCAGCGTTTCCCAAATGCGCGCAGTTTTGGCCACATCCCAGTCCGCCGGGGTGGTATCCACCACCTGGATTTTGGGATATTTCTTCACCACCGATTCAAAGCCCCGCGCGCGCCCTTGTGCTCCGGTGTGCCCCAGCGCGCCCTGAGTCATCACCATAATGCCTTCGCCGTTGATGGCGTTGACCAGCGCTTGGGTGACCGAGGCGCCCATGAATTCGTTATCGGGCGCGATGAAGCTGTGCACCGCGATTTGATCCAGCGGGGCAATCAAGGTGTCCATATCGATGACCGGGATGCCGGCATCGATCATTTTCTTCACCGGCGTCGTCAGCGTGCCGATGCCGAACGCCTGGATGGCCACGAAATCCCATTTCTGCGAGGCCATGTTGTCGATCGCCGCGCGCTGCTTGGGCGCGGAGAGCTCCCCGTCAAACCACGTGATTTCGACGTTCAGCAACCGCCCCCAATACTCCGCCGCTTGCTTGCCTTGCGCACACCAGGTTGCCTGCAGCCCCGCGTTGGAGAATGCGGCCTTGAGCGGCTTGGCCGAGCGCCCGGTTTCCGCTGCCAGTGCGGCGATCATTTGCGGATGCAAGCCGAGCATGGCGGCTCCCATCCCTGCGGCGGCGGCGGCCTGCAAAAAGTTCCGGCGCTTGTTGGTGTACGGGGTTTTGATTTTCGTGGCCATATTTCCTCCTGATTTGGGTTTTCCTAGCCATTTGTATTTCAAGCCATTTATCAAAGCCATTAGAACCGGCCCCGATGCGAGGCGCAAGTCTGCGTCATGCAAGCGTCATTGGCAATCTCTCGGCAGTCGGGCGATGAAGGTGCCGCAGCAATGGTTGGAAGCGAAAAGCTTGGGAGCGATGCGGGATGGAGAACGGCTACCTGAGAAGGATCGGGCTCGCAGCCCTTGCGTTGGGGATGGCCACTTTGGCCCATGCGGAAATGGTGGAAATCGGGCCGCGGCCCAATACGGCGGTGTTGCCGTATCTCCAGCCGCTTGAGTCAGCCGGCGATTCGTCCTCTTTGATCGCGGCGCTGCGCGCGCACGTGCGTTATGTGTTTGTGCTCTTTCAGGAGAACCGTTCCTTCGACCATTACTTCGGCACGTTTCCCGGCGCCGAGGGTCTGTTTCGCCACAAACCCGAAGAAACTCCGGGCTTTGTCCAACCCATCCGCAACACGGACGGAAGCATGGGCAGTATTTCGCCCTTTCGCATCGGCCCGAAAGAGGGGGCTGCGGATCTCGATGATCTTTTGCACACCCGCACGGCGCTGCTTGCCAAACTGGATTATACCGCGGGGCGCGCCCGGATGGATCATTTCGCGCTGACGGAAGAGCAGGCATACAGCCCCTCCGGCAAACCTTCCCTGATGGCCAAACAATTCGGCGAACTGCCGCTTGCTTACGTGGATTGCGATACCATCCCGTTTCTTTGGAATTACGCCAATCGGTTCGTCTTGTTCGATGCGTTTTTTGAAACCGCGCTCACGCCCTCGGCGCCGAACGCGGTTGCCGTGATTGCGGGACAAACGGGGCTGACGCAATGGCTGAAGCACCCGGAGCTTTCCGCTGCGGCCGAGGATGACCCGGGTGCGGCCGGCGTTCCGATGACCGGCAATTTGAGCCCTTATTGGGGCTCGGCGCGCGACAATACCAGCGGTATGCCGCGCAACCCGTATTGGAACGTGCCGGGTGTGCAGATCAATCAAACCTACGCGAGCCTTCCTTTAACCTTGGCACAAAAAGAAGCCGCCCGGCTTGCGGAGACCGACCGGGCTCCCCGGCAAGATCTGGCCGATGTGGCACGAGATCTCCCCGCTATTGCGCGCGGAGGGCGCCCGCCTGTGGCTTGGGGGTGGTATCAAGAGGGTTATGATCGGGAGCCCACGGATCCCGCGGGCAGCCCGCCGGAAGGGACGCATCGCAGCTACGTGACGCACCATAACGGGCCGCAATATTTCGGTTATATTTCCAACAACCCCCTGATGCGCGCGCATTTGCACGGGCTTGCCGATTTCTTTGCCGATCTCGCCGCCCGGCGGTTGCCCCCCGAAGGCGGTGTTTTTTACGTGCGCGGCGGGTTTCGCGCCATTTCGGGTGAGCTTCCGGCCAACCCTTTGGCCACGGTGCGGGCGCGCTTTCGCGGCGATGACGACCATCCCGGCTATGCGGATTCCGAACTTTCCGAGGCACTGGTGGCGCGGGCGATCAACGCGATTGCGCAAAGCCCATATTGGGCGCAGAGCGTGATTCTGATTACTTATGATGAATCCGGCGGGTTTTACGATCATGTGCCGCCGCCTTCCTTCGCGCGCGACCCGGCGGGCCAGCCGCTTTCGGCGGGGATGCGGGTGCCGATGATCCTGGTTTCACCGTTTGCGCGCGTGCATGCGATTTCGCACGAACAAAGCGACCACGGCTCGATTTTGCGGCTGATCGAGGCCGTTTTCGATCTGCCGGCGCTGGCGGATCTGCCGGAAGAGCAGGCGGCGCGGGAGCTCGGCAAGGCGCGTTATGGGGAGCCGGATTTGGCGCCTTCCGACGGCGTTGCGGGCTTCGGGAACTTGCTTTCCGGGTTTGATCCGGCAAGGCTGAGCGGGAGAGCTCCGCCGTTGCCCTCCTCGTATGCGATGCTGCCGGAGCCGCAAATTGCTGCCCGCCCGCATTTCGGCGGAAAGGGATGCAACGCGATCGGGGTGGTGCCGGAAGATTTGGCGAGGGGCATTCGCACGGCGCCGCCCTCGGATTTTAACCCCCGGCCGGCGACGGAGCCGAATTTTCGAAGCAGGGAATGAGCGCGCCGGGGGTTTTGTTTCCGGCGGATTCGAGTTAGAAGCCTCTTGAAGGACCCGTAGCTCAGTTGGATAGAGCGTCGCCCTCCGAAGGCGAAGGTCGTGCGTTCGAGTCGCGCCGGGTCCGCCACATTTTTCCATGGCGCACCCGGGCGCTCGTTCCGGAAACAATAACGATCGAGGGGTCTTCGAGGAACGTGGCTATCGCCGGACCGGGCGGGGTGCGCAGCATGCGCGCGCCGCGCGAGAAGGTCTCGGAATGGAGCTGAGCGATCACCACGAACGTCTCCGTCGAAGGCCGACCGCAGAGAAAAAATACTTGCTGGGTGCCAAATCTGTTTGCCGAGCCTGCGACCGAGGCGGACTCGTATCGTGAAGCAGGGATCGAATCGACGGCTCACTGGGTAGGCGGCGGAGACCGGCGGCCGGAGACAAAGCTCGCGTCTAAACCGAAGGGGCAAATATTGTTGGGAGGTGAACCCCTCGACGGGAGAGATCGTAGGGCTTAACTTGAAGTAAAGCATCGTATAGCCTTAGCATTAGAATTTGCACCACGTCTTGTGCACAGCGGAAAAGCACCGGAGCGCCGGCCGTGCCGACAGCGGCAATACGCTGGATAAACCCCGGCTCTGGTTTCTGGCACTATCCAGGAGGTATCCGCCTTCCTCAACCAACCTGCCCACAGCCGCGGACGTTTCGCGAGCGTTGCCCGTCTTGTCGAAGGCTTTGAGTCGCCCTACGGCCTGGAGCTGCTGTCGACAATGCATCGGGTCATGACGCGGGGACGGATGTGTCGGCTTGACGACGTGGCCGGCCGCATGCACGCTTGGAATCCGCGCAAACGCCAGTTCGCGAACCGGCAAATCAACATTCTATCCGACCGGCTTCAAGAACAAGGCCGGATATAAATGTCGTTTGTCCTGAATCGGAGCAGCCCAATGAATCCGGTACCAAAACGGCTGACGAAAGAGCCCCTCATCGAGGCGATCTGGCAGGTTCAGTTCGAGGGTGAACAGGGAATTGGGGATGTGCTGCCAGGCATCCTCTTTACTGGGCTGAGAAATGAACACCCCAAGCTCCAGTTGCAGCGCCTTCCCTCGGCCAACATTCCGGCGCCGATCGCAGAAAGGGATCCCCAGCTGCGGTTCGCTCCGAAGATGCTGATGGAAAAACCTGATGGACCATTTGTCTGGCAGGTGGGCGATCGGGTCATCACCCTGAACTGCCGCAAGCCCTACGTGGGCTGGGAGAAATTCAAAGTCGCCGTGTTGGCTCTGATGCAAATTGTCGAAAGCAGCGGGCTTGTCCCCAACCCTCAGCGTCATTCACTACGCTACATCAATTTGCTCAGGGACGAATTGGCCGTCGATTTAGCGGCGCTCAGACTGGCGCTGAAGCTCGGCGATTACCAAATCAAAGATCGCGTGCAGATGCGCCTCGAAATCCCTGATGCAGAGTGCTTGCATGTCGTGCAAATTGCCACTGCAGCGCAGGTCAATCTTGCTGGAAAGCAGATGACAGGTTCCATCATTGACTTAGAGACGCTGCCTGTGAATACGCCGGGTAACTGGGATACTCTGCGCGGACAGCTCGACTTGCTGCATGACCATTTAAAGGAATTGCTCTTCCGTCAGATTCTGACGGAAGAAACGATTCAGAAACTAGAGCCGGAGTATTGACGATGTGGGCTAGCACATCGGATGTGTCGCCGTTGCAGCACTTGGGCGCTCCGGTCACTGTTTATCGGGACGCGGCTGCCGCTTGGCCTTGGGAATCACGGCAAGATGAATCACGGCAAGATGACGACCGGTCCATTCGTTACGAGGCCGGTCGTTACGAGGCCGGCAACGCCTTGACAACTGCCCCGCAGAACGTCGGGCCCCGGAAAGAGTCGCTGCCTGAGTACCACGTCACGCTGCTCGCCGAAAAAAGTCTCGCGGAAGATTGGCTGCGCCCTGAGGAGGACGAAGCTTGGGCGCATTTGCAGTAGGCGACGTGGTCCTGTTGCCCTTCCCCTTTTCTGATCTTTCCCGAGCGAAAAAGCGCCCGGCCCTAGTACTCGCTGACGCTAGGAATAATGACTGGGTGTGTTTGCAGATCACGAGTCGCCCCTATGGTGATCCTGTTGCCATCGCATTAGTGCAAGCTGATTTCGCCACTGGATCGCTAAATCGCGACAGCTTCATCCGTCCCGGCAAATTGTTCACGGCTCATGATTCTCTGTTCATTCGCACCGTAGCGCAGGTGCAAGGTAGCAAACTGACTGAGGTGAAAGAGGCTGTCATTCGTTTCGTCCGGCAGGGGATTTTTTCGTGACTACCCTCATCCCACCGGCGCTCAAAGACGCCCCAAGCCTGACCGAGACAGCCTTTCAAGCGTAGAGGAGGTCCTTCGAGGCCCAGACCGAACGCAAAGGTTGGGCGTTCGTAGGGTTCGACAATATCTTCCGACAGCGCGATCGGCCGAAGCTCCTTCCTCACCCATTCCGGGGTGAAGTCCATGCGGGGCATGAACGGCACGTCTTCCTGTTCCTGCGCGGCGGTGGTGTTCTCGAGATCATGATCAGCCATGGCGTACTCCTTGGCAGGTCGAGGCCGGGCAGAGCGAGCGGCGCTCCCGGCCTATTTCAGGTCAACGCGGGTGGTATTGCGTCATTTGCTCAAGCCCGTAGCGGCACTACCTCGCCGGAGGGAATGGTCTCCCCCATGAGGTCGAGGATACGGCGCGCGAAGCCCTTGAAACCCGCCATCAGCCTCGTGCCGCGGGTCACCGGAAATACCAGCGGGCCATCGCCGAGGCGCGGCAGAGAAGCCAACAAGTTGCAGACGGGACGGGAAAGCTGCCCACGCTCCGCCCGGTTTTGGTCTCCGCCAGCACGGCAACGCGGCGTCCTAGGTCGATATCCTGCCAGCGGAGCGCTAAGGCCTTCCGCCGCGCGTAACGCCCGGCCGAGGTCTCCATACTCGGCTTCCGTGAGGCGCCGCTCGCGCTTGTTCTCGGCAAATTTGCGAATGCCATGCGCCGGGTTGTCATCCCGTAACCCGTGCTGCACGGCATAGGTGAAGATCGCCCCAAGCAGCCCGACGGTGCGCGTAGCAACGCTGCGCCCACCGCGGATATTCAAGATGCCCCTGGGTTTGCCTTTGCGAGTGCGGGCGCTCGCGCCGGCGGCAACCGCGTGCATGAGACGCTCCACGTCGCGGCGAGTGACGGATTTCACCGCCATGCGGCCAAGCAGCGGCACAATATGCCCTTCGATGCGCCCTCGGTCGGATACAAGGGTTATCGATCCAAGGATTAAAGGCCGCTTCGGCCGCCCACCGCGCACCAAGAGACGCCCCGCCTCGGTATCGGCGAGATAACGCGCGCAGAAGGCGCCACGGTTACCAACTTGCGCTTTTTTCTCACGCTCCACCGCCGGGTCATTACCCCTCGTGCTTACCCGCGCGGCGGGGCGAGAAGCGCCGCTTTGTGCGCCGTGAGGAAGTCGCGCACCGACTGGCCGGGCCGGCCGGTGAGGGTTTTCAGATCGTCGGTGACAATGTTCATATAACCCTGCGCCATCGCTTCGTCGAACGAGACGAAGACCCGCGCGAGGAATTCGGAGAGGCCCTTTTGCACCATCGCCCGCACCAAATCCGCAGGAGGCAGCGGCACATAGGGAATGGTTTTGCCCGCAATCTCCGAGAGGATTGCCGCCACGTCGGCTTGGCTTAACGCTTCCGGCCCGGTGATGGTCAGGGTTTTCTTTCCGCTCTCTTGCGTCAACGCCGCAGCCGCCGCGCGGGCGCAATCGGCGCGGGTGACATAGCCGGTCTTGCCGTCGGCCGCAGCGGCAAAATGCTTGCCCATGGCGATGCTCTGCGGACCGTTCATCAGCAGAAGGTCGGTGTAGAAGTTGTTGCGCAGGATGGTGTAGTCGAGCCCCGTGCCGGCAATGAGCTTCTCGGTCTCCTGGTGATCGTACGCAAAGCCGATCGGGCTTTCGGGCACCGGGCCGACGAACGAGGTATAAACGATATGCCCGACCCCGGCCGCTTTGGCCGCTGCGACGGCGTTGGAATGGGCCGGAAGCCTTTTGCCGCGTTCCAGATCGTCGGTTGAGATGATCAGGATGCGCTTGCCGCCGGCGAAAGCCGGGCCGAGCGAGGCGGGGTCTTTAAAGTCGCCCTTGCGGACATCAACGCCTTTGTTCCGCAGATCGGCAAGCTTTTCGGGGTTGCGCGTCACCGCGATGATGGGCCCTGCGCCTGCCTGCAGAAGCTGATCGACGACCAGCCGGCCGAGTTGGCCGGAAGCGCCGGTAACGATGAACGGTCCGTTTTGTCGGGTTGCCATGGCTTGTCTCCTCTTTCTGGTTTCGAAAATCGGGCGCTATCGGCCTAGCCGAACCGAAACGCGCTCTCGACCGCGCCCATGACGTAATCTTCCAGCGTCTTGACGCCGCGATCCGCGCCGGCGGCGCCGGCGACGACGTGCAGCGGAATGAGGTGCTCCTCGCGCGGGTTGGCTTCGCGCGCGCCGGGAGCCCGATCCCAAGCCGCCAGCATCGCATCGCGTCGCGCGGGATCTTCCTGCGTGACCGCATCGGTCAGCCAACGGTCGAAGTCGCGCCCGCGCGGCTCACCGCCCCCGCCGCCCCGCATGGCGCGCATCATCACCGGCAGGTTGTGGTAAGTGTTGCCGGAGCCGAGGATCAGCACGCCCTCATCGCGGAGCGGGGCGAGCGCCCGACCGGCCGCAAGATGCGCCGAGGGGTCGAGATCAGCCCTGAGCGAGAGCTGAACGGTGGGGATCTCGGCTTTGGGGAAGGCCACTTTCAGCGGCACGAAAACCCCGTGATCGAAGCCGCGCAGCGGATCTTCCCCGACCGCAAACCCCGCGTTTTCCAAGAGCGCGCGCACCCGGGCCGCCAGGGCCGGATTGCCCGGCGCCGGCCAAGTGAGTTTGTAGGTGTGTTGCGGAAAGCCGTAATAATCAAAGAGAAGCGGCGGCGCGGGGTTGGTCTGCACGGTGAAGACCGGCGCTTCCCAGTGCGCCGAGATGACCAGCAGCGCCTTCGGCTGCTCGGGCAGGCTTGCGGGCAGCGCCGCGAGGAAGGCGCGGTGCCGCTCCCAGGTATCGGGCGGGTCCCAGTCCATGAAAAAGCACGGGCCGCCGCCATGGGGGATATACATCGTGGGTTGCCGCTGCGCCATCTCTTTGCCCTTTCCGCAATGGACTTCTCAAGATCGGTGGGGAGCGCGCCTGTCTTCGCGCGCCCCTTGCTTTCTTTAAGAGCGTGAGTAGTTTTTTTAAAGTAGGTACGGAAAAGTAACCATGAATGAACTTTTGAAAGCGACCCGGAAATGAAACGCATCCTGCCGCCCTCTTGCCCGATGGATGCTCTTTTGCGGCTGCTGACCGGGCCCTGGACCATCTACATTCTGTGGGTTCTCTCCGAGCGCGGGCCGCAACGCTTTGGGGCACTGAAACGAGCGGTGCCCGGCATCTCGACGCGGATTCTGACCGAACGGCTGCGCATGCTGGAGCAAGCCGGCGTTGTCTGGCGCCGGCAGGCCCAGACGATCCCCCCGGCGGTGACCTACGGCTTAACCGAGCGCGGCATGGAGCTGCGCACGGTGCTCGACGGCCTCGGCGAAATCGCCCGCCGCTGGCAGGAGGAGGGGAGGTTCGGCCAGCGCGCAGCGGCCGCGGAGGAGGTTACGGCGATATCCCGGTAAGGCATCCACCGCCGCCTTTTGGAACGCGTTTGGAAACGGGGATATGCCGGCTTATTCCCCGTTGCGCATGGGGCGGTAACCTGCCCGGTCCGCATCGCGCCGGCACATCAGCCTGTCGTCGTCTGATCCCTGTCTTTCCGGAATCTCCTGCGGCAGCTTTGGCCCTTCGCTGAGGCGAGGGCCCAGCGCGACCGATGCAACGGTCCAGAAGAACGCCGGAATTTTCCATGCTTGCCATGGTTCCTCTTCCTACCGTGGCCCAGCTTAGTAGGGGCACCACACGTTACCACGCCTTGACTCGATTTCGAGCGGCACCTATTGCTTTCATGCTTTGGGAGTATGCTCCGTAAAATGGAAAGAATATCAAGCGGTTGCCGCCCGCTATGGCAGGATCGAGAGCCAGTGCATAAAGGGGAAGCGATGGTATTGACACGAAAGAGTTTCTTGAAGGCGATGCTGGCGGCAGCAGCTGCACCGTGCGCCGTGTCGGCCTATGCCCAACAGAACGGCCCCATCCTGATCGGGGCAACCGTGCCGATCACTGGCCCGCTCTCGCTGACCGGCAAACAGTATTACAACTCCCTGCTGATGGCCGAAGAGGACATTAACAAGGCCGGCGGCATCAATGGCAAAGACATCAAGATCGTATTCGAAGATACGCAGGCCTCGAACAGCACCGCCGTCAACGCCTTCGTGAAGCTCGCGCAAGAGACAAAACCGGTGTTCTATTTCCTGTCGAGCTACTCAACGCAGAACCTTGCCGTTTCGCCTGAACTGAAGAAAGTGCAGGTCCCCGCGATGTATGCCGGCGGCGCCGACGTAGTCGCCGAAGGTGGCAACGAATGGATGTTCCGCATCCGACCGGCCGACAGCGTTTCGGCCGCGGGCATGGTACAGTGCGCGCTCACCGTGCTGAAGGCGAAAAAGCCCGGCATTCTCTATATCCAGAATGACTTCGGGCAGGGCGGTGCGCAGACCAGCGCCAAGCGCTTCAAGGCCGCCGGCGTTTCCGTGGTCGGCATGGAAGCCTACGGCCAGAACGACAAGGATTTCTCTGCGCAGCTGTTGAGCCTGCGCGGCAAGGGCGCCGACGTTATCCTGATATTTGACTATCCACAGGACGGTGCACTCGTACTGCGGCAGGCAAAGATGCTTGGCTTAACCACGCCGCTGGTGACTTCGTCTGCCGCGTTGGTGCCGGCCGCCCTTCAACTCCTCTCGCCTGCCGATCTGGACAATGTTTGGGGCGTGGTCGATACCTTCATGGATCCGAGCGTAGGTGGCCGCATGAAGCATTTCGTTGAGCGCTATAAGGCGAAATTCGGCACCGATGCGGATCCCTACGGGCTTGCCTATTACGACGGCGCCATGTTGATGGCCGAGGGGATGCGCAAGGTCGGGACCGACCCCAACGCGCTGCGTGCGTGGCTCGCTGCGGTCAAGAACTGGCAGGGCATAGGCCACGTCTATACGTTTGACGATAAAGGTAATGGCGTCCACGATGTCGCAATCGTCAAGGCCAAGCCCGGCACCAAGGCGCTTGAGCTGGTGCAAACCGTCAATTTCAACAGCGCTGGCCCGCTGTAACAAATGCGTCCGCGTGTGGGTACATCCGTAGGCCGACCGTCAACAGAAGACCGTGGCCGACCTTAGTCAGCTCTTGATCAATGGCCTTGCCATCGGCAGCGTCTACGCGCTCGCAGCGATCGGCTTCGTCATCGTCTATTCCGCAACGGGCGTGGTGAACTTTGCCGCTGGCCAGTTCGTCATGTTCGGTACTTTCGCTGGCGTCGCCATGCTCATCAATGCCCGGTTGCCATGGCCTAGTGGTTATGGCGCGGCGCTCGCAGCCATGGCGTTGTTCGGCGCGCTGTTCTTTTTCGTTGTCTACTTACCGCTGCGTAAGAGCCCTATCGTCACTATTATCGTGGCCACGGTCGCCGTCGGCATAACGATGCAGAACGTGGCTCTGCTGACCTTTGGCTCGTGGCCGTTCCGCCTTCCATCACCGGTGGAGGGATGGACCGTGACGATCGCGGGCACGGTGGTCCCCGCGCATTTCGTGGCGGTGATCGTTGTCACCGCCGTCATGGTCGGCCTGCTGTGGCTCTTGTTCTATCGTACGCCGGTCGGCATTGGCATGCGGGCAGTGGCTCAGGACATCCAGGCCGCGCGGCTGATGGGTCTGAAAGTCAATCGTCTCCTGGCGCTGTCCTGGATTCTGGCCGCGCTGCTCGCCGGCGTCGCCGGGCTGATGCTCGGACCAATCTGGTTCGCCGACGTCAACATGGGCGATCCCATCGCACTTAAAGCCTTCGCCGCGACCATCATCGGCGGCTTTGGCAGCCTGCCCGGCGCCATCGTTGGCGGCATGTTCGTAGGGTTGAGCGAGGTGCTGGGCGCTTCTTACGTCTCCTCGGCATATAAGGACCTGATCTCTTTCGGCATCATGATCGGATTCTTGCTGGTGCGTCCTCAGGGCGTGTTCGGCGAGCGCATCCAGGACAGAGGCTGAGCCGGCCCATGCGGGTACCGTTCCTCATCACCGCTGTCATTGTCAGCGCCGGTGTCCTTTTGTCTCTCGTGCTGCCAGATTATCATCTGCGTCTGCTCAACCTTTCGGTCGTCTCGGCCATCGCCCTAATCGGCCTAAATTTTGCGTTCGGCTACGCCGGCTTGATTTCGCTCGGTCATGCTGCCTTTGTCGGCATGGGCGCCTATGGTCTTGCCATCCTGACCACGCGCATGGGCTGGTCACCGTGGCGTGCGATGCTGGTGGCGACTACGGCAACGGCCGCCTTCGCCGGGCTGATTGGCTTGCCCCTGCTGCGCCTGAAAGGACATTATCTGGCGCTGGCAACGCTCGGCCTCAATGTCTCGTTCTATATTGTTGCCGCTAACTGGATCGATCTGACCGGCGGTACCAATGGCATATCCCGCATTCCTGAACTCACCATCGCGGGCCGAGCGATTGCCGGTGAGCGGCCATTCCTATGGTTCGGCCTAGCCGTCCTGGCGGCGATCACCATTGTTGCCTTCATGATCCATACGTCTCGCTACGGGCGGGCAATGATCGCTGTGCGCGACGATGAAACCGCCGCGGCTATGAGCGGTATCGATGTGACGATGACCAAAATCGCCGCTTTCGTGCTGTCGGCGGTCTGCGCGGCGATCGCCGGCTGTCTGTTCGCCTGCCACGTGCGTTTCGTCGCGCCGGAGGATTTCAGCTACGCGCACTCGATCACCTATCTCGCGATGCTCATCGTGGGCGGCGAGAGCACTATCGTAGGCGCCATTCTCGGCGCGGCTGTGCTGACCTTTCTGCCCGAATGGCTGCGTTTCTTGGGCTCGGCCTATCTTGCCTTCTTCGGTCTGATGATGCTGGCCATTCTGGTCTTCCTACCGTCCGGCATTGCCGGGCTCGGTCGCTATCTGCCGCGCCTGCGGTCGCCAACGCGCGCGGCGCCCGCGTCCGTCTCTGCGAAGGAGTTAGGCCCGTGAGCATTCTTCAGGCACGTGCCATCACCAAGCAGTTTGGCGGCCTTTTGGCGCTGTCGGCCGTCGAGCTGACGATTGCGGCGGGCGAATTCGTCGCGGTGATCGGTCCGAATGGCGCCGGCAAGTCGACGCTGCTCAACATACTGACCGGATTGTTGATGCCGGACGGCGGGCAGGTGTTGTTCGATGGCAAGGACATCACGCGGCTCGCGACGCATAAGCGCGTCCGCTCCGGCCTCGGGCGGACCTTTCAACACGGGCGGACTTTTGCGCGCCTCACCGTCTTGGAGAACGTGATGATCGGGGCGGCCATTCGCGGCGACCGCACCGAACGAGCGATCCGCGATGCTGCTTTAGCGGTGCTTGATCAGATGGGGCTCGCGGCCGAAGCGAATGAATCCATCGGCTCACTGTCCTATGGGCGGCGGCGCATGGTGGAATTGTGCCGTGCGCTGGCGTGCGAGCCGCGCGTCCTGTTGCTGGACGAGCCGGCTGCCGGCTTGAACTCCGGCGAGGTCGATCAACTGGTCGACCGGCTCACCGAGCTGCGGGCGCGGCAGCAGCTCACGATCGTGCTCATCGAACACAATATGGGCATGGTGATGCGCCTCGCCGAGCGTATCGCCGTTCTGAATTTCGGCCGCAAGATTGCGGACGGACCCCCTGCGCAAGTTCAGGCCGACCCGGCGGTTTTGTCGGCCTATCTTGGCCATGGATATAATCGTGCTAGTGTGTGACGATCTAACCGTCGCCCATGGCGACGTCGTGGTCCTGCATGGGATTACGCTCTCTGTCCAGACGGGCGAAACTGTCGCACTACTCGGGGCCAACGGCGCCGGCAAGACGACGCTGCTGCATACGATCTCCGGCCTTAATGAAGTCCGCTCCGGCGACATTACCTTCGAGGGCAAGTCGATTGCGCGATTGTCGAGTGACCGACGCGTGGCGCTCGGCATCGCCCAGGCGCCGGAAGGTCGTCGTATTTTCCCGGGGCTGACGGTCGAGGAAAACCTCATTCTGGCGACCGTATCGTGGCGCCGCTGGCATCAGTCGATCGCGGATGATCTTGCGCGCGTGTTCGAACTGTTTCCGCGGCTCAAGGAGCGGCGGCGGCAGTTGGGCTGGTCGTTGTCCGGGGGCGAACAGCAGATGCTCGCCATCGGGCGTGCTTTGATGTCGCGACCGCGGCTGTTGCTGCTCGACGAGCCGTCTCTTGGTTTGGCGCCCCGGCTCGCCGAGGAAGTCTACGAGCGCATCACACAGATCGGCGACGCTGGGCTGACCATTCTGGTGGTCGAACAGAACACGGTTCTAGCGCTCGCGGTGGCAGATCGCGCTTATGTGCTGGAGAATGGTCGCATTGTGCTGGAAGGGCCCGCTGATAAGGTCAAGCACAATGCCCGCGTGCGCGAGGCCTATCTCGGCCGTTGAAAGCGAAGCAAGGAGTGAAAAATAGGATGTATCCCGATCTCACATCGCGTTCTAAATCGCTCTACGATCGCGCGCTCGCCAGTATGCCGGGTGGCAACACGCGCACAACAGTATTCATGAAGCCCTATCCAATTTATGCCGCGCGGGGCAAAGGCTGCCGTGTATGGGACGTGGACGGGAACCAGCTGATCGACTGCATCAATAATTTCACCTCGCTCATCCATGGCCATGCGCACCCAGCGATAATCGAGGCAACCACGCGTCAGTTGGCGCTCGGAACAGCGTTCGGCTTGCCCACCGAATCCGAGCTCGACCTTGCCGAATTGTTAGTGGCACGGTTGCCGTCGGCCGATCAGATACGGTTTGCCAATTCCGGCACCGAAGCGGTGATGATGGCGCTAAAGGCCGCGCGTGCGTTCACCGGCCGGCCCAAGATCGCCAAATGCGAGGGCGCCTATCACGGTTCCTACGACTACGCCGAAGTAAGCCTTGATCCGACGCCGGCGAACTGGGGTGGCAATAATGCGCCGGTATCGGTCCCCTATGCTAAGGGCACGCCCGAGAACGTACTCGCCGACGTCATCGTCATTCCGTTCAATGACGTCGATGGCGCCGTCCGCCTCATTCGCGAGCACAGCAAGGAGCTTGCCTGTGTGCTGGTCGATCCGATGCCGAACCGCGCCGGTTTGGCGCCTGCCGACAAATCGTATCTCCAAGCACTACGAGAGGTCACGCGCGAGGTCGGCGCGCTTTTGATATTCGACGAAGTCATCACCTTCCGCCTCGGTTATCACGGAGCGCAGGGGCTTTGGAACATTGACCCCGACCTAACCACGCTTGGCAAGATCATCGGCGGCGGTTTTCCGGTAGGTGCCATTGCCGGACGCGCCGAGGTCATGGCCGTATTCGATCCGCGCCATGGTAAGCCGGCGCTACCCCATGGCGGGACCTTCTCGGCCAATCCGGTCACTATGCGCGCGGGTCTGGCGGCAATGCAGCTGCTTGATCAAGCGGCTTTTGCGCGCTTGAACGCCATGGGCGAAGCTGTTCGCACCGGTATCAACGAGGCGTTCAAGCGCAGCGGTGTGCCAGGGAGCGTGGTCGGGCTCGGCTCGCTTCTTAAGGTCCACTTCAGTGCCCGGCCGATCCGCGACTATCGCTCGGCCTACATGACCGAAGAGGAGGCCAAGCATCAGGCCATATTTAACCTCGGTCTGCTTAACCGGGGCATTCTGGCCGCCGGCTATGGCCTCATGGCACTGTCAACGCCAATGACGGATGCTGACATCGCCATGATCGTCGCAGCAGCAGAGGAAGCTCTGTCGGATGTAGCCGCAGCCGCCTGACGAGGATGGCCTGCGTCCTGGGGATTTGAATTTAGCGCAACGCTCGCTCGGTTTTCTGTCTTAAGAGGTACTCTATGTCGGCAAAGATCGATCCCATCACGCGCTCCGTCGTCCAGCATCGGCTGAGCTCGGTCGTGGCGGAAATGGGCGAGGCAATGCTGCGCACGTCCTATTCACAGATCCTCAACTCCAGCCGCGACTTTTCAGCCGCGATCTGCGACACTCACGGCCGCTTGATCGCGCAGGCTGACCACATCCCCGTGCATGTCGGTGCGCTGCCTTGGGCAACGCTTGCCGTAGAAAAGCGTTTCAAGGACGTGCGGCCGGGCGATGTTATTTTGCTTAACGACCCCTACCATGGCGGCAGCCATCTGCCCGACCTGACGGCTTTCGTACCGATTTTCCACGGCGAGCAAAGATTGTACTGGACGATTGTGCGCGCCCATCAAAGCGATATCGGTGGTGCAACCTATGGCGGCTATAACCCAACCGCGACTGAGATCTGGCAGGAGGGTCTGCGCATCCCGCCTATCAAACTCTACGAGGCCGGTCACCTGCGCGACGATCTCTTGGACATGCTGGCGCTTAACGTGCGTAACGCCCGCGACTTCCGCGGCGATCTGGCAGCGATGGTTGGTTCGGCGCGGCTTGGCGAGCGCCGCTTGGCGCGATTATTTGCGGAGTTCGGCGTGGCGACTGTCGCCGTCGCAATCGAGTCAATGCTTGATGCCGCTGAGCAGCAGACGCGCGCGGTGGTCTCGACCTGGAAGGACGGCGTGTTCTACGGCGAGGCCCTCCTCGACGATGATGGCCGCGGTCGTAACGACATCAGGATCGTGGCCAAGGTCACCAAGTACGGCAGCGACATCGAGGTCGATCTCTCCGAGTCCGATCCACAGACGACGAGCTTCGTGAATTCCTCGCATGCCAACACCCAGGCCGCAGTGGCGATGGCTTTTGCCTATCTGATCGATGCCGACATTCCGAAAAACAGCGGCGCGCTGCGTCCGCTACGCGTGGTTACGAAACCGGGAACAATTGTGCACGCCGAAGATGGTATGCCGGTCACTTTGTGCACCAGCCATCCTTCAAACGAGATCGTAGAAGCCGTCGTCAAGGCGCTCGCAGCTTCCTGCCCAGACCGCGCCATGGCCGGCTGGGGGCGGCGCTTTCGCATCGCTATCCAAGGAGAAAATCCCCGCACCGGCCGCAAGTTCATCTGGCACATGTTTCAGGCGCGCCCGGGCGGTGGCGCCTCGCCGTGCGGCGACGGCTGGTCGTCGATCGGTGAGTGGCACACGGTCGGTGGGATAAAATTCGGCAGCATCGAGGTCGACGAAGTGCGCTTTCCCCTGCACTTCCGTCATCACGAGTTTCGTGCCGATTCCGGCGGCGATGGCCAATTCCGTGGTGGCCTCGGCGTTTCGCTTGACCTGGTGATCGAGACGGAAAAACCGGCGACTGCCAATACCGCGGGCGATGGTGCCCGTCATGGCCCGTGCGGTCTATTTGGGGGCAAGGACGGCGCACCACATTACTATCGCCTCGTCTCGCCAGGGCGGCCGCCGCGCGTGTTGCGCACTAAGGAAGTCGGCATCGAGATCTTGCCGGGTGATTGCCTCGAAATCCGCTCCTCTGGCGGCGGCGGATGGGGGCCGCCGGCCAAGCGGTCGCCTGAAGCACGCACGCGGGATCGTGTACAAGGTCTAGTGACGGATACTCAAGCGGTGGAGCGAGAGCAGTGATGAGGTTGACGATCGGTATCGATGTTGGCGGCACGTTTACTGACTTGGTCGCGGTTGACCAAGCAGGCTGGACCGTCTTTGCCAAGTCGCTCTCGACGCCCGCGGACCAGTCGATCGGCGTAATGGCTGGGCTCGACGAGCTTGCGCGCCGACTGAAGCTGACACGTGCCGAGATGCTCGCGCGCACGGAGCGGCTCATTCACGGCACAACAGTAGCAACCAATGCGCTGCTGGAGCGCAAGGGCGCCAAGGTCGCGTTATTGACGACGCAAGGCCATCGCGACGTCATCGAAATGCGCGAGGGACTCAAGAGTAACCGCTACGATCTGCGCTCGCCGCCGCCCGAGCCGCTGATTCCGCGGGAACTGCGTTTCGGTATTCGAGAGCGGCTGCGGCCGGACGGCAGCGTGCTGACGCCGCTTGATAATGATTCGCTCACCCGCGCTATCGCGGCGATCCGCGCTGCCGGTGTGACATCGGTGGCGGTCTGTTATCTGCATGCCTATCGCAACCCCGCGCATGAGATTGCCACGGTCGAACGCCTCACCCGCGAATTACCTGGCGTGTATGTGTCGCGCTCGAGCGACGTGCTGCCGCAGATCAAGGAGTACGAGCGCGTCTCGACGACCATCGTCAACGCCTATGTCGGGCCGGCGGTACGCCTGTATCTCGGCAACCTGGAGCAGCGTCTCATGGAGGCGGGCTTCAAGGGCAGCCTATTCATTATTCTATCGCATGGCGGCATCGCGCCGGTGGAGGAAGCCGCTCGGCTTGCCGCTGGTACGGTGCTGTCAGGACCGGCAGGGGGCATATCCGGCAGCCGGCGCTGCGCCGAACTGCTCGGCGTACCGGACTTGATCCCATTCGACATGGGTGGGACCAGCACCGACATCTCGCTTATTGCTGGCGGGCGCGCCTCTCTCTCTGTCGACGGCGGACTGGTGGCCGATCAGCGCATCGCGCTGCGCAGTCTCGACATTGTCAGCATTGCTGCGGGCGGCGGATCGATCGCCCGCGTCGATGCGGGTGGCATACTTCATGTCGGTCCGGAAAGCGCTGGCGCGGTCCCGGGACCGGCGTGCTATGGCAATGGTGGTACCTCCCCGACCGTTACCGACGCCAACGTGGTGCTCGGCTATCTCGACGCCGCAGCTTTCATGGGCGGGCGGCGTCCGCTTAACCGAACTGCGGCAGAAACCGCGGTGGACGGCGTGGCGGCATCTTTAGGCCTGTCGCGCGTCGAAGCTGCCGCCGGCATTTACCGGCTGGTCAATTTGAAGATGGCCGATGGCATTCGCCTGATGACGCTGCGGCGCGGCGTCGACCCGCGCAAGTTTACGCTTCTCAGTTTTGGCGGGGCCGCCGGCCTACATGTGGTCGAGGTCGCACGCGAGCTAGAAATCAAGCGCATCATTGTGCCAACGGCCGCCTCGGTGCTCTCGGCATGGGGTATGCTGACCAGCGATCTGCGTTATGAGGTGAGCCAGACCTATTTCGGCGCGAGCCCCGGCATTGTGGCCGACGAGGTGCGCGATCTGTTCGGCAAACTGGAGCAAAAGGCGACAAGCCGTCTTCGCGCGTGGTTCGACGGCCCTATCAGCGTTGAGCGCTCCGCGGAGATGCGTTATGGCGCGCAGGTCTACGAAATTGACGTGCCCTTGGACGATATCAATTGGCAGTCATCATCGCTCGCCGATGAGATCGAAAACCGCTTCCACGACCGCCATGAAGAACTCTACACCTACGCCTTACGCGGCCAGGAGATCGTGTTCGTTAACGCGCGCGTCGCTGCAGTTGGGGTGGTTCCCAAGAGCGACCAGGGTAGACGACTGGCCTTTGCCGAGACAGCTTGCGTGCCGGTAACGACGCGGCGAGCCTTTTTCGGCGAGTGGCGCGAGGTACCGGTTTATGCCCTCGACGCGTTGGCTCCTGGTCACGTCTTGGACGGCCCGGCCATTATCGAGGCGGAGACGACCACTGTGGTCATTCATTCTGGTGACCGGCTTGCAGTCAACGATCTAGGCTGGCTGGACATCCAGGTTCGCTGAATTGCTTGCGGCATTAGGGCATTAGGGCGTGCGAATTGGGGCCGGAATCCTTCCACACACACCAAAGAAATCAAATAGTTATATGTATTTGCGGATGAGCAACAAAAAAACGCCGACCTGGGGCGGACCCAGAAAGCGGGTTTTCACTTTTTTGAGATAGCCTCCGTAGTGCTCACCGCCAGCGGCTCGGGCCGCCCACTCCGGCGCATTTGCCTGGGTGCTCTGTGGCCCCGACAAGGCAAGCCTGCGCATCGGCGTGCGATTTAAGATTCAATCTGCACGAACGGCTCCTTTTGGCACTGCGTCCACGCCAGCGCCAGGCCTGGCGGATGACTGAGTTCCTGCCCTCCGGTACATCTTTGGAACGGCTAGAGAGAGTTCCAATGATCATGCCGACACGCCGGCAAACTTGCCGGCGATTCATGCTAAGCTGATTGCCCGCTGTTTTTTAGCGTGATACATCATGCCGGCAAACTTGCCGGCATAAATATGCGCGAGCCCCAACTACCCCATTTCCCGCTCTTTCCTTCCAACAGTCCGCGCACGCGTGCCGAAGAGGTCGGCTTTCGTTTCGGTGCCGTAGGCACCCATACCAGCCGCACCATGATGCTGGCAGAGCTGGAAGCGGTTCTCGATGCGGTGCCCGAGACCGGAAAATGGACCGATTATGCCGCATCGATTATCGAGGGGAACTGTCTGTTCAAGGCAACTATGGCAACGCGGCGCCTCTCGAAGCAAAGGCTAAGCGAGCTATACGGATTAGACCCCGATCTGCCACTGTTTCGGGTGCTCCGCCGGCTTTGGCCTCTCGATTCCGACAGCCGACCACTGTTAGCGCTTCTGGCGGCGATAGCACGGGACCCCCTTCTTGCCGCCACGTGCACGGCCGTCATCCCCTTGCCTCCAGGCGCGGAGCTGCAGCGCGAGCCCATGAGGGCCGCCCTGCGGGCATTGGTCGAGGATCGCTTGAACGAACGCATTCTCGAAAAAGTCTGCCGGAATGCCGCCAGCAGCTGGACCCAGTCCGGCCACCTTAAAGGACGCACATTCAAAAAGCGTTGTCTGGTGCGCGCAACCCCGACCGCCGTCGCGTTCGCCCTCTACCTTGGCTATGCTGCCGGCTACCGTGGTGCCGACCTTTTCTCCTCGGGCTGGCTTCAACTGCTGGACTGCGATCCGGGGCAGGCCCGCCAGCTAGCCCTGGAAGCAAAGCGGATCGGGCAACGACGATTGCGCCGAGAGCGGCATCGGCGCGATGAGAAGCACGATCAGGGCGAGGATTCCACGGAGCACGTCGCGTTCCGAACATTCGCTTACGTGAACTTACGACGGGGCTACTCACCATTTCTTAACTATTAACTAATGAAGTGCTAATGAAAATATAACGAAACGTCAAGCGCTCACGCGCAAGCGCGTGCCGAACGACTATGGGCGGGGCGAGAAAAAGGCGGAGAGAAAAACGCGGAGGCTCGGGCTGCGCTCAGCTCAGATGCGCAAGGGCGATGCCGCCCAGGGCGCTTACGAGAACAACCACCAGAGGCGGTGCGCGCCAGACCGTCAGAAGCACAAAACCCACCAGCGCGATGCCGAAATCCCCCGGTGTCTTGACCGAGCTCGTCCAGACCGGGTTGTAGAGCGCCGCGCCGAGAAGACCGACGACCGCGGCGTTTACGCCGCGCATGATTGCCTGCGCGCCCGCGCGTTTGCGAAAACTCTCCCAAAAAGGAAGCGTTCCCATCAGTATCAAAATGCCGGGCAGAAAAATGCCGGCCAGGCCGAGCGCGGCCCCTGCAACCCCGTGCGGCGCAAGGTTTACCACGGCACCAAGATAGGCCGCGAAGGTGAAAAGCGGGCCTGGAACGGCCTGGGCAGCGCCGTAGCCGGCCAGAAAGGCATCATCGCTCACCCACCCCGGCGCGACGAAAGATTGACGCAGCAACGGCAGCACCACGTGACCGCCGCCGAAAACCAAAGCACCGGAGCGGTAGAAGGCTTCAAAGAGCGCAAGGCCCGGAAGCGGTGCAAGGCTGCGAAGGATGGGCAAGCCGGCCAGAAGCAAAAAGAAAACGGCAAGTGCGGCAAGCCCCAGAGTGCGAGAGACCGGCATGGCCATGTGTCCGCCGGGTGCGGAAGCACTGCCCCGGCAGAGCCAGAGCCCGGCCGCGCCGCCCAGAAAGATCGCTACGATCTGCGCTGCCGATGAGGCGCTGAAGAGAATAATCAGCGCCACGACAACGGCGATGGAGGCCCGCTCACGGTCTGGGCACAATTGACGCGCCATGCCCCAGACGGCTTGCGAAACGATCGCAACGGCCACAAGCTTCAGGCCGTGCAAAAGGCCGAGCCCGGTCGGGCCGCTCAGCCCCTTGGCGCCGAAGGCGAACAGCACCAACGCGATCGCGGAGGGCAAGGTAAAGCCGCACCAAGCAGCAAGCCCGCCCCAATAGCCGGCCCGCATCAGGCCAATGGAAAACCCCACTTGGCTGCTGGCAGGTCCGGGCAGGAACTGGCAAAGCGCCACGAGATCGGCATAGGCTTGCTCGTCGAGCCAACGCCTTCGTATCACGAATTCATCACGGAAATAGCCGATATGGGCGATGGGCCCGCCAAAGCAGCTGAGGCCGAGCCGGAGGAAAATCCGGAGAACTTCCCAAAACGAGCCGTGCTGTCCGGCGCGGGACTCATGCGATTGGGCTGCAATCGTCATGGGACTGTCTTGCCCTTGCCCAAACCCGCTATCGGTTTGTTTTCAATCTCTCCGCCTGCCAAGCGGGGCCGATGGAGGGGTAACGCACGGCATGTACGGGCCATGATCTTAATCCCCCGAGAAAAGGATGGGCCTGTTTTGACCCGCGAGCACGGCATCCAAAGACCAGACACCGGCTCCGGCAATCAGCAAATAGATGCACCCGAGCAGCATATCGAAATCTGCGCGGGCCTCGTGCATCATGCTCCAGAAACCGTAGCGAGGCAGCTTGGCGAGATGGAATATCCAAAAATCGTGGCCAAGCAGGATCGGCACCTTGGTTGTGATAATCGCCACGATCATGATGATAATCAGCGGTATTGCCGCAAGCCGGGTGAACAGGCCGATGATGATCAGCGCGCCGCAAAGCGCTTCGACCACGCCGACAAACGGCCCCATGAGATCCGGGTAAGGGATACCGATTTTTGCGAAGCGGCCGGCGCCCAGAATTTCCGGAAAAGCCAATTTTTGTATCCCTTCAGGCAAAAACACGACCAACCCCACAAGAAGTCGGACAAGAATGGAAGAGCCGGGCGCAGAGGTGCCGAAAAGCATGGCTCGCCAACCGGAGAATGCCGATGGATTGTCGTTCATGGACGGCTGCTTTCTTCGCTGTTTTCTTCTTCGAACAATTCGCCGAAAAGCTCGCGCACTTTCGCTTTGGCCGCGAGAAGTGCGGCATATCCCGCAGGTGTTGCGCGATACACGCGACGCTCGGCCCCGCCGAAACGCTCCTTCACAGAAACGAGTAAGCCCTTGCGTTCCAAGCTGTGCAGGATCGGATAGAGTGTGCCGGCGCTGAGTTCGTATCCGTGCCGCCGAAGTTCTTCGATCATCGCAAAGCCGTAAACCGGTTCTTGGCAAGCATGGTGCAGCACATGAAGGCGGATCAGGCCGATATAAAGCTCGCGATAATCGCATTCCGGCGGTGTCGGCCTCGAAGGCTGCCGGCCGGTTTGGCGTAACCGGGCGTTAGGGTGGCCCGCCGATTCCGCTCTATCGTGTTTCGCCATCGAAACTCGATATACCGAAGCGTCGAGCAAACTTCAACAGAAATTTTGATGCCGGGAACAGAGCACGTTACGCCGAGCCGCTGATGCGTTCGATATCCGCGCCGCAAGCGGCAAGTTTTTGCTCCAAAACTTCATAGCCGCGGTCGAGGTGGTAAACCCGATGCACGATCGTCTCGCCTTTCGCCGCAAGGCCCGCCAAAACCAACGAGACGGACGCACGCAAATCGGTTGCCATGACCGGCGCACCGCAAAGTTGTTTGACGCCTCGCACAATCGCCGAGGCTCGGTGCACATTGATCCGCGCCCCCATGCGGTTCAGCTCCGGCACGTGCATGAAACGATTTTCAAAAATCGTCTCGGTAACCATCGCCGCGCCCTCGGCAACCGACATCAACGCCATAAACTGGGCCTGCATATCGGTGGGAAAGCCGGGGTAGGGTTCGGTCATCACATCGACGCCCTTTAACTTGCCGGCTCGGCGCACCAATATACCTTCTGCCTCTTCCATAACTTCCACGCCGGCATCGCCGAGCGCACGCGCAAGTGCCGCAATATGCTCGAGCCGCGCGCCGCGCAGCCGTACCTCACCCCCGGTGATCGCCGCCGCACACGCATAGGTTCCGGCTTCGATCCGATCGGGAATAATGGCGTGCCGTGCTCCCGAGAGCTCACGAACCCCTTCAATGACGAGCCGATCGGTCCCAATCCCCTCGATCCGCGCGCCCATGCGATTGAGACACGTGGCAAGATCGCCGATTTCAGGCTCGCGCGCGGCATTGGCAATCTCCGTGCGCCCTTCCGCCAAGGTGGCGGCCATCAGCAGGTTTTCCGTGGCTCCCACCGAGGCAAAGGGCAGCACGATTTGGGCCCCCCTCAGCCTGCCGGCCACGCGCGCATGGATATAGCCCTGCTCGAGCCGCACTTCGGCGCCCAGTTCTTGCAGGCCTTTCAGATGGATATCCACCGGGCGCGTGCCGATGGCGCAGCCGCCCGGCAGAGACACGCGGGCTTCCCCCGTGCGCGCCAGCAACGGCCCCAAGACAAGCACCGAGGCGCGCATTTTGCGGACAATGTCATAAGGCGCTTCGGTTGAGGTAATGCGCCCGCCCAAAACCAACCTTCGCCCTTCCGGGCCCTGCCTTTCCACGTTCAGCCCGTGCTGAGCGAGCAAGCTGGCCATTGTTCGGATATCGGCCAAACGCGGCACGTTCTCCAAAATCAGCGGGCCTTGGCATAAGAGCGCCGCCGCCATCAACGGCAGCGCCGCATTTTTGGCCCCGCTGATGGGAATTTCACCCGCAAGCGGCCGGCCGCCGCGGATCCGAATGCTGTCCATGCGCGAAAGGCTCGATCCTTAAAGCCTCGGGAGCGCGACGCCCCGCTGGCCCATATATTTGCCAGCGCGCTCGGCGTAGCTGACCTCGCAGGGCTCGGCGCCTTGCAGGAAGAGAAATTGGCAGATGCCTTCGCCGGCATAAATTTTCGCCGGCAGTGGGGTGGTATTACTGATTTCGATGGTCACTTGCCCCTCCCATTCGGGCTCCAGCGGCGTGACGTTGACGATAATACCACAGCGCGCGTAAGTTGATTTGCCCAGGCATATCACGATAATGTCGCGAGGAATGCGAAAATACTCGACCGTATGCCCGAGCGCGAAACTGTTGGGCGGGATAATGATGGCGTCGGCCTTCCGGTCGACAAAGCTTCGCTGGCTAAAGGCTTTGGGATCCACAATCGCCGAATCGACATTGGTGAAAATTTTAAACTCGTCGGCCACGCGCGCGTCATAGCCGTAGCTGGAAACGCCGTAGCTGATCACCCCTTCACGGCGCTGCTGCTCCACAAACGGCTCGATCATGCGGTGTTCCAGCGCCATGCGGCGAATCCAGCGATCAGACATAACGGGCATGACGGGCTCCTTCCTCTGCTTTTGTGGTGTTGCCGACATAACTCAAGGCGCAATGCTTCGAGAAGCAATGGCCCGAGAAGGTGCAAGATCGCAAGATTGAATTTGAAAAAGCCTCCGACGCCGCTTATGTCACGAAAAACTCGGTCGGCGGAGGCTGGAGGAGCACGATGTTCCGGTCTTACATACCTGCTCGATACGTCTCTCTCGCTTTGCTTTCCCTTTGTCTCGGCGCGTTCGCCTCGGGCGGAGGTTGGCTCACGGGTAACCCTGCCTGGGCGCACGGTGGCGGCGGTGCCGGGGGTGCGGGAGCCGGCGGTGCCGGCGGCGGCGCTGGTGGTGGTGCCGGTGGTGGCGCCGGGGGCGCCGGAGCCGGCGGTGCTGCAGGAGGGGTCGGTGTCGGGCACGGGCATGGGCCGGGGCTCGGACAGGGCCAGGGGCTGGGGCAATCGGTCGGCCCTACAGCGGTTGCGACGCCGCGACCGCATTTTTCCGTTCCGAAATCGCGCCGGCTGACCCACCACGAAACCCATTCCAACGCACATCGCGTGGCGTTTTCTTCCCGGTATGGGCATCGTCATCAACCGAACATCAGCGCCGCGCTTCGGGCGCTGAACGCCGCGCATGCCTCGCCGGTTGCTTTGGCACATGCTTCGCCCCGCTCCATCGTCGGCAAACTCGCCGAATATGATCGCGCGATGCAGTTGGCGCTGGCGATGCCGCAGAACACACCGGCGGAGATCGCCGCGCGCGATCAGGCGATTGCGAATGCGCGGTTGATGCTGGCCGATCAAACGGATCGGACGATCACGCCGCAGGTGATATCACGGGTCGACTATTTGCTAGGTCTTCCGCCGTCCAACCCCATGCTGGGAACCTCCCTTGCGCCGACCCCGGTTGCGCCGGCGCCGCCACGCGGAGAAGTGATTGCCTCGCCCTTGCCGCCGCCTCATGCGCCACGCGCGGAAGATCCGCCGCGCGCGAACGATCCGCCGGTTCCTTCGCCGGTGCAAGTGATTGCGGCGCCTGCGCCGCCGAATGATGCGCCGCGGCTGGCGGCTCCGCCTGCGCCGCCGGCGCCGCCAGCGCCGCCACAGCCGGCAATGCCCCCGCCGCCGCCCTCTCCGCCGGAGCTCTTTAACTAAAGATGAGGGTTTAAGACCGCCTCCATCTCGGCAAGCGGGCCTGGGACTTCGTGATTCCTATGCGGCGCGGGAAAAACGCGGCCCCATGCATTGTGCTGCTTGCCATTCGGCCCGAGAAGGACGCAGGATACAAAAGATTTCGACTCGTCGGCATAACGGTAACGGGCGCCATCCGGTTGTGTTGATAACGACTGAGAGAAGAGGGTAGGGAAAACACCCCGCTATGCCCGAGTGGGCCCAAGCCTTGCTGCTTTTAGTGATATTGCTCGCCAGTAGCGTGGTCGGGCGTTATTTCGGTCACATCCTTTCGGACCGCCTGGCTAACCGCCAGGTCATGGAGGTCATCCAGATCGTCGCCACGATGCTGGTGACGTTTGCCGCTTTGGTGTTGGGCTTATTGACAACCTCGGCAAAGGCTTCCTTCGACGCCATCGATAATGATTTGCGCGGTTTCGCCAGCCAGATTATTCAATTCGATCGCTTGCTGCAGGAATACGGGCCGGAAGCGGAACCGGTGCGTGAGATGATGCGGCGGTATACCGCCACCGCAATCGCAACAACATGGCCGGATGAGCCACCTCCCCCCGGCTATGACCCCTCACTCCATGTTCTTCCGGTTACCTCCGCGAAGAATCTCGAAAGCCTGACCCTGGGAGATTTGTTAAACCGGGTGGAGGAGAAGATTCGGGATCTGCAACCGCAAGACCGCATTCAACGGCAATTGACCGATGAGCTGCTTCTGATGTTCCGCGATTTAATTGCCAAACGGTGGCAGCTCATCGAGGAAGGGCACGGCTCCATTTCCACGCCGTTCCTGCTTGTTCTTGATCTCTGGCTGGTGATCGTATTCCTGAGCTTCGGCCTGATTGGCCCGCGTAATCCCATATCCACCACGATCATCGTGCTCGCCGCGATTTCCATCGCTTCGGCAATGTTTGTCATTCTGGAGTTCGATACGCCGTTCGGCGGCCTTATCGTCGCGAACAGCGAGCCTTTGCGGAACGCCCTGGCGCATTTGAACCGCTGACGGGCCGGGTAACTTATGGCTTCCCTTCGGCTTCTCGCCGAGCAAAAGAGAAAGAGGTGCGCTTCCCCCCCACTTGCGGCGGGTTGGTCGCAAGTGCTGGATTACGATTGCGGGCCAGCGTGGGAGCCCAAACAGTGATCAAATTTTGGTCCGGCAACAGCCATGGCGTGGTCGGCAGCGTGAACGGCACCGCGCCGGAGGATCGCGCGAGGGCGACCGAGAGCACGCTGCGCAGTCTGAGTTGGTTAAATTTCACGGTTGCGGCCATGCAGGCAGGGTTTGGCCCGTTCGTGTCCGTGCGCTTGACGGCGAGCGGGTGGAATCCGGGGCAAATCGGCATTGTGCTGACGGCTGCTTCCATCGCGTCGGTCGTGGCGCAGGTCCCTTCCGGGTTCGTGATCGACCAGTTGGGAGCGCGGCGGGCGTT
>JAIMBF010000008.1 GCA_023511585.1 Terriglobia bacterium
CAAATCACCTACGGCTGCGAGGTGGTGACCTTCACCGCCGATCTCGGCCAGGGCGAAGAGCTGGAGCCCGCCCGGCGCAAGGCGGAAATGCTTGGGGTGAAGGAGATTTTCGTCGAGGATCTGCGTGAACCCTTCGTGCGCGATTTCGTCTTTCCCATGTTCCGCGCCAACGCCCTTTACGAAGGGCAATACCTGCTCGGCACCTCCATCGCCCGGCCCTTGATTGCCCAGCGCCAGATCGAAATCGCCGAAGCCGTCGGGGCGGATGCGGTGGCCCATGGCGCGACCGGAAAGGGCAACGACCAGGTGCGCTTCGAGCTCTCCTATTATGCGCTCAAGCCGGACGTGAAAGTGATCGCGCCCTGGCGCGAATGGGATTTGACCTCGCGCAGCAAGCTTTTGGCTTTTGCCGAAGCGCATCAAATCCCCATTGCCAAGGACAAGCGCGGCGAGGCGCCCTTCAGCGTGGATGCGAATTTGCTGCATTCCTCTTCGGAAGGAAAAATTCTGGAGGATCCCGCCGCCGAGCCGGACGAGATTGTCTATCAACGCACGGTGCGCCCGGAAGATGCGCCGGATCACCCCACCGTGATCAGCATGGATTTTGAACGGGGGGATCCGGTTGCGGTGAACGGCGAGCGGCTTTCGCCGGCCAATCTGCTCGCGCGGCTGAACGAATACGGGCGCATCAACGGGATCGGCCGGCTGGATTTGGTGGAGAACCGGTTTGTCGGCATGAAGTCGCGCGGCGTTTATGAAACGCCGGGCGGCACGATTTTGCTGGCGGCGCATCGGGCGATCGAGAGCCTGACGTTAGATCGCGAAGCCGCACATCTGAAAGACAGTTTGATGCCGCGCTATGCCGAGCTGATTTATTACGGTTTCTGGTTCAGCCCGGAGCGGCGCATGCTGCAGGCATTGATCGACGAGAGCCAGAAATCGGTGAGCGGCCGCGTCCGGCTGAAGCTTTACAAAGGCAACGTGACGGTGATCGGGCGGGAGAGCCCAAACAGCCTGTATTTCCCGGATGTGGCGACGTTTGAGGAAGATCTCGGCGCGTATGATCAGGCGGACGCGGAGGGGTTCATCAAACTGCAAGCGCTGCGGCTTCGCCTTGCCGCACGCGCCGGCAGGCGGGGCGGCGCGCTGTAGGGGGGCTTGCGGGCTGAAGCGAGCGAATTTTAAGGGAGTGCGCGGTGAGAAAAGCGGGATAGAGGGAAGAAATGGGAGGAACTCTGTTGCGTTTATCTCTCTCCGTTTTGGTCCTTGCTTCCGGCCTAGCAGCAAACCTATCGGCAAACCCGGCCATAACCGTGCCGTGTTCGCCGAGCGAGGTGAAGATTCCATGCCGAGATATGGGAGACGGCCGGATTTTGGTCGATGCGCTTTATCTCCCCGACAGCGTGATCGCGGGGAAATCCGACTACACCATTATCCACACGCGTCCGACCAGTATGCAAGGCGAGTGGGCCAATCTCGTTTGCACTCTCAAGATGAACTAAGAAAGGGAAAAAAGGACCCTCATTCATTCTTCTTCTCTTTTTTCTCTTGACTCCATTTTTCTAATTCCTAAAATTTCGCCATGAACTTGCAAAACGGGCCGCCGGAGTCATTGCTCTCGTGGATCTCGCTGCTCCCCGCGGAGTGGCAGCGGTACGCGCGCGCGCAAGCGACCGCGCTCTGGCATAACGCCTTCGCAGCCGGCCTCGCCTCCGCGCTGGAACCTCCTCAGGCCAGGGCGACGACTTCCTCTGTTGCACCATCAGACTCCTCCGGTAGATTACCGCGGCCGCGGCGCCGAATGCTGCTGGTCCGCGGCGAGCCCGAACAACTTATCGAGGCAGCTTTCCGGCGAATCTTCCCCAAAACCGCGAGCGTGGGGCAGATTATTGAGGAAATTCAACATACAACTGGGAAACGCGTAGTGCACGGCACGGCCCATCGCGTAGTTCAGAATCTCATGCAAAAACGCGTGCTGGAGCGGGTGGGCAATACCGCTGCGTATCGCTTTGTCGCCGAAAAATCAGAAGCGGCACCATCCGAAGAGAACGGTGCCGCTCTTACTCGTGGGGGTGGCTAAGTGCGGGGTCCGGCTTTCCATCCAGCGCCCCGGGGGTGCAATTCCCCCCACCTCCAACCAGTTCTCGACATCGGGCTCCTGTTTGGAGCAGCCCCTTTGTCGATGTTTCCAACTCCAACCCGGGATTAGCCGAGAAGGAGATGAAATTGCTACCGTCTTGTTAACTCACGAGGGCTGATGCCCTAGCTGCGTTACCATCCGGCTTGGTTGTGCGTGGATTGCAAGGCCACGGCAACATAAGATAAATGGCTGAGAACGCAGGTTTTGTCAATGATTTTATATTTTTGCTCGCTTAACAGGCGAGCAAATTTCGTGTCTTGGGCCAACTTCCTGCATGAAAAAGCTGTTTGAAGACGAGGCTACGAGAACACCGACTCCTGATCATTGAGACGACAGCAAGATCATAGTTAACCCATCGACGAAACCCTCCCCACGCCTCGGTACGGCCACGTTGCGGGTATGGAAGGCCGATTGCGGCAAGCGGCAAACGGCGCGCCGCACATGAAAAAATTGCCCCGGATGTTGGATTATCGGTCACACTTCCCGGCGCTTTCGTTAATTTTCCGGGAAACGCCCGGCGTTGCGGGACCTAACCGTAACTTGCTTCCTATTGGTTCCACCGACTCCCAGTGATTCCATAGACTATTCCAATTCCATGCCTTTCGCTGGAATTGAAAGAATCTTTCAAGCGCTGGGCTGCATTTTGCTGCGCAGCGGCACAAGGATAAGTTTTAAAGATTTTATCAATGTTGTGGGTTATCTTGATATTGTTCTCTTATATTTACCCGAGCCAGTTATCAAACGTTCGGGGATTCTTATGCCAGACTTTAGCATTAATAACCACAAACGCGTCGTTCGCATCCACTTCTCGCTTGCCCGGCAACAAGAGAAGTTCATCGGTAACAACACGAACCTCGGACACAAGTTTATCATCTTCCAGGAGGCAAAAAAACGGATCTTCATCCGCCCCTGGTGCTACGCCACGAATCTTATTTGCACCATCTGGAATTCGAAGAGCATCGACGATCGTTTTTAGCTGTCCGTCAATATCGCCTTGATTGATGATATGGCGTGTCGTTGATGGGCCGGGCCTGAGAAGCAATATGTTCAAAGAACATATTGCGTCCTGATCACGCGTTACCAGAGGAACACAATGGAAGCCGGCACACGACCATTTGTTTCCCATTTTTTCAAACCCCATCAAATACGGGCTTCTTCGTCTTTTAGGTTGTATTCAATGGGAGGTTCATCATCAGAAGCCCGAGATGTCCAGCTCCTAGCAAGCTGGCGCAAGTTGGGCCGATTATCCCATAAAAGGCGTAGTTGTGGATGAAATGCCTTGCGAATCTCATGCGTTTCTTTCGGATGACCTTTATTTGCGGTAGGCCTCACCCGGCCTGAAAAAAGAAGCCTGAATTCCATAAACCAATATCCTTTTCTAAAAAGGAAAATCGACTCCGTAAACACTGTGATAAAAGAGCAATTTAAGAAATCAAAATTCGATCGGCAATAGGGGCTGCTCGCTGAACGAGAGAGTTTCCTCAATTATTGCCTTTCGCGGATTGTCGTGCGGGATGGGGGAGAGCCCGGGATTCTGGGGGTGAGATTTCACCCCCTTCCGGCAAAGGCGGACTTGACCTCATCCAAGGCCGCGGGGTCTTCAATGGTGGGCGGGGGTGCGGGCGGCTCGCCATTGGCCAGGCGGCGAATGCTCGCGCGCAGAATCTTGCCCGAACGCGTCTTCGGCAAACGCGGCACCACATAAACCTCCTTGAACGCGGCCACCGGGCCGATGCGCTCGCGCACCAAGGCCACGAGCTCCTCGGCAATCGCCGCGTGCGGTCGGGAAATGCCGGCTTTCAGCACCACCAAACCCACCGGAACCTCGCCTTTCACTGCATCGCGCGCCCCGATCACGGCGCATTCCGCCACATTCGGATGCGAGGCCAACACTTCCTCCATCGCGCCCGTGGAGAGCCGATGGCCGGCCACGTTGATGATATCATCGGTGCGGCCCATCACCCAGACATCGCCGTCTTCGTCGATGTAACCGGCATCGCCGGTGCGATACCAACCCGGGAAATCGGCAAGATAGGCAGCGCGGAAGCCTTCATCGTTCTGCCAAAGCGTGGGCGAGGCGCCGGGGGGCAACGGCAGGCGCACGGCAAAATTGCCGGACTGCCCGCGCGGCAGAACCTTTCCCGAATCATCCAGCACTTGCAGGTCATACCCCGGTGCAGGCCGGCCCGCGGAGCCGGGTTTCGGAGCAAACAGACCGAATTCGCGAAACCCCGCGGTGATCGCCCAGCCGGTTTCGGTCTGCCACCAATGATCGACGACCGGCTTGCCGAGTTTTTCCGCGGCCCAGAGCGCGGTCGGCGGATCGCACCGCTCGCCGGCCAAAAACAGCGCCTCCAGCCGGGAGAGATCATAGCGTGCCATGAGTTTGGCCTCGGGGTCTTGCTGCTTGATGGCGCGGATCCCCGTGGGCGCGGTGAAGAACACCCGCACCCCGTGCTCGGCGCAGACCCGCCAATAGGCCCCGGCATCCGGCGTGCCGACGGGTTTGCCTTCATACATGATGGTGGTGCAGCCGGCCAAAAGCGGAGCATAGACGATGTAGCTGTGCCCCACCACCCAGCCGACATCCGAGCCCGCCCAGTACACATCGCCCGCGCCGACGCCGTAAATCATGCGCATGGAATTGAGCAAAGCGACGGCATGCCCGCCGTTGTCGCGCACAATCCCTTTCGGCCGGCCGGTCGTGCCCGAGGTGTAGAGAATATAAAGCGGGTCGGTGGCGGCAACGGGCACCGGCTCGTGCGGGTGCGCGGCGGCCTCGGCCTCGGCGAAATCGTGATCGCGCCCGCGGATCAGTTCGGCCCGTGCCTGTTCGCGCTGCAGAATGAGGCAGGATTCCGGCTTGTGCGCGGCAAGGGCGATGGCCTCATCCAAAAGCGGCTTGTACGCCACCACGCGGCCGGGCTCCAGCCCGCAAGAGGCCGAGACAATCGCCCGCGGCTTCGCATCGCTGATGCGGCTCGCGAGTTCGGCCGCGCCGAAGCCGCCGAAGACCACGGAATGGATGGCCCCGAGCCGGGCGCAGGCGAGCATGCTGATCGCGGCTTCCGGCACCATCGGCATGTAGATGATGACACGGTCGCCGCGGCGCACGCCAAGCTGGGCCAAGGCCCCGGCCACGCGGGCGGTGCGGTCGCGGAGCTCGGCATAGGAGAAGGAGACCTTGCGCCCGGTCATGGGACTATCCCAGATCAGCGCCGGCTGTGCCCCGCGGCCCGCCGCGACATGCCGATCCAGGCAGTTTTCCGCGGTGTTCAGCTCCCCGCCCGCAAACCATTGGCCGTAAACCCCGAGCGAAGGGTCGAAGACCTTGTTCCAGCG
This sequence comes from Terriglobia bacterium, assembly GCA_023511585.1. Lineage (GTDB taxonomy): Bacteria > Pseudomonadota > Alphaproteobacteria > Acetobacterales > Acetobacteraceae > JAIMBF01. The sequence goes on from JAIMBF010000008.1 coordinate 5,483, forward strand.
CCGATGCCAGTGAACGGCTTCGGCCTTTTCCGCCCAAAAACCTTCCGGATCCTGCTGCCAGCGGCGGTAGGCTTCGGCATAGGTGCTCTGCACGGGGGCATCCATCATGGCTTGCTTTCCTGGTCGATGAATTGGGGAACCTTGCGGTTTTACGCAGAAGATTAACGCGTTTTGCGGGGCGCCGGTAGGCCTTCAAGCGTGTTGCAGCCAAAGGCGCGCGGCATGGTCTGCTCCCGAAGGCAGCGGCGCCGTCGGATTGTTCAGCCAGGCGATGATATCGCCGAGCGGCTTGGCGCGTTCGCGGTCGCGCAGCAGCAGATGATAGCCGGCCGGATAATAAGCCAAGCGCACGGCCGGGTTGCCGGAGGCCGCAAGCCGCCGCCATACCCGCCGCATGGCATGGGCGGGGATCAATTCGTCATGGCCGCCGTATTGGACCAAAGCCGGTGCGGGAAAATCCTTGGCCGCGTCAAACGCCGCATCCATCAGATCGACCAGCCCGGCGAGCGTGTCCATCCGCGTTTCATGGATGGTGAGCGGATCGGTGGAAAGGCGGATCAGCGCATCGCGATTGTCGGAGGCCAGCACCTTCGCCGCCCGCCCCGTAAGCTTCATCCACGGCAGGAAGGTGGAGACGGACCAGAGCGCCCCGCGATAGAACGGGTTCATTTCCGCGCGGCTCCAGACCGCCGGGGCCACCAGCACATAGCCTTTTGCCGGCGGGGCAAAGGGCTTGTCGGCCAGACACATCAGCACCGCCGCCCCCATGCTTTCGCCCATCAGATAAAAGGGCTGCTCGGGAGCGCGGAGCCGGAGCTGGCCGGCGATATCGGCGGCATCGAAGACCAGCGTCTCCGTGCCCGGCCAACGGCCGCGCCCGGGGCTTGCGCCGAAACCGCGTTGATCCGGCGCGATCAAGGCAAAACCCGCCTGGGTAAACCAGGGGGCGGGAATTTCCCACGCATCGCGGCTATCGTTGAACCCGTGCAAAGCCAAAACCCAAGCGCGCGGCTTCTGCCCGGGAGCCAGCAGCGGCAGCCATTGCCGATAAGGCAGGCGGATGCCGTCACGCATGAGAAAATAGCCGTCGGTGACGGTGGGCGGAGGCGGCGGAAACGCCTCAACGGGACGCCCGCCCGCCGCGCATTGTGCGAGGCTCATGCCGGCAAGGGTTAGCAGAACCTCGCGGCGCGAGCGAGCCGGAGCTGTTGCACGGGCGGGGTAAGCCTGTATCATTCGCCGATATTTCCTAGCCAAGAGGTTGTTCATGCCGGATGTAGGCGTTCCCCCCGCCCCGATCGAAGACGTTGTTCGCGTGCGCACCCGCCGAGTTTATTGCGACGGCAACGGCGGGCCGCTCGGCCATCCCCGCGTGTTTTTGTATATCGCAGAAAAAGAGATTGTCTGCCCCTATTGTTCGCGACGATTTGTTTTGGATGAGGAGAGCGGCCACGGCGAGCAACACGGAAGCGAACACTGACACCAAACCAACTTTGCATCTGGTGCTGATCGACGGGTCCGGGTTTATTTTCCGGGCCTTTCACGCTTTGCCGCCGATGCAGCGGCCGGACGGCACGCCGGTGAATGCCGTGTTTGGGTTCACCAACATGCTGGCCAAGCTGCTGCGTGAACACACCGGCACGCATCTGGCCGTGATTTTCGACGCCGGGCGCAAAACATTCCGCAACCGGCTTTATGAGGGCTACAAGGCGCAACGCCCCGAGCCGCCGGAGGAGCTTGCACCGCAGTTCGGCTTGGTGCGGGAAGCGGCGGAGGCTTTCAACGTTCCTGCCATTGAGCTTGCGGATTGGGAGGCGGATGATCTGATTGCCTCTTACACCCGGGCTGCGTTGGAGGCGGGCGGCACGGTGACGATTGTTTCTTCCGACAAGGATTTGATGCAATTGATCCGCCCCGGGGTGAGCATGCTGGACCCGATCCGGCAAAAACCCATCGGGGCGGAAGAGGTGGTTGAAAAATTCGGCGTGCCGCCGGAGAAAATGATCGATCTGCAGGCCTTGGTCGGGGATCCCACCGACAACGTGCCCGGCGTGCCCGGCATCGGGCCGAAGACGGCGGCGCAGCTGCTGGCCGAATACGGGGATTTGGAGGGCGTGCTGGCGGCGGCGCAGAGCATGAAACCCTCCCGCCGGCGGGAGTTGTTGCTGGAACATGCCGATGCCGCACGCCTATCCCGCGAGCTGGTGCGGCTGCGCGAAGACGCACCCCTGCCGCTGCCGCTGGAAGCGCTTACGGTTAGGGAGCCCGATCCCAAGAAGCTTGCCGCATGGCTCACCACCCAAGGCTTTCGCAGCATTCTGGTCCGCTTCGGGCTGGAGCCCGTGAAACCTTCCGCCTCGCCCGATCCTGCCGTGCCGGACTCTGCCGCGGCAGGCTCGGCCGCGGAGCCGCACTCCGCGCAGGGCAAACCGGAAAGCGCGCTGCCTTTCGGGCCCTATGAGACGGTAACCGCGCTCGAAGCGTTGCGCCTCTGGATTGAAGAGGCGAGAAAAGCGCACGTGGTTGCGCTCGATACCGAAACCGACAGTCTCGATGCCTTGCGCGCCGGGCTTGTGGGGTTTTCCATAGCCACCGCGCCCGGCCGGGCGTGTTACGTTCCGCTGCGCCACGAAACCGGAGCGCCGCAGATTGCGCCCGAGGCCGCCATTTCCGCGCTGCTTCCTTTGCTGCGCGATCCTTCGGTTCTGAAGGTCTTTCACAATGCCAAGTTCGATCTCGAGGTGCTGGCGCGGGCCGGGGCCGAAGAGATCAACCCGATCGCGGATACGATGTTGATGTCTTATTCCATGGCGGCCGGCGCGCACGGGCATGGCATGGATGAGCTTTCCCTGCTGCACTTGCACCATCAGCCGATCAGCTATGACCAAATCACCGGCACGGGCCGCGCGCGCATTCCTTTTGCATCGGTTCCTTTGGATCGTGCCACGGCCTATGCCGCCGAGGATGCCGATGTGACGCTCCGGCTTTGGCAAAAGCTGCGGCCGGAGCTTCGGCCCAACCGGGCGCTTGCGCATTATGAGCAAGTGGAGCGGCGGCTCGTTCGCGTTCTGATGCGCATGGAGCAGGTCGGCGTGAAGGTGGATGCGGAAGAACTCCGCCGCCTCTCGGACGATTTTGCCGAACGCATGCGACGCATGGAAGACGAGATCCATCGGCTGGCCGGGCGCCGCTTCAATGTGGCAAGCCCCAAGCAACTCGGCGAGGTTTTGTTCGAGGAAATGAAACTCGGTGCCGGCAAGCGCATGAAAACGGGCGCGTTCGGCACCGATGCTTCCGTGTTGCAGGAGCTTGCCGAACAGGGCCACGAGTTGCCGCAACGCGTTTTGGAGTGGCGCCAGCTCGCCAAGCTGAAATCCACTTATGCGGATGCCTTGGTGCAACAAATCAACCCGGAAACGGGCCGAGTGCACACGAGTTTTGCCATGGCGGCCACGAGCACGGGCAGGCTTTCCTCCACCGACCCGAATTTGCAAAACATTCCGATCCGCACGGAAGAAGGCATGCGCATTCGCCGCGCATTCATTGCCGAGCCGGGATGGTTGTTGGTGAGTGCGGACTATTCACAAATCGAGCTGCGCTTGCTTGCGCATGTCGCCGATGTTCCGGCTCTGCGCGAGAGTTTTTTGCACGGGGAAGATATTCACGCGCGCACGGCAAGCGAAGTGTTCGGCGTGCCGATGGCGGAGATGGATGCGCTCACGCGCCGCCGCGCCAAGGCGATCAATTTCGGGATCATCTACGGCATCAGCAGTTTCGGGCTTTCGCGACAGCTTGGGATTGAGCCGGAAGAAGCCCGCATGGTGATTGACGCCTATTTTGCGCGTTATCCCGGAATTCGCGAATATATGGAGCAAGCCAAAGAAGCGGCGCGGCGAGATGGTTACGTTCTGACACCGTTCGGCCGGCGCTGCTATATTCCGAATATTGCGGATCGCAACGCTGCACGGCGGAATTACGCCGAACGGCAGGCGATCAATGCGCCGCTGCAGGGAGGGGCCGCGGATATCATCAAACGCGCCATGGTACGTTTGCCGAAGGCGTTGGCGGAGGCCGGGCTGAAAGCGCGCATGCTGTTGCAAGTGCATGATGAATTGCTGTTTGAGGCGCCGGAAGCGGAAGCGGAAACCACTGCGGAGGTTGCACGGAAGGTGATGGAAAATGCCGTGCAGATCTCTGTTCCGCTGGTGGTGGAAACCGGGATCGGCAAAAACTGGGCCGAGGCGCATTGAAGGAGCAATATCGCCAAAATAAAGCCGACTCTCCTTTTAAGGATAATCATTTCCGCTGCTTGAACAAGATATAGACACAAAACGCTCGCCTGTCGCTTTTCGGTTCCGAAAGGAATTTCGCGATGGCCCCTTCAACGAGGATTAAGTCTGTCTTGACGGAAGCCTTTGCAAACTGCACGGAGGGATTGTAGTCCGCATCATATCTTTTTTGTTGTATTTCGACGAACGCATCGGCAAAATCTTGGATGCCGTTGGGAAACTTCGCAAGCATTTTGGTGTTTTTACACCTTTCCCTTGCGATCCCGTGTTCTAAGGAGCGGTAAACCTGTAACCACGCTTCCGGACTTCTTCCCGAATTCGGCCCGCCGATCAGAAGATCGGCGCACTCGCGCGCCAAGCAGTGGAAAAGCGCGTAATATAAAGAACTAACCGCCCGACGTAGACAGACTTGCGTCGGCTTCTTCGTGTTCGAAGATAGCAAAATTTCTGCCGGTTTGATCAGATCGCGCGGCTTCAAGCTTTGCCGCCGTCCGTAACGCCGATGACGCATAATTTTGCCCTCCTTTCAAAGGAGGGATAATCGGAAACTCACGAAAGAGACGCAAAGAATTTTTATGATTGGGTATCTATCATATGAGAAATGAGATTGGGATAGAGGGTTTTTACCCCCGACTTCTACGTTACGGGCAAAAACTTCTTAATGTCTGCTTTCGAGATAAAGCTGAGCAGCGGAAACTCATCGTGATTTGCACTAACAAGGCGTGTTTTCAGATGTCTTATTAGACCGACGAGAGCATTACGATCCATGGCTTTGGAAACATCTTCGAATGCAACATAGATGCGAAGAATTTCATCGCCGTCCTCGCCTACGTCAGGTTTCACGATAACTTTGGCGACGCGTGCCGAGGGAAACTTTTCTTTAATGACCGCCTCGACCAGATCCTCTACGCGTTCACGCTTCATGTTTTGTCCCGACCGAGATATTTACTGTACAGTATATACAGTATGGTCCTTGTCCTTTGCATTTTGCGCATGGAGGCTATGCGTTAATCTGAAGGGTTGCGTTGTTCCAAGACATTTGTTTGCTGAATTTATCGTTGAAAGTGGAAAATCGGAGTAAAGTCAGCGGCCACGGTGTTTTACGCGTGGAGCGGTGCACGTGCCGCGCGAGGACTTGGGAGACCACTCTGGTCGAGGGAGGGAATTGCCATGGAGTTGACGGCTGAACAGCTGCGGCAGTTTGCCGAAGAGGGCTATCTGTTCCTGCCCGATTGCTTCTCGGAGGAAGAGGTCGCGGTTTTGCGCGAGGAAGCCGAGCGGATTTACGCGACGAACCGCCCGGAAGTCTGGCGCGAAAAGACCGGCGCGCCGCGCACCGCCTTCGCCGCGCACACCTATAACGAGGCCTTTCGGCTCTTGGGCGCGCATCCGCGCTTGATCCGCCCGGTGGAACAGGTGTTCGGCGAAAAGCTCTACATGCATCAGTTCAAGATCAACGCGAAGGCGGCGTTCGAAGGCGATGTCTGGCAATGGCACCAGGATTACGGCACCTGGGCACGCGACGACGGCATGCCGGAGCCGCGGGCGATGAACATCGCCGTGTTCATGGACGAAGTGATGCCGATCAACGGCCCCTTGATGCTCATCCCCAAGAGCCACGTCTACGGCGTTCTGGAAGCCGGGCACGACAAGGAGACGACCTCCTACCCGCTGTGGACGCTGGATAAAGAGACCGTCACACGGCTGGTGGCGCAGGGCGGCATTGTCGCGCCCACGGGCAAGCCCGGCTCGGTGCTGATGTTTCACGGGAACCTCGTGCACGGCTCGGCGCCGAACATCACGCCTTATCCCCGGCGCATCGTGTATCTGACGCTCTGCGCCGTCTCCAACTACATCCGCAAGCCGACACGGCCGGAATGGATTGCGCATCGGGATTTCACGCCGATCGAGCCGGTGGCGGACAGCGCCTTGCGCGACTACGCCCGCGCGCGGAAGGCAGCGGCCGAATGAACCTCTACCGCATGGCGCGCGAACGCGCCGCAGCGGGGCGGCCGGTCAAGGTGGGGCTGATCGGTGCCGGCAAATTCGGTGCGATGTTCCTCAACCAGGTGCCGAGCATGCCGGGCGTCGAAGTAACGATGGTTGCCGACCTCGACCCGGAGCGGGCGCGGGTGACATGCCAAAAGCTGGGGTGGGAGCCGCACCGCATAGGCCGGACGCGATTTGTCGATTCCGGGGCTGCGCTGTGCGCGGATCCGGAGGTGGAGGTGGTGGTGGAAGCCACCGGCGCGCCCGCTGCCGGCATTGCCCACGCGCGCGCTGCGATCGATGCCGGCAAGCACATCGTGATGGTGACTGTTGAGGCCGATGTGCTCGCGGGGCCCGTACTGGCCGAAGCGGCGCGGGCGAAAGGCGTGGTCTATTCGCTCGCCTACGGCGACCAGCCGGCCTTGACCTGCGAGCTTGTCGATTGGGCGCGCGCCTCGGGCTTTACGGTGATCGCCGCGGGGAAGGGCACCAAATACCTCCCGGCCTATCACGAAGTGACCCCGGATGGGGTTTGGGAGCACTACGGGTTAACGGCAGAGGAAGCGCAGCGTGCCGGCATGAACCCGCAAATGTTCAACTCCTTCCTCGACGGCACGAAGTCGGCCATTGAGATGGCGGCGATTGCCAATGCCACCGGCTTGGATGTTCCTTCCGACGGGCTCGGTTTTCCGCCTTGCGGCGTGGATGATCTGCCGCACGTGCTGCGCGGGCGCGCTGCCGGCGGCGCGCTGGAGCGCGAGGGGATGGTGGAGGTGGTCTCCTGCCTCGAGCGCGACGGCCGGCCCGTGTTTCGGGACCTGCGTTGGGGCGTTTACGTGGTGGTGAAGGCGCCGAACGCCTATGCGCGGGCCTGTTTTCGGGAATACGGGCTGAAAACCGATGCGAGCGGTTGGTATGCCGCGATGTACAAGCCTTACCATCTGATCGGCTTGGAGCTCGGCATTTCGGTGCTTTCGGCGGCGCTGCGCGGCGAGCCGACTGGGCAACCGCAAGCCTGGCGCGGCGATGTCGTTGCGGTGGCCAAGCGTGGCCTCCGTGCCGGCGAGATGCTGGATGGTGAGGGGGGCTATACGGTCTGGGGCAAACTCGTGCCGGCCGCGCGGAGCCTTGCGGAGGGCGCGCTGCCGATCGGCCTTGCGCATCGCGTGAAACTGCAGCGCGATATCGCGCCGGGCGAAATGATCCGCTGGGCCGATGTTACGCTGCCGAAGAGCGAAGCACTCGCGGCGCGGCGGGAGATGGAGCAGCGCTTCGGCTTAAGGGCCGACCGCGAAACCGCGATCATGGCGTAGCGCCGTTGGAGTCGCACGCGCCGCGGTGAGCCGGAGAGGCGAAACGGCAGGCGTTTTTTCGCCTCCTCCTCAGGTCATATAATGGCCGCCGTTGATGGTAAGGGTTGCGCCGGTGATGAAACCCGCTTCATCGGCGGTAAGAAACACCACGCCGCGCGCGATCTCTTCCGGCTGGCCGAGCCGGCCCACGGGAATGCGGGCGATGATCTTTTCCAAGACATCCGCCGGCACGGCGCGGACCATATCGGTATCGATATAGCCGGGGGCAATCGCGTTGACGGTGATTGAGAAACGGGCGGCTTCCTGCGCGAGCGCTTTGGTAAAGCCCAAAATGCCGGCTTTCGCGGCAGAATAATTCGCTTGCCCGGCTTGCCCGGCCTGGCCGTTAATGCTGCTGACGTTGACGATCCGGCCGAATTTGCGCGAACGCATCCCGTCGTAGACGGCCTTCGTCATGTTGAAGCACGAGGTGAGATTGGTATCGATGACGGATTGCCACATCTCGAAGCTCATGCGGCTGAAGCCGGCATCGCGGGTAATGCCAGCATTGTTGACCAGAATCTCGACAGGCCCCACTTCGTTGGCGATTTTCGCAGCGGCCTCCTGGCATTCTTCGAATTTCGCGACATCGAACCGGATCACGCGGATGCCGGTTTCGGCATGGAATGCCTGCGCCGCGGCTTCATTGCCGTGATAGGTTGCCACCACGGTGCGCCCGGCATCTTTCAACGCCCGGCTGATCGCGGCGCCGATACCTCGTGTTCCGCCGGTCACAAGTGCTACCCTGGCCATTGTCGGTTTCCCCCTTTGCAGGCGTGCAGCTTCTTCCAACAAGCAATACGCGACCTTGAGACAAATCAAAGCGCGGGGACGTTTCGGATACAAGCAAAAACTGCTTGACCGTTTTCTTTCCGTCCCCGACGCGAAGTCTTCAAGCTTTGAATTTCAAACCGGTTTTGTGCAGCGCATGCGCAAGAACTTGGCCTTGCACATGCGCTTGCAGTTTTCTCGCTCAAGCGAGCCAGTGAAAGGATCCCGAGAAAGCCGAGATCAGCGCTCCACGCACATGGCGACACCCATGCCGCCGCCGATGCAGAGCGTGGCTAGACCTTTCTTGGCGTTTCTCCGCTGCATTTCAAAAAGCAGAGTGGTGAGGATGCGCGCCCCCGAAGCGCCGATCGGATGCCCGAGCGCAATCGCCCCGCCGTTGACGTTGACCTTTTCCGGATCAAGGCCGAGGTCTTTGTTGACCGCGAGCGCTTGAGCGGCGAAGGCTTCATTGGCCTCGATCAGATCGAGATCCGCAACCTTCCAGCCGGCCCGGGCCAGCGCTTTGCGGCTTGCGGGAATGGGCCCGGTGCCCATTAAGGCCGGATCGACGCCGGCGGTTGCGAAGGCTGCGATGCGTGCGAGCGGCTTGAGGCCGCGCTTGGCGGCTTCGGCCGCGGTCATGACCACCACCGCGGCGGCGCCGTCGTTGATGCCGCTGGCGTTGCCGGCGGTGACCGTGCCGTCCTTGGCGAAGGCGGGCTTGAGCTTGGCCATGGCCTCGAGCGAGGCGTCATGGCGGATGTATTCGTCATCGGCGACCACGGTTTCGCCCTTGCGGGTCTTGACCGTGACCGGGACGATTTCATCCTTGAACTTGCCGGCTTTCTGCGCTGCCGAAGCGCGCTTTTGCGAAGTCAGGGCGAACTGATCCTGTTCTTCGCGCGTGATTTGATAGGCTTTGGCGACGTTTTCGGCGGTAATTCCCATGTGATAGCCATGGAACACATCCCAAAGCCCATCCTTCAACATGGTATCGACAAGGTTGAGCTCCCCCATTTTCACGCCGGCCCGCAAATGCGCCGCATGTTGGGATTGGCTCATGCTTTCCTGGCCCCCGGCGACGACGATGGCGCTTTCGCCGGTGCGAATTTGCTGGGCCGCCAGAGCCACCGCCCGGAGCCCCGAGCCGCAGACCTGATTGATGCCGAATGCGGTTTTCTCGTCCGGAATGCCCGCGGCTCGCGCGGCTTGCCGCGCCGGGTTCATGCCTTGCCCGGCGGTGAGGATTTGACCCAAAATCACCTCATCGACTTCTTCCGGCTTCAGGCCTGCGCGTTCCATGGCGGCTTTGACGGCGACACAGCCCAATTCGTGCGCGGGCATGGCGCCGAAAGCGCCGTTGAAGCTGCCGATCGGGGTGCGGGCAGCAGCCACGATGACGATGTCTTCCATGAATAAGGTCTCCTCTTGCCGCGGTCGCGGCCCTTTTTCGAGCTTTATGAGTAAACAAGTCTACCGGCTGGAGAGGGGTTTGCCTAGCCGAGCCGATGCAGGGGCGTGATGCACAGCAGCAAGAGCCGGGTCGAAGGGGGCCGGAGGGCGCTTTTTCATGCCTTTGTTCACACCACGCGGCGGGCCTGCAAAGCGGCGGCCAGCGTGCCGTCATCCATCGCCTCCAGCGTGCCGCCGATCGGCACCCCTTGCGCCGGGCGCGAAAGGGTTACGCCCAGCGGGCGCAGTTGATCGGCGAGCCAATGCGCCGTGCTGGCGCCATCGACAGTGGCGGCGAGCGCCAAAATCACTTCCTCAACACCGCCGGCGCGGATGCGGGCCAGCAAGGGGGCGACGTTCAGATCCTCGGGGCCGGTGCCGTTGAGGGGCGAGAGCAGCCCGCCCAGCACGTGATAAAGCCCCCGAAACATTCCGGTTCGCTGCAAGGCCCAGAGATCCCCCACACTTTCCACCACGCAAATCAGCCGCTTTTCCCGCGAAGGATCGGCGCAGATGCTGCAGGGATCGCGGCTGTCCAGATTGCCGCAAAGCGAACAGCTGCGCACCGCGCGCGCTGCCTCGCTCAGCGCAAACGAGAGGGGAGCCAGGTGTTTTTCGGGGTTGCTCAGGAGCTTCAACGCAATCCGGCGTGCGCTCCTGGGGCCGAGCCCGGGGAGCTTGACCAGCTCCGCAATCAGCCGTTCGATTTCCGGCCCGCCCATCGTCGCGGCAGCTCTGGCCTCAGAAGGGGAGCTTAAAATCGGGCGGCAGCTTCAGGCCCCCCGTGAGGTTTTGCATCTCCTCTCCGGCGCGCTGCTCAATTTTCTGCTTGGCGTCGGCATGGGCGGCCACCAGCAGATCCTGGAGCATTTCCATCTCGTTCGGGTCGGCCAGCTTGGGGTCGATCCAAACCCGGCGAAGTTCGCCTTTGCCGTTCAGCGTCAGGCGCACCATGCCGGCGCCGGCGCTGCCTTCGATTTCCATCGCCTCCAGCTTGGCCTGCAATTCCTGCATCTTGGCCTGCATCTGTTGCGCCTGCTTCATCAGGCCGGCGAGATTTTTCATTCCATTTCTTCCTCAGACTCTTCGGTCAGTTCATCCTGATCATCCTGCTCACCCGCGGACGGCGCGAGCGCGGCAAAAGCGGCATCCTCTCCGAACGAAGGAACCGGCGAGCCTGTTCCCTCCCCCGACGCATCACGGGTTTCGGCCTCGGCTTCCGGATGCACGGCATCGATCCGCGCCCCGGGAAAGGCTTCCAAAATCGCCTGAACCAGCGGGTGCTGAGCAGCCGCACGGCGGCGTGCGGCGTCGGCCGCTTTCTCTTGCTCGGCCAGTGTCGGCTCGCCTTCCTCATGCGAGAGCGCAATGGTCCAGCGTTCGCCTGTGCTGCGCTGTAGCAGGGATGCAAGCTGGGAAACAAGATCGCGCGGGGCATCCGGCTCCAGCCGGAGTTCCAAAACGGGCGGGGCGAAACGCACCAGGTGCACCATGTGTGTCAGGCGCGCGTGCAGAAGGGCCTCCCGCTCCGCCGCGGCGAGCGCCACCACGTCGCGAAAGCTCGTAAGCCGGGGTTTGTCGGCGGGAAGCGAAGCCGCCGAGGGCTCGGGGATTGCGAGCGCGGTGGCGCCGATCCCCTCCGTGGGCGAGGCGGTGCGCGGCGCGCGCCGATCGGGCGGCGCAAGGCCGGCCGGAGCGGGTTTGGGCTCGGCTTTCTCAAGGCGGCGCACCAATTCGCCGGGCGGCGGGAGATCCGCCACATGGCAAAGCCGGATCAGCACCATTTCCGCCGCCGCGCGACGATCGGGCGCGGCTTCCACCTCGGCCAGGCCTTTCAGCAGCATTTGCCAGGCGCGTCCCAGCACCGGCACGCTCAGGGCCTCGGCAAGCGCCGCGCTGCGGGTGCGGTCGGTTTCGGAAAGCGAGAGATCCTGACGAAGTTCCGGAATGAACTTCATGCGCGAGACGGTGTGGAGAATTTCCAGCATGTCTTGAAGCAGCATGCCGAGATCGGCGCCGCGCGCGTATGCTGCCTCGGTTTGCGCCAATGCCTCGGCCACCCGGCCCGCCATGACGGCTTCCAAGAGGTCGAAGACCTGAGCCCGATCGGCCAGGCCCAACATGGCATTGACCGCGGCCGCGGTGACCGGCCCGCCCCCTTCGGCTTGCGCGATGGCCTGGTCGAGCAGGGAAAGCCCGTCGCGCACCGAGCCGTCGGCGGCGCGGGCAAGCAGCGCAAGGGCTTCCGGCTCGACCGCGATGTGCTCGGCCTCCGCAATGCGGCCGAAATGCGCGATGAGCTCCTTCACCGAAACCCGGCGCAGATCAAAGCGCTGGCAGCGCGAGAGCACGGTCAGCGGCACTTTGCGCAATTCGGTGGTGGCGAAGATGAATTTCACATGCGGCGGCGGCTCCTCCAGCGTTTTCAGCAAAGCGTTGAAGGCGTTCCGCGAAAGCATGTGGACTTCGTCCACGATAAAAACTTTCGTGCGGGCTTGCAGGGGGCGAAAACGGGTTGCCTCGATGATCTCGCGCACGTCATCCACCCCGGTGCGCGAGGCGGCATCCATCTCCACCACGTCGGGGTGCCGATCCGCCAGAATGGCGGTGCAATTGGCGCAAACGCCGCAGGGATCCGCCGTCGGCCCGCCGTTGCCGTCGGGCCCCGTGCAATTCAATGCCCGCGCGATAATGCGGGCGGTGGTGGTTTTCCCCACCCCGCGCACCCCGGTGAGCATAAACGCATGCGCGACACGCCCTTGCGCGAAGGCGTTGCGCAGAATGCGCACCATGGTTTCTTGGCCGATCAGATCCGCAAAGGTCTGCGGGCGATACTTCCGTGCCAGCACCCGATAGCCCGCGGGGCTTGCCCAAGCGGACCGCGCGGAAGCGTCGGGGGTGGAGGGGGTGTCCTCGATCAGCTGGGACATGCGCTTTGCAACTCGTAAAGTGAGGGACTGACGAACGACCCGGGCGGAGACTCGTTATGGCTGCTTCCTTCCGGACCTGACCAGGTTGGCGAGACGCCCGTCCGCCGCCAGCCCCCGGCGGCTCTCTTATCACGGCTTGCCCGAGAGGGCCAAGCCGGGGCACGCACCATCCGCCCGATTCAGGAAACCACGCCGTTGGCCACCGGTTCGAGCGCGAACGCGGCTTCCACAAGCTCGCGGGTGTAGCGCTCGCGCGGATGGCGAAGAATGCGTTCTGCCGGGCCTTCCTCCACCACTCTGCCTTGCCGCATCACGATGATGCGATGCGCCAAGGCCCGCACCACTCGGAGATCATGGCTGATGAAGAGATAGGCAATGGTGTGGCGTTCTTGCAGCTCCCGCAGCAATTCGACGATTTGCGCCTGCACCGAACGGTCGAGCGCGCTAGTGGGCTCGTCCAGCACCACAAAGCGGGGCTTGAGGACCAGGGCGCGCGCGATGGCGATACGCTGACGCTGCCCGCCCGAGAATTCGTGCGGAAAGCGATCGGCCGCATCCGGCGGCAAGCCCACTTCGGCCAGCGCCTCGGCCACGCGGGCTGCCCGCTCGGCCTTCGAGAGCCGCGGAGCGTGGACGGCAAGCCCTTCCGCAACGATTTCGCCGACATGCATGCGCGGGGAGAGGCTGCCGAACGGGTCTTGAAAGACGATCTGCATGCGCGCGCGCAAGGCACGCAGGCTGCGCCGATCGAGCTTGGCCAGCTCTTTGCCTTCAAAAGAAATGCGGCCTTGGGCCGGGGTAAGGCCGAGAATACCGAAGCCGAGTGTGGTTTTGCCGGAGCCCGATTCCCCGACGAGCCCCACGGTTTCGCCCTCCCGCACTTCCAGCGAAATACCGTCGCAAGCGCGGACATACCCGACGGTGCGCCGCAGCAAGCCGCGGGAAATGGCAAAATGCACGCAAACATTCTCCGCCTGAAGGATAGGGGCTGCGGAGTTGGGCAGCGGGGCCGGATCGCCTTTCGGTTCGGCGGCCAGAAGCTCGGCGGTATAGGCATGGCGCGGATGGGCAAAAACGCGGGCGACCGGCCCGGATTCCACCATTTCGCCCGCACGCATCACCACCACATCATCGGCGTAATGGCGCACCACCTCGAGATCATGCGTAATCAAGAGCAGCGCGAGCCCGCGCGCGGCCTTGAGATCGGCAAGCAGTTTCAAGATCTGCGCCTGGATGGTTACGTCCAGAGCCGTGGTGGGCTCATCGGCGATGAGCAGCGGAGGATCGTTGGCAAGCGCCATCGCAATCATCACCCGCTGGCGCTGCCCGCCGGACAGTTGATGCGGATACGCCTCCAGCCTTCGCTCCGCATCGGCAAAGCCGGCGAGCCGGAGAAGCTCGATAACGCGTGCGCGGGTTCCGCCTTTCGGCGGACGCCGGTGCAGCAGGATCGCCTCGGCAATCTGCTTGCCGATGCGGTGCAGCGGGTTGAGGCTTGTCATCGGCTCTTGAAAGATCATGCCGGCGGCGCTGCCGCGCATGTTGCGAAGGGTTTGCCGGCTCGCTGCCAGCATATCCACGCCCTGTAAGACGACACGCCCGGAAATCTTCGCCAAACCCGGCGCAAAGAGCTGCAGGAGGGCAAGCGCGGTAACGGTTTTGCCGGAACCGCTTTCCCCAACCAAAGCAAGCGTTTTCCCCCGCTCGAGCTGAAACGAAACGCCCTTGACGACGAGGCGGCCGCCCAAGGAGACGGAAAGATTTTCGACTTCGAGCAGGCTCATACGAGGATTTTGCGAGGGTCGAAGGAATCTCGCACCGCCTCGCCGATAAAGATCAAGAGCGTCAGCAAGCCGCCGAGCACGACAAACGCGGTAATGCCGAGCCAAGGCGCTTGCAGGTTATTCTTGCCCTCGGAAATCAGCTCGCCCAAGGAAGGCGAACCCGGCGGCAGGCCGAAGCCCAGAAAATCGAGGCTGGCCAGCACGGTCACGGAGCCGGAGAGCGTAAAGGGCAGAAAGGTCAACGTCGCCACCATGGCGTTGGGAAGAATATGGCGCCACATTACGGCAAGATCGCTCACGCCGAGCGCGCGGGCGGCGCGCACATAATCGAGACTGCGCCCGCGCAGAAATTCCGCGCGCACCACGCCGGTGAGATGCATCCAACTGAACAACAACAGGAAAACCAGCAAGACCCAGAAACTCGGCGTGAGAATGGAGCCCAAGATAATCAGCAAATAGAGTTGCGGCATGCCGCTCCACATTTCAATAAAGCGCTGAAACAAAAGATCGACGAGCCCGCCGTAGAAACCCTGCACGGCGCCGGCGGCAATGCCGATGGCCGAGGCAATCGCGGTGAGCGTGAAACCGAAGAGAACGGAAAGGCGAAACCCGTAAATCACGCGGGCGAGCACGTCGCGCGCTTCATCGTCGGTGCCGAGCCAATGGCGCCACGACGGCGGCGAAGGTGCGGGCGCGGAGAGATCATAGGCGACGGTGTTGTAGCTATACGGAATGAGCGGCCAAAGCATCCAGCCTTTGGTATGAATCGATGCTTGCAGCTCGGCGTCGCGATAGTCCGCCTCGGTCGGCATGGCCGCCGGGTCGAACGTATCGCCGCTGTAGTCGAAAAGAACGGGAAAATACCAATGCCCGCCGTAGTAGATGACGAGCGGACGGTCGTTTGCGATGAATTCCGCAAACAGGCAGATGGAAAAAAGCACAAGAAAAATCCAAAGCGACCAAAAGCCGCGGCGATGCGCCCGAAAGACTGCAAGCCGACGTTTGGTGAGCGAGGAAAGAGCCATTTATCGCCTGGCTTCGAAATCGATCCGCGGATCGACGACCGTGTAGAGAAAATCACCCAAAATCTGAAGAAGCAATCCCAGTAAGGTATATATATAGAGTGTGCCGAACATCACCGGATAGTCTCGCGCGATGGCGCTTTCAAAACCGAGCAAACCCAGCCCATCAAGCGAGAAAATAATCTCGACCAGCAGGGCCGAGGTAAACAGGATCCCCAACAACGCCGAGGGAAACCCCGCAACCACCAACAACATGGCATTGCGGAAGATATGGCCGTAGAGGATGCGCCGGAGGCTCGCGCCCTTGGCCGCCGCGGTGAGGACGTAGTGCTTGCGAACCTCTTCCAGAAAGCAATTCTTGGTGAGCATGGTAAGGCTCGCAAACCCGCCCACCACCAGCGAGGTGACCGGAAGCACCATGTGCCAGAGGTAGTCGCGAATGCGTTCGGGCCAGGACAGGCTCCACCAATTCTCGCTGACCAGGCCGCGCAGGGGAAACCACTCGAAGAAAGAGCCGCCGGCAAAGAGCACCACCAGCAGAATGGCGAAGAGAAAAGAAGGAATCGCATAACCGATCAGCACGGCCACGCTGGTGATGACATCGAAGCGGCTGCCGTCGTGCACGGCCTTGGCAATGCCGAGCGGGATGGAAACAAGATACACCAGCAGCGTCGACCAAAGCCCCAAGGAAATACTGACCGGCATTTTCTGCAAGATCAGCTGCAGGACGGTTTGATCGCGAAAGAAGCTGCGGCCCAAGTCAAACCGCAGATAGCCCTTGAGCATAATCCAAAAGCGAACCAGCGGCGGCTTGTCGAAACCGAACATGCGCCGGATATCGGCGATAATGTGCGGATCCAGCCCGCTTGCGCCACGGTAAAGGCCGGCTTGGCCGGCTGCGGCCTCGTGCCCCCCTTCGCCGGACATGCGCCCCATGGCGGCACCGCCGTGCCCTTTGAGTTCGGCGATCATCTGCTCCACCGGTCCGCCGGGTGCGAACTGCACCACCACGAAATTGATGGCGATAATGCCGAACAGCGTGGGGATGATGAGTAAGAGCCGACGGAGAAGATACGCAGCCATGGACTACTATTCGATACCGGCTTGCCTCGCTTTATCGGTGACCTCGGCGAGTTTGGCATCGATCCACCAGGAGTCAAAGGCAAATCCCGTGCGTACCGGCTTTTCCGGCCGGCCGAAACGGTTCCAATAAGCAACGCGCACAAACGGCAAATACCAGTGCGGCACCATGTACCAATTCCAGAGCAAAACCCGATCAAGCGCATGCGCGATGGGAACCAAATGTTCGTGGTCGGGGGCGTTGATGAGCTTCTTCACCAAAGCGTCGACGACCGGGTTGCAAACGCCCATGAGATTGTCGCTGCCTTCTTGCCCGGCGCTGGCGCAGCTCCAGTAGCCGAGTTGCTCGTTGCCGGGATCGTCGCTTTCGGGAAAGACGGCAACCGTCATGTCGTAATCGAAAGCGTCCATCAGCCTTTGATATTGCGCCGGATCCACGGTGCGAACCCGGGCATCGATGCCGAGCCGGCCGAGCCATTGCACATAAGGGAGCGCCACGCGCTCAAAGGCCGGCTCGCTCAGCAAGATCTCGAAACGGAAGGGGTTGCCCTCGGCATCGACGAGCTTGCGTTCTTTGACCTGCCAGCCCGCTTCGCGCAAAATGGCCAATGCTTTGCGCAAATTCTGTCGGTGGTCGTCCTGGGTGCGGTTGACGGGCAGGCGGAAGGGCTCGGTGAACAATTCGGGCGGGAGATCTTTGCGAAAAGGCTCCAACAACGCGAGCTCCTCGCCTTGCGGAATGCCGGAGCAGGCAAGATCGCTGTTGGCAAAATAGGAGTTGGTGCGCGTATAGGCGTTATAAAACAGATTTTCATTGCACCATTCAAAATCGAAAGCCAGCGCCATGGCATAACGCACGCGCCGATCTTTAAACACCGCCCGCCGCGTGTTCATAGCGAAACCCTGCATGCCCGCGGGCAGACGCTGCGGAAGCAACACCTTTTTGACCAAGTCCTTTTTCACCGCGGGAAAGTCGTATGCAGTGGCCCATTGCTTGGCGATGTTTTCCTGACGGAGGTCGATTTTGCCGGCTTTGAAGGCTTCGAACGCGACCGTGCCATCGCGAAAATATTCGACGCGGATCGTATCGATATTAAATCGCCCGCGCACGGTCGGTAAATTTGCCGCCCAATAATCCGGCACGCGCTTGTAGACGACGGTGCGGCCGAAATCCACGTGCTCCACCCGATACGGGCCGGAGCCGAGCGGGGGGTCGGCGAGGGGGCGCGAAAAATCCCGCCCATCCCAGAAATGTTTCGGCAGAACCACCATTTCGCCGATGATCATCGGCAGTTCTCGATTGGTGGTGGTTTTGAAATGGAACACGATGCGCCGCTCGCTTTCCACCGTGGTGCCTGCGACATCGGCGTAATAGGCGCGATAAAAGGGCCTGCCCTGGCTGCGCAGCATCTCGAATGTCCATGCCACATCCTCGGCGGTGACGGGATGACCGTCGTGGAACTTGGCCTCGGGATGCAGCTCGAAGGCCACCCAGGAGCGGTCTCCGGCAAGCTCTACCCATTGCGCCAGATGGCAATAATAGGTGCTGATCTCGTCGTCGTCGCGCTGCAGCAGCGTGTCCCAAATACGGTTTAATTCCGAGGCCGGCGTGCCGCGGACGATGAAGGGGTTGAAGCTGTCGAAGCTGCCGATGGCGGCAAGGGTTGCCTCACCGCCTTTCGGCGCATCGGGGTTGACGTAGGGAAATGCTTGAAAATCCGGCGGCAGGCCCGGTTTTTCCAAGAGCGTGAGGGCGTAGGTGCGGCGATTTTCGTCGGCCAGGGCCGAGCTTTTCCCGGCGCCGATCACGCACGCAAGGGGCAGGCCTGCAAGCAATGTGCGACGATACAAGGTGAATTCCCTCCCCAAATGTTCGGGCCAAAATACGATTTCGCCTATTTTCTGCGAGGATCGCGTCCATAAAAATCATTTTAGCAAGTCTACCGCCGGGCCCAAAAGCCGCGGATTACCCAGCGCGAGAACATCGCCTTTGCTTTTGGGGCTCAGCGCGTTGCCCTGCCAATCCGTAAGGCAGCCGCCGGCCCCTTCCACAATCGGCACCAGCGGCACCCAGTCCCAGATTTTCAGGTCGGCTTCCGCAATCACATCGATATGGCCGAGCGTCAGCAGCCCGTAATTGTAGCAGTCTCCGCCCCAGGAGACACGCTGCACCGCCTGCGCCAGGCGCTGAAAGCGCGGCATGAGCGCGCCTTGGAACATCGCCGGGGAGGTTGCGGCAAGCTCCGCCGCTGCAAGCGCGGGGCAAAGACGGCAGCCGACCCTGCCGCCGAAAGGGCCGCGGAAAGTTGTCCGCCGGCCGCGCGCACCCACCCAGCGCTCCTGGGTGATCGGCTGATCGATCACCCCGAGCAGGGGTTGGCCGTCTTCCAAAAGCCCGATCAAAGTGCCGAAGATGGGCCGCCCGGTGAGGAACGCGCGGGTGCCGTCGATGGGGTCCAACACCCAAACCCGGCGGGACTGCGCCTGCTTCAGGCCGAACTCTTCGCCGAGAATGCCGTCTTCCGGGCAGCGCTCGGTGAGCACGGCCCGCATCGCGGCTTCGGCGCTGCGGTCCGCCATGGTGACGGGAGTGCGGTCGGCTTTGAGCTGAACCTCGAAGGGTTGCCGAAAGTAGGGTCGGATGGCCGCGCCGGCGACATCGGCGGCCGCTTCCGCCGCGGCGATGAGGCGATCAAGCTCGGCCGCGTCCAAGGTTCGGCACTACTTGGCGGCCGCCCCGCTTGCGGCGGGCAGCGGCGCGGGGTGGTCGGAAAGGGTGCGGAGATAGGCGATCACGTCGGCGCGCTCCTTGGTGTTCTTGATACCCGGAAAGATCATTTTTGTATCCGGCACCACCGCGCGAGGATCGTAAATCCAGTGGTTCAGGTTTTCATAAGTCCAGGTGCCGCCGAGCTTGGCAAGCCCCTCGGAGTAGGCAAACCCGGCCTCATGCGCGCGCTTGGCGTTGACGATATCGTAGAGGTTGGGGCCGATTTTCGGCGCGCCGCCTTTGTTGAAAGAGTGGCAGATGCCGCAAAGGCTCTCGACTTTCTGCTTGCCCACGGCGACATCGGCATTGGCCAGATAGGGCTCGATCGCGGGGATCTCCGGCCCGGCCGGTTTGGCGGTTTCGGCTGCCGGCGCCGGGGCGGCCGCGGCGGTCTGCGCCGGCTGCGCTTTCGTCTCTGCGGCAGTGGGCGAAGGCAACGGCTCGGGATGATCGGACAGCGTGCGGAGATAGGCGATCACGTCGGCGCGTTGCTTGTCGTTCTTGATTCCAGCAAAGGCCATGCGGGTATCGGGCACCACGGCGTGCGGATCGTCGATCCATTCGTTCAGATTCTCATAGGTCCAGGTGCCGCCGAGCTTGGCAAGCCCCTCGGAATAGTTGAAACCGGATTCATGCGCGCGCTTGGCACCGACAATCCCGTAAAGGTTGGGGCCGACTTTCGGCTCGCCGCCTTTGTTGAAGGTATGGCAGATGGAACAATCCTTCTGCACGATTTTCTGACCCTCCGCCGGATCGGCCGAAGCCAGCAGCGCGGCAATGGGCGGAACGTGCGGCCCTGCGGGCTTGGCTGCTTCCGGCGCGGGGGCTGCCGCAGGCATGCCTTCGATCTTGATGGCAGGTTGCTTCAGCGGCTCCTCATGCACCACGCTGCGGCCGATCATCCCCGCGACCGTGTAGGCGATCCCGGCAACCAAAATAGCCGCGATCATTTTATTGACATCCATTGTATCCATCGAGCGACTTCCCCAACCGAAACCGAGACCCATGAAAAACACAAACCTTTTCGCCGCGGCACGATCCACGCCCCGCGTTGCACCCGAGCCGCGGCAAACATAAGCTTAGGCGCAGGTTAGGCAAAGCCGCAGCCCGGAGCAACCCATCCCGCCTTCATGAGCGTATTTTTCTGCATCATTCATCACCACGCATGAAACCCATTGTGATTATTCCCGCCCGCATGGCGGCCACCCGTTTGCCGGGCAAGCCGCTTGCTGATATCCACGGCAAGCCGATGATCGTCCATGTTTGGGAAAAAGCCCGCGCGGCCGGAATCGGCCCCGTGGTGGTGGCGTGCGGTGAGGCCGAGATCGCCGAGGCCATCCGCAATGCCGGCGGCGAGGCGGTCTTGACGGATCCCACCCTTCCCTCCGGTTCCGATCGCGTGCATGCCGCGCTCGGCCTGCTCGATCCGGCGGGGGAATACGACGTGGTGGTAAACGTGCAGGGGGATTTTCCCACGATTATGCCCGAAACATTGCAGGCCGTGCTGGAGCCGCTGGCGGATCCCGCGGTGGATATCGGCACCTTGGTGGTGCCGATCGCCTCGGAGGAGGAAGCAAGAACCCCCTCGGTGGTCAAAGCCGCCTGCGCTTTTGCCGATGGCAGCACGATCGCCCGTGCGCTCTATTTTTCCCGCCTTCCGATTCCTTGGGGCGAGGGAGAGCGTTGGCACCATCTGGGCATTTACGCGTATCGGCGTGCGGCGCTGAGCCGCTTTGTCGCCTTGCCGGAGTCGCCGCTGGAACGGCGCGAGAAGCTTGAGCAGTTGCGGGCGCTGGAGGCCGGAATGCACATCGCCTGCCGACGCCTGCCGCAAGGCCCCTTCGGGGTTGATACACCGGCCGATCTTGACCGCGCGCGCAGACTGCTGGCGCCGCGATAACCGGAAAGGAGAGAGAATGCAGGGACCGATCGCCTTTCAAGGCCGCCCCGGCGCCTATTCCGATCTTGCCTGCCGCACCGCTTTCCCGGGCGTGCAGACATTGCCGTGCGACACCTTTGAGGCCGCCATCGAAGCGGTGCGCAGCGGCGCGGCGGAGCTGGCCATGCTGCCCTGCGAGAACAGTCTGGCCGGCCGCGTGCCCGATATTCATCATTTGTTGCCCGATTCGGGTCTCTTCGTGGTCGGCGAACACTTCCAACGCATCGAGCACAACCTGCTGGCCCCGCCCGGCGCCAGCCTTGCCACGCTGAAACGCGTGCATTCTCATCCGGTGGCTTTGGGCCAGATCCGAAGGGTGTTGAAGGAGCTCAAGCTGGAAGCGGTGGTGGCGGCCGATACGGCGGGTGCGGCGCAACAGGTGGCGGAGTGGAACAAGCCGACCGAGGGGGCGATCGCCTCGACGCTGGCGGCGGAAATTTATGGGCTGCAAATCTTGCGCCGCAACGTGGAAGACGCGAGCCACAACACCACGCGGTTTTACGTGATGGCGGCAACCCCGCGCACGCCGCCCGCCGATGCCGCCGACATCATGACCACCTTTGTCTTTCGCGTGCGCAACGTGCCGGCGGCGCTTTATAAGGCGCTCGGGGGTTTTGCCACGAACGGGGTGAACATGACCAAGCTCGAGAGCTACATGCTCGACGGCGAGTTCACGGCGACGCAGTTCCTCTGTGACGTGGAGGGCCACCCCGAACAACCGCCGCTGGCGCGCGCGCTGGAGGAGCTGATGTTTTTCTCTCGCGAAGCGCGGATTTTGGGCGTCTACCGCGCCGCTCCCTTCCGGCTTGCGCAAAAGACCTAACGGCGCCTTCCCCGCCTGTTTCTGTCCATGGCCGGGTCAGGCGGGGCAAAGCGCCGGGCGCCTTAATACATATCCGGGGTGATCACGTTTTGCGGATGCGGGCCGAGCAGCGCCGCGCGCATGGTCTCCGCCGATTTTATCCGAATATCGTGCCAGGCTTCGGGCGAATAGAAGGCGGCATGGGGCGTGATGATCAATCGCCCTTCCAGCCAGGGCTCACGCGCGCGGTAGGCTTTGAGCAAGCCGGGCAAGGGCTCGACCGGCGGCTCTTGCGGCAAGACATCCAGCCCGGCACCGGCGATGTGCCCTTCGCGCAGCAGCTCTTCCAGCGCATCAAGGTCGAGAATCGGCCCGCGCGCGGTGTTGATCACCACCGCATGCTGCGGCAGAAGCGCAAGCTCTTTGCGCCCGAGCATGCCTTTGGTTTCCTTGGTCAGCGGCGCGTGGATGGAAAGCGTATCGGCGGCGGAAAGCAATTCTTCCAGCGTGCGCGCCCGCCCGATCCCAAGCCCGCGCTCCACCCCGTTCGGCTGGTGGGGGTCATAGGCCAGGACGCGATAACCGAAGGCTTTGGCGCGGAGTGCCACGGCGGTGCCGATGCGGCCGAGACCGATGATCCCGAAGGTGAGCGATTCGGCGCGTCGGATCATGGGGTTGAGCACGTGCACCCAGCCGGCCGGCGGATCCGCGCGCTGAGCATCGTGATGAAGCGCGATGCCGCGGCGAAGCGCCAGCGCCAGCGCGATGGCATGATCGGCCACTTCCGCGGTGCCGTAATCGGGGACATTGCAAAAGAGGATATTGCGCTCGGCCAGGGCCGCGCGGTCGATACGATCGTAGCCGACGCCCATGCGCACCACGGCCCGCAAGCGGGGAAAACGGGCGATATGCGCGCGCGTGAGAAAATGGCGCATGACCATCAAGCCGTCGGCGGCGGCGCAATCTTCCTCGGCGAGCGCACCGATATCGGCGGCGTCGCGAAAACGTACCTCGACATCGGGGCCGAAAATTCGGCGCTCTTCGCGATGATCGGGGTAGAGTGTTTCGGCATAAAGCACGACAAGCGGCATGGGCACGTCCTCCTTCCTACGGCGCCATGGTGCGCGGCAGGGCTGCCAAGCGCAAGCAGGCGGTTGCAAGAGAGGGGCATTCTTTGCAGTCTTTCCCCCGCAAAGGGAAGGAGACGAAAGCCCATGAAAGGCGCGGAAAGCTTGGTGCGGACGCTGACCGGCTGCGGCGTTGAGGTCTGCTTTGCCAATCCTGGAACCTCGGAGATGCATTTCGTCGCGGCATTGGACCGGGTTGGCGGAATGCGCGCCGTGCTCTGCCTGTTTGAAGGCGTGGTGAGCGGGGCGGCGGACGGCTATGCCCGCATGAGCGGCCGTCCGGCGGCCACCTTACTGCATTGCGGCCCCGGCTTGGCGAACGCGCTGGCGAACTTGCACAACGCGCGTCGGGCGCGAACGCCGATGGTGAATATCGTGGGCGATCAGGCCACCTACCATCGTCCGTTCGACGCGCCGTTGACCGCCGATACCGAAGGCTGGGCACGACCGGTCTCGGGCTTCGTGCGGACGGTGACGAGCGCGGCGAGCCTCGGCCGCGATGCCGCCGTGGCCGTGCAAGCGGCCCGCACCTCCCCCGGCCAGATCGCAACGCTGATTCTGCCCGCCGATGTCGCCTGGAACGAAGGCGGAGAGGTGGCGGAAGCCTTGCCCGTGCCAAGCCCGCCGACGGCAAGCCCCGACCGCATCCGCCAAGTTGCGCACGTGCTTCGGCGCGGTGAGCCGGCGGCGCTGCTGCTGGACGGCGCCGTGCTTGCGGACGAGGCGGCCTTGGCCTCCGCCTATCGGATTGCGAGCGCCACCGGGGCGCGGTTGCTGGCGCCCTTCTCTTGCGCCCGCATTGTGCGTGGGCGGGGCCGCGTGCCGCTCGAGCGGGTGCATTACCCGGTCGATGCCGCGTTAAAGCAGCTTGCGGGCCTCCGGTATCTGATTTTGGTCGGAGCGCGGCCTCCGGTTGGGTTTTTCGCCTATCCCGGCAAACCGAGCCGGCTTTACCCCGAGGAGTGCACGCTGGAGGTGCTGGCTCGCCCGGAACAGGACGCAGGCCTGGCGTTGGCGAATCTGGCCGATGAGCTCGAGGCCCCGCGAGTGACGCCGCCCGACCCCGGCCCGCGGCCCGAACCCGCGCGCGGGCGCATCAGCCCGGAGGGGGTGGCGCAGACGCTGGCGGCGCTGATGCCGGAGGCGGCGGTAATCGTGGACGAGAGCATCAGTTTCGGGCGCGGCTTCTTCGCGGGCACGCACGCTGCCCCGCCGCATGACTGGCTGCAAATCGTGGGCGGGGCCATCGGGGCCGGCGTGCCGCTAGCCACCGGCGCGGCGATCGGCGCGCCCGGCAGGCGGGTGATAGCGCTCGAAGCCGACGGCTCGGCCATGTACACGCTGCAAGGGCTTTGGACCCAGGCGCGCGAGCGGCTGGACGTGACCACGGTGATCTTTTCGAACCGGAAATACGCGATTCTTCTCTATGAGCTCTCGCAAGTGGGCACCAACCCCGGACGCACGGCACTGGATTTGATGGATCTCGGCAACCCCGAGCTTGATTGGGTGCGCCTGGCCGGCGGCATGGGGGTGGAAGCCGCCCGTGCCGAAACCCTGGAGGCGTTCGGCGATCTGCTCGCCCAATCGTTCCGGCGCCGCGGCCCGTTTCTGATCGAGCTGGTAATTTAGCCCGATCGCTTAGGCCGTGCGCGGCGCGCGCGGCATCAAGAGCGGAAGAATGATGCCGACGCCCAATCCCCAACAGCCGTTAATCAGCAGGGAAATCACCCAGGGGCGCCAAGCGAATCCGTAGGCCACGGGCAGGTGCTTGAGCGGATTGACGATAAAAAGCCCGACCAGCGCCGCGATAATGCCGAGCACGATGCCGGCCTGCCAAAGCGGCCAGCGAATGCGCGGCAGAAGAAGGCCGAAAACGGCCCCGTAGAGACCGCCCCAAAAGGCGAGGCTGAAGATTCGCGGCACCCCGAAGGGATGCGTGGGCGCCATGGGAAATGGTGCCGCCGGCATCAGGCCGATACCCCAGAGCACGGCCCACATGGCTTGATGGAAGGTAAAGGTGGCGATCGCGGCGGCCACAAAGCCGAGAATGGCGCGAATGAGCGGAGATTGCGCAGGCATACCGTTTTCCTCCTGAGTTGTTGTTAGGCGTGCGATTGGTGATAACTGGGTAGATTTCCGTGCAAAGGAAGAGGCCGATCGGCGCTGGACAAAGGCGAGCGATTCGTGTAGCAGCGCCGCTTCACTTGGAACGCGGGAGACCGGCCTTGCCGCAGGCAGAGGCTGGTCGCAGGGACCGCGGTCCCTGAGGTTTCACAAGCAGGGTTCGGCTTACGGTCGAGCCCTTAAGCCGGGGATTGTCATGGCGAAGAAAATTGTCGGGTACATCAAATTGCAAATTCCCGCCGGGAAGGCGAACCCTTCGCCTCCCGTAGGGCCGGCGCTCGGCCAGCGCGGCCTGAACATTATGCAGTTCTGCAAGGAATTCAACGCGGCGACGCAGAACCTGGAACCGGGCATGCCGATCCCGGTGGTGATTACGGCCTATGCCGACCGCACCTTTTCCTTCGTGACCAAGACGCCGCCGAACTCGTATTTTTTGATGAAAGCGGCAAAGCTTGAGAAAGGCTCCCCCACTCCCGGCAGAAGCGGCCCGATCGGCAGCGTCACAATGAGCCAATTGCGCGAGATCGCCGCGCAAAAAATGAAAGACATGAATGCCAACGATCTGGAAGGCGCCGTGCGGATGCTGATCGGTTCGGCGCGTTCGATGGGTCTTTCGGTGGTGGAGGGTTGAGGCCATGAAGCTCGGCAAGCGGCTGAAGGCGCTGCGGCAGGCCTACGATTTCACCAAGGCGTATCCGCTTCCCGAGGCGATTCGGCTGGTGAAAGCGACCGCCAAGGCCAAATTCGACGAGACGGTGGAAATCGCCATGAATCTCGGCATCGATCCGCGCCATGCCGACCAGATGGTGCGCGGGATGGTCGGGCTGCCGCACGGCACCGGCAAAACCGTGCGCGTGGCGGTGTTTGCGCGCGGCCCCAAAGCCGAGGAGGCTTTGGCGGCAGGGGCGGATATCGTAGGGGCGGAGGATTTGGCGGAGAAAATCCAGGCCGGCGAGATCAATTTCGATCGCTGCATTGCCACGCCCGACATGATGGGGTTGGTGGGCCGACTCGGCAAAATTCTGGGGCCGCGCGGGCTGATGCCGAACCCGCGCCTGGGCACGGTGACGATGGACGTGAAAGGGGCGGTGGCGGCGGCGAAAGCGGGCCAGGTGGAATTCCGCGCCGAAAAGGCCGGCATTGTCCACGCGGGCATTGGGAAAGTGAGCTTTCCCGAGGAAAAACTTTTGGAGAATGCGCGGGCGTTCGTGGATGCGATCCAGAAGGCGAAGCCGGCAGGCGCCAAAGGAGCCTATGTCAAGAAGGTCTCGTTGAGTGCGACGATGGGGCCCGGGATTCGCGTGGACGTGAGCAGCCTCGCGGGCTGACCGCGCCGCGACCGCGCCGAGAGATACGCCGGCCGGGTTTCGGCCGGCGGGCAGGGTGAAGCCTATGCCTTCGCCCGAACCTGTCCGAGACCGCACGTGCCCCATCAGGGGCGGAAGGGGCGCAAGCCCGCGGGCGGTAGATGGGGTGAGCAGGCTCCGCGGAGATGTTCCGAGGAGTTTGGCGGTTCCGGAGAATTTCTCCCGCGCCTTCCGGGCATGAGGGGGGAGTTCCGGAAGGACTCTTCAGGGCAGGCGAACCGGACCATCCGAACGGGTGGTCGTGAGAGCAACCGGGCTCGGCGCCTCGTGCGCCTGGGCCGAGAAGGAGATGGGACGTGAACCGGACAGAGAAGCGTGAATTCGTCGCTTCGCTTGCCCAGATGTTCGCTGCGGCGTCGATGATCGTGGTGACGCGCAACCAAGGCTTGACGGTCGCGGAAGCCACCGAGCTTAGGCGATCCATGCGGGCGGCAGGGGCAAGCTTCAAAGTGGCGAAGAATCGGCTGGCCTCGCTGGCTTTGGCGGGCACCCCGTTTGAGGGCCTGAGACCATGGCTTGAGGGGCCGACGGCGCTGGCATGGTCACGGGATCCGGTGGCGGTGGCGAAAGCGGCCGTTCAGTTCGCCAAGACCAACGAGAAGCTGGTTGTGGTGGGCGGTGCGCTCGGCACGCAGCTGTTGGATGCTGCCGGCGTGCAGGCGTTAGCGGAGTTGCCTTCGCTCGAGACATTGCGGGCGCAGCTGGCGGGGCTGATCGCCACGCCTGCGACGCGGCTTGCGCGTGCTTTGCAGGCCCCGGCGGGCCAGCTCGCGCGGGTTTTCGGGGCCTATGCCCGCGCCGAGAAGGCGGCCTGAACGCACCCACGGAAACGCGGACGGGCTATGCAGCTCGGGAATACTTGCAAGTAATCTCTGAAACATCCATATTGAGGGGTCTTGATCATGGCGGATTTGGCAAAGTTGGTGGAGGAGCTCTCCAGCCTTACGGTGTTGGAGGCGGCGGAGCTTTCGAAACTTTTAGAGGAAAAATGGGGCGTATCGGCGGCGGCGCCCGTTGCGGTGGCGGCGGCCCCGGCTGCCGGCGCGCCCGCGGCGGCTCCGGCTGAGGAAAAGACCGAATTTACCGTCGTCCTCGCCAAAGCAGGAGAAAAGAAAATCAACGTCATCAAGGAAATCCGTACCATTACCGGGCTTGGCCTGAAAGAGGCCAAGGATCTCGTGGAAGGGGCGCCGAAGGTGGTGAAAGAAGGCGTCAATAAGGAGGAGGCTGAAAAGATCCGGAAGATGCTTGAGGATCAGGGAGCCACTGTCGAGATTAAGTGAGCCTTCACCCCAGGTTTTCCACGCCCGTCAGGGCCAGTTTTTCGGAATCGTGCGCTCGGGCGGAGCCGTTCGCGGCTGCCGCCCGCGTGAGCGTTTCATGTGTGCCTGCACATGCGGCTCTCTTCGGTCCGAGTAAGCCGCACCGGAAGAGGCTGCCCCATGCGGCCGCGGGGCAAAAGCTTGGCCGCACCGTTGCTGAAGAAGGGCCTTCGGCCCGTTTGCTCGAGGGAAGAGCATGAACGCGATGAACGGATCTTTTACCGGACGCAAGCGTATTCGCAAAAATTTCGGCCGCATCCCCGATGTGGCCCCGATGCCGAACCTGATCGATGTGCAGCGGGCGAGCTACGAAGCATTTTTGCAAATGCACGTTGCGCCCGATCGGCGCACGCATTCCGGCCTGCAGGAGGTCTTCAAATCGGTCTTTCCGATTGATGATTTCGCCGGGCGGGGCCGTTTGGAATTCGTCGCCTACGAATTTGAAGAGCCGAAATACGACGTCGAAGAGTGCATGCAACGCGGCATGACCTATGCCGCGCCGCTGAAGGTGATTTTGCGCCTGATCGTTTGGGACGTGGACGAAGATACCGGGGCGCGTTCGATCCGCGACATTAAAGAACAGCCCGTTTATATGGGCGATATGCCGTTGATGACGGATAACGGTACCTTCATCGTCAACGGCACCGAGCGGGTGATCGTGAGCCAAATGCACCGCTCCCCCGGCGTGTTCTTCGATCACGACAAGGGCAAGACGCACGCTTCCGGCAAGTTTCTTTTTGCCGCGCGCATTATTCCCTATCGCGGTTCGTGGCTCGATTTCGAGTTCGACGCCAAGGATTTGATTTATGTGCGCATCGATCGCAAGCGCAAACTGCCGGTGACGACGCTGCTTTATGCCTTGGACAGCAAGGCGACGGAGGAGTTGCGCGCCGCGCGTGCCGCCGAAGGCAAAAGCGTTGATCCGGCCGAGATCACCGGCATGGATGCCGAGGAAATCCTGAATTATTTTTACGATCAGATCGTCTATACCCGTACGCCGAAAGGCTGGGCGCGGCCGTTTGATCCGCAATCTTTCAAAGGCGTGAAGCTGCTGGAGCCGTTGGTGGATGCGGAAACCGGCGCGGTGGTGGCGGAAGCCGATACCAAGCTGACCGCGCGTGCCGCCCGCAAAATTGCCGAGACGACGCGGGAAGTGCTGACCGGGCGCGCGGATCTGATCGGCCGCTATGTGGCGGAAGATTTGGTGAATTACCAAACCGGGGAGATTTACGCCGAAGCCGGCGAGGAAATTACCGAGGCGAAGCTTACCCTGCTGGAAGAGGCCGGCATCGAGCGGCTGCCCACGCTTGCGATCGACCAGCAGACAGGCCCCTGGCTGCGCAACACGCTGGTGGTGGACAAGAACTCCAACCGCGAAGACGCGCTGATCGATATTTACCGCGTGATGCGGCCGGGCGAACCGCCCACCCTGGAAACGGCGGAAGCGCTGTTCCGCGGCTTGTTCTTCGACCCGGAACGCTACGATCTTTCCGCCGTGGGGCGGGTGAAGATGAATATGCGGCTCGGCATGGAGACCGATGATTCGGTCCGCGTGCTGCGCAAGGAAGATATCCTGCGGACGGTCAAGACGCTGTGCGATTTGAAAGACGGGCGCGGCAATATCGACGATATCGATAATCTCGGCAACCGCCGCGTTCGTTCCGTTGGCGAGCTGATGGAGAACCAGTATCGCATCGGCCTTCTGCGCATGGAACGCGCCATCCGCGAACGCATGAGCAGTGTCGATATCGATTCCGTCATGCCGCACGATTTGATCAACGCGAAGCCGGCGGCGGCGGCCGTGCGAGAGTTTTTCGGCTCCTCGCAGCTCAGCCAGTTTATGGACCAAACCAACCCGCTTTCGGAAGTAACGCATAAGCGCCGCCTTTCCGCGCTCGGTCCCGGCGGGCTCACGCGGGAACGCGCGGGGTTTGAAGTGCGCGACGTGCATCCGACGCATTACGGCCGTATTTGCCCGATCGAGACGCCGGAAGGGCCGAATATCGGCTTGATCAATTCGCTGGCGACCTACGCGCGGGTGAATAAATACGGTTTCATTGAAACGCCGTATCGGCCCGTAAAAAACCGTAAAGTGCTGCCGGGTTGGAAATACCTCTCCGCAATGGAAGAGGAAAAGCTTACGGTTGCGCAGGCAAATGCGAAAACCGACGAAGAAGGATATCTTGTCGAAGACTTGGTCTCGGTGCGCAAAGGCGGCGAATTCCGCCTGGTGCCTGCCGATCAGGTCGATGCGATCGACGTCTCGCCGAAGCAGCTGGTTTCGGTGGCGGCGGCGCTGATTCCGTTTCTGGAAAACGATGACGCCAACCGCGCGTTGATGGGTTCCAACATGCAGCGCCAAGCGGTGCCGCTGATTCAAGCCGAAGCGCCGCTGGTCGGCACCGGCATGGAAGAGGCGGTGGCGCGGGATTCGGGTGCCACCATTATTGCGCGCCGGGCCGGCGTTGTGGATCAGATCGACGGCGAGCGCATTGTGGTGCGGGCCACCAACGAAGACGGCACCACCAAGGGCGTTGATATTTACCGCTTGCGGAAGTTTCAGCGTTCCAACCAGTCGACCTGCATCAACCAGCGGCCGCTGGTACGGGTCGGCGATCGGGTGAAGGAAGGCGATATTATTGCCGACGGTCCTTCGACGGAACTCGGCGAACTGGCGCTCGGCAGAAACGTTCTGTGCGCCTTCATGCCGTGGAACGGTTATAATTTCGAGGACTCCATTTTGATTTCCGAGCGCATCGCGCGCGATGACGTTTTTACCTCGATCCACATCGAGGAATTTGAAGTGATGGCGCGCGATACCAAACTCGGCCAGGAGGAAATTACGCGCGATATCCCCAATGTCGGCGAAGAGGCGCTGCGAAACCTCGATGAGGCCGGGATTGTTTACATCGGCGCCGAAGTCAACCCCGGCGATATTTTGGTGGGCAAGGTCACGCCGAAAGGCGAAAGCCCGATGACGCCGGAAGAGAAATTGCTGCGCGCGATCTTCGGCGAAAAAGCTTCCGACGTGCGCGATACTTCGCTTCGGCTTCCGCCCGGGGTTTCCGGCACGGTGGTGGATGTGCGCGTCTTCAGCCGCCGCGGCGTAGAAAAAGACGAGCGCGCCATGGCCATCGAGCGCGCCGAAATCGAACGTCTTGCCAAGGACCGCGACGACGAAAAAGCGATCCAGGAGCGGTCTTTCTACAACCGGCTGCAGGAAAAGCTGCTCGGCCGCAAAGCGGCGGGCGGCTTTAAGGGCATTAAGGCCGGCACGGTGATTACCGAAGCGATTCTTGCCGAACACCCGCGCGGGGCATGGCGCAATATCCCGCTTCAGGACGATGCGGTGATGGCGGAGATCGAAACCCTGAAGCGCGAATTCGATGCCGCTGTGCAACGGTTGGAAGACCGCTTCCAATCAAAGGTTGCCAAGCTGCAAGGCGGCGATGAGTTGCCGCCCGGCGTGATGAAGATGGTAAAGGTCTTTATTGCGGTGAAGCGCAAGCTGCAACCGGGCGATAAGATGGCCGGACGGCACGGCAACAAAGGCGTGGTTTCCCGCGTGGTGCCGATTGAGGATATGCCGTTTTTGGAGGACGGGACGCCCGTCGATATTGTGCTCAACCCGCTTGGCGTGCCGAGCCGAATGAATGTCGGGCAGATTTTTGAAACGCATCTCGGTTGGGCGTGCGCCGCTTTGGGCCGGCAAGTGGGGGCACTGGTGGAGGCGTATCGTCGCGATCAGAGCAAGCGCAAGGATTTGGCGGAAAAGCTGCGGACAATCTACGGCGATGAGATTTACGAGCAGCAGATTGCCAAGCTTTCCGACGCCGAGCTTGACGAGTTCGCACGCATTCTCAGCCGCGGCGTGCCGATTGCTTCGCCGGTTTTCGACGGCGCACGGATCGGCGATATCGAAGCGATGCTGCGGGAAGCGAAGCTTGATGTAAGCGGCCAGACGACGTTGATCGACGGACGCACCGGTGAGCCGTTTGAGCGCAAGGTGACCGTCGGCTACATTTATATGATGAAGCTGCATCATTTGGTGGACGACAAGATCCACGCGCGCTCCATCGGTCCGTATAGCTTGGTGACGCAGCAGCCGCTGGGCGGCAAAGCCCAATTCGGCGGCCAGCGCTTCGGAGAAATGGAGGTATGGGCTTTGGAAGCTTATGGTGCTGCATATACGTTGCAGGAGATGCTGACCGTGAAGTCCGACGACGTTTCGGGCCGCACCAAAGTCTATGAGGCGATCGTGCGCGACCAAGACACCTTCGAGGCGGGCATTCCGGAAAGCTTCAATGTTTTGGTGAAAGAACTTCGCTCTCTCGGTCTTAATGTCGAGCTCGATAGCCGACCGGTTTAAGGATGCCGCGCGGAGGTTTGCGGAAATCCGCTTCCGACGGCAACCGAAAGGAACAACGGGGCGCCGAACAGAGGTAAGCCACTCATGAACGAGCTTTTGAAAATACTCGGCCAAACCGGCCAGGCCATGACTTTTGACCGGATCCGCATTTCGATTGCGTCTCCGGAGCAGATCCGGTCGTGGTCGTATGGCGAGATCAAGAAACCCGAGACCATCAACTACCGCACGTTCAAACCGGAGCGGGACGGCTTGTTCTGCGCGAGGATCTTCGGTCCTATCAAGGACTACGAATGCCTCTGCGGCAAATACAAGCGGATGAAGTTCCGCGGTATTATTTGCGAAAAATGCGGGGTTGAGGTGACGCTGGCGAAAGTGCGCCGCGAACGCATGGGGCATATCGAGCTTGCCTCGCCGGTTGCGCATATCTGGTTTTTGAAGTCGTTGCCGAGCCGTATCGGCCTGATGGTCGATATGACGCTGAAAGAGTTGGAGAAAATCCTCTACTTCGAAAATTATGTGGTGCTGGAGCCGGGGCTTACCGATCTGAAAATGCGCCAGTTGCTCACCGAAGAGCAACTGATCGCCAAGCAGGACGAATTCGGCGAAGATGCGTTCCGGGCCGCGATCGGCGCGGAAGCAATCAAGCAAATGCTGCAGGCGATCGACCTCGACGAGGAAAAAGTCAAGCTCCGCAGCGAATTGAAGGAAACCACCAGCGAAGCAAAGCGCAAGAAGCTGGTGAAGCGCTTGAAGCTGGTGGAGGCTTTCGCCGAATCCGGGGCGCGTCCGGAATGGATGATCATGGATGTGATTCCGGTGATACCGCCGGAACTTCGCCCGCTGGTGCCGCTCGACGGCGGCCGCTTCGCCACTTCGGATCTCAACGATCTCTATCGGCGTGTTATCAATCGTAACAACCGTTTGAAGCGGCTGATCGAACTCCGCGCGCCGGATATTATCGTTCGCAACGAAAAGCGCATGCTGCAGGAAGCGGTCGACGCGCTGTTCGACAACGGTCGTCGCGGTCGCCCGATTGCCGGCGCTAACAAGCGTCCGCTGAAATCGCTTTCGGACATGCTGAAGGGCAAGCAGGGCCGCTTTCGACAGAATCTGCTCGGCAAGCGGGTGGATTATTCCGGCCGATCGGTGATCGTTGTCGGGCCGGAGCTGAAACTGCATCAGTGCGGCCTGCCGAAGAAAATGGCGCTGGAGCTATTTAAGCCCTTTATCTACAGCAAGCTGGAAAAATACGGCCATGCGGCAACGATCAAGGCGGCGAAACGCATGGTGGAGAAGGAACGCCCGGAAGTTTGGGACATTCTGGAAGAGGTGATTCGCGAACATCCGGTGCTGTTGAACCGCGCGCCGACGCTGCATCGGCTTGGGATTCAAGCTTTCGAACCCGTGCTGATCGAAGGTAAGGCGATTCAATTGCATCCGTTGGTTTGCACCGCCTTCAACGCGGACTTCGACGGCGACCAGATGGCCGTGCACATCCCGCTCAGCCTGGAAGCGCAGCTTGAGGCGCGGGTGCTGATGATGTCCACGAACAATATTCTCAGCCCGGCCAACGGAAAACCCATTATTGTTCCGAGTCAGGACATTGTGCTCGGCCTCTATTATCTTTCGTTGGAAACGCCCGAGTTCTTGGCCACACCGGACGAACGCGCGCCGGCTTTTGCCAATGTCGGGGAGATGGAACTCGCGCTTGCGGCGAAGGCGATCGGCTTGCACGATAAAATTCGGATCCGGTTGGAGACCATGGGGTCCGACGGCAAGACGCGACCGGAGCTAGTGGTGACCACCCCGGGCCGCGTGTTGATCGGCCAGATTCTGCCGCGGCATCCGGATGTTCCGTTTGCTCTTGTCAACAAATTGTTGACCAAGAAAAACATCTCGGACGTTATCGACGTCGTCTATCGCAGCTGCGGGCAAAAAGAATGCGTGATTTTTGCCGACCGGCTGATGGGCCTTGGTTTCGCGCAGGCCTGCAAGGCCGGAATCTCCTTCGGCAAGGATGATTTGATTATTCCGGCGGAAAAAGAAGAGCTTATTCGGCGCACGCAAGCCGAGGTGAAGGAGTTTGAACAGCAGTATCAAGACGGCCTGATCACCGCCGGCGAGCGCTACAACAAGGTGGTGGACGCGTGGTCGCGCTGCACCGATGCGGTTGCGGCCGCGATGATGCGCGAGATTGGAAAGCAAGAGCCGGGTCGGCCGATCAATTCCGTTTGGATGATGAGCCATTCCGGCGCCCGCGGCTCGCCTGCGCAAATGCGCCAGCTTGCCGGAATGCGCGGCCTTATGGCCAAGCCTTCGGGCGAGATTATCGAACAGCCGATTATTTCCAACTTCAAAGAGGGCCTGACCGTCTTGGAGTTTTTCAACTCCACGCACGGCGCCCGCAAGGGGTTGGCGGATACGGCGCTGAAGACGGCGAACTCCGGCTATCTGACCCGGCGCCTGGTGGATGTTGCGCAAGACTGCATCGTGGTTGAGGAGGATTGCGGCACGGAACGCGGGCTCACCGTTCGCGCCGTGATGGACGGCGGCGAGGTTGTGGCAAGCCTTTCGGAACGCATCCTCGGCCGCACGGCCGCGGAAGACGTGCTCGACCCGAGCACCGGGGAGATTCTTGTCGAACGCAATCGGATGATCGAGGAAGAAGCCGCCGATCGCATCGAAAAGGCCGGCGTGGAAGCGGTGAAAATCCGTTCCGTGCTGACTTGCGATTCGCGCGTCGGCGTCTGCGCTCGTTGCTATGGGCGCGATCTCGCGCGCGGCACGCCGGTGAACGTGGGCGAGGCGATCGGCGTGATTGCCGCGCAATCCATCGGCGAGCCGGGCACCCAGCTCACCATGCGCACCTTCCACATCGGCGGGGCGGCGCAGCGCGGCGCGGAACAATCGGCCGTGGAGGCAAGCCACGAAGGCACGGTGTCCGTTCGCAACCGAAACGTGGTGCTGAACAGCCAGAACGTGCCGATTGTGATGTCGCGCAACTGTGAGATCGTTATTTCCGACGAGAAAGGACGCGAACGGGCGCGCTATCGCGTTCCCTACGGCGCGCGGCTGTTGGTGGATGAAGGCGCGCATGTTACGCGCGGCCAGAGGCTTGCCGAATGGGATCCCTACACTTTGCCGATCATCACCGAAAGCGCCGGCCGGGTGGAATACCTTGATTTGATCGAGGGCATCACTCTGGTGGAGCGGGTCGATGAGGTGACGGGTTTGAGCTCCAAAGTCGTGGTGGACTACAAACAGGCCGGGCGCGGGGCGGACTTGCGGCCCAGACTGCAGCTTCGGGATGCCAAAGGCGAAGTGGTGCGGCTGCCGACGGGCAACGATGCACGCTACTTCCTTCCCCCGGATTCCATTCTTTCCGTGGAGAACGGGGCCGAGGTGCATGCCGGCGACGTGCTGGCCCGGCTTCCGCGCGAGGGCGGCAAAACCCGCGACATTACCGGCGGCTTGCCGCGCGTTGCCGAGCTCTTTGAAGCGCGGCGCCCGAAGGACCACGCGATTATCGCGGAAATCGACGGGCGGGTGGAGTTCGGCAAGGACTACAAGGCCAAGCGCCGCATTATCGTGAAAAACGATGAAACCGGCGAGGAGATGGAATACCTGATCCCGAAAGGAAAGCATATTTCGGTTCAGGAAGGAGATTTCGTGCGCAAGGGCGACCCGTTGGTGGACGGCCCGCGCGTTCCGCACGATATTCTGCGCGTGCTCGGGGTGGAGGCCCTTTCGGAGTATCTGGTGAACGAGATCCAGGATGTCTATCGCCTGCAGGGCGTGAAGATTAATGACAAGCACATCGAGGTGATCGTTCGGCAGATGCTGCAGAAGGTGGAAATTGTCGACCCCGGCGATACCACCTTCTTGGTGGGCGAGCAGGTCGACCGGTTGGATTTCGAAGCGGAGAACGCCAAGCGCCTGCAAGCGGGCGAGCGGCCGGCCACCGCAACCCCGGTGCTTCAGGGCATTACCAAGGCGAGCTTGCAGACGCACAGCTTCATCAGCGCGGCTTCGTTCCAGGAGACCACGCGCGTGCTGACGGAAGCCGCCGTCGCCGGCAAGGTGGACGAGCTGACCGGGCTTAAGGAAAACGTCATCGTCGGCCGGTTGATTCCGGCCGGAACCGGCAGCGTGATGAATCGGCTGCGCGCGATTGCTGCCGGACGTGACCGGCAACGCTTGCCTTCTGCCACGCCGGCGATTCCGGATCGCTCTATGGCGGCGGAATGACCTTGCCCGAGGGACCACGCCCGCGGCGGCGGCTGCCGGGCATGGGGGAGCGCCGGAGATGGTCTGGCTGAAGGCTCTCTTGGGCGGCGCCATCTATATTTTGGTGCCTGGCCCGGCATTTCTTGCTTTGTTGGCCATTGCCGCGGAGCAGGGGCGCCGGGCGGGCAGCCTTTTTGTGCTCGGCAACCTGACCGGGGATTTGCTTTGGAATGCGCTGGCCCTGGTGGCTCTGATCGGGGCGCACGCGCTCGGCGCCGGCGTGTTTACCGCACTGGGCCTGATTTCCGGGGCATATCTCTCATGGCTCGGCGGGCGCGCGCTCTTCGCGCCGGGCCGGCTTGCGGAGCCGGAAACTTTGCCTCGGCCGGGGCTGCACGGGCTTGCTTTCGGAATGACCAATCCGAAAGGTTATCCGGTGGCGCTGGCAACCTACACCGCTTTGTTGGCAAGCGCCGGGCCGAACCTCACGGCGGCGCGCTTGCCTGCGCTTCTGGTTGCGGTAGCGGCCGGCATTCTCGCTGCCGATGCGATTTTGATCTGCGCCGCGGGCGCTGCCCCTGTGCGCCGTTTCTACCGAAGCTATGCCGCGTGGTTCCGACGTGGCGCCGGGCTGCTTTTCCTTGGCTTCGGGCTTCATACCCTGTTGACAACCATCGCGGGCATTCGCCCGGAAATCTCCGAGGGCTTGCCGCGCCGCGGCTAGGTTTCGGCACTCCTTGCGCCCGAATTCGCAAAACATCTGTTGCATGCATACGCGTGCTGATTGTAAATAGGCAGAGGCTTTCGCTCTGCGGTTTTTGTCTTGGGCGGATGAGAGACAAAAAGGCGAACAACGCGGCGGGGCGATAGCTGCGCTTGGTTTCGGGAGAGCTCACGATGTCCGCCGTTCTTGAACGTCAGCAGCAGGGTGTTCAGGCCGCCCCGTTTGCGCCGAAGGGAAACTTAGAGCTTATTCATAGGGTCGATTTCGGCCTTGGCGGCAATAGCGAGGCCTATTTGCTGGATGGCTGGAGCCATACCGAGCAATTCGCCACCTGGGCAATCGGTTCCGAAAGCATGGTTCTGCTCTCTCGGCGCCCGGAAGACCGGCACCTGGTGGTTGAGATAGATCTCCAGCCCTTTGTTGTGCCCGACTCGCTTCCCTCGCAACGGCTTGCCGTGTTGGTCAATGGCCGGCCGATTGCGGCGCTTCGCGTGGCGGCCCGCTCGGTTATCGGGTTTGAGTTTGACGTGGGCGCGGATGAGCCCGTGATCAAACTCTGCTTTCAGCATCCGGACGCGGCACGCCCCTGCGAGCACGGCCGGAGCGAAGACCGGCGCGCCCTGAGCTTTTACTTTCGCAGCCTTCGGCTCTACCGGATGGAAACGAAAGCGGAAAGCGCATTGCCCATTCGCGTTGACGGTTTTGAGAGCGCTCGATCCAAGGCGGCCGGCGCGCAGAACCCTTCCCTTACGGAGATGTTCTTGAATTTGGAAAGCCTTGGTTGTGACTGCGAGCTCGGCATGATTCAGCGGGCATTTGATGCGGAGCCGCTCGGCTTGCTGCGTTTCGGCACTACGCCTTTGCCGAGCTTGCTTGCCATGCTGGAGGCCGGTTTTGAAAAACTCGGCTTGCCCGAATATACCGAGGCCGAACCCGACCATCTCAATGAATATATCGTGTATGATACGGCTTACGGCTCAAGCCGGCATACCTGGATTAACAAAACGGCGTTGTCTCCTGAGCAATTGCTTGCCCGCGAACAGAAGCGCATCAGCTTTCTGAAGCGCAAGCTGCTGCATGATCTTGAAGAAGGGGAAAAGCTT
This sequence comes from Terriglobia bacterium, assembly GCA_023511585.1. Lineage (GTDB taxonomy): Bacteria > Pseudomonadota > Alphaproteobacteria > Acetobacterales > Acetobacteraceae > JAIMBF01. Next base: position 44,026 of record JAIMBF010000008.1, read on the forward strand.
TTCGTCTTCAAGCATCACGAGCCGCGACCTGCCGAGGATATGCTGCGGCTTTCGCAAGCGCTGCGGCGGTATAACCCGCGCAATGCACTCCTTTGGGTTGGCCCGCATGACGAGCGCCATCCCAGCACGATGGTGGAAAGCGTTCACGACGGCGTGATCAAGGCTTACATCCATCGCTATTTTCCGAAGGAATGGCAAATGCCGGATTGCCGCAACGCCTGGGTTGCGATTCTCGAACAAGCCTATCTTTTGTGGCGAACCGGGCGCGCTCGGCGTTAAATCCGCAAAGCGGCGCGCGGGCTCGCGGGCGCCGAACGGCCGGCGCAAACCGTGCTCCGTTCTGAGCGCGTCGCGCAAGCGAGCCGGAAAAGTTGTCCGTCTCTTGCGTCGGGTGGTATAAATCGGGCAATATTTCCCGGTAAAGCCTTGGCTGCGCCGCGGTAAGTTGCGAACAGCGGGACAGCGGTGCCGAACCGCTTGGGAGTGAGGCATGTCCCTAGACGTCGAGAGCCTGGAACAATCGGGGGGCAAGCAGCAGGCGGCAGAACCTGCCCCGAAACTTCAACTCGTGGAAGCCGTGGAGTTCGGCGCCGTCGGCAACAGCGCGATGTTTCAGCTTGAGGGCTGGAGTTTCCCCGAGGAATCATGGACTTGGACCGTCGGGCATCGCAGCATGCTCTTGTTTAAACGCCCGCCGGGCAATGCCAAGTTTACCATAGAGCTGGAGCTACACCCTTACGTGGTTGCCGGTGCCGTGCCTTCGCAACGCTTGGCTGCTTCGGTAAACGGGCGAAACGTCGGCGCGCTGCATGTTTTCGGGCATTCGGTGATCGGGTTCGATTTTGAGCTCGCGGAAGGGGAAGATCGGATCACGATATGCTTTGAACATCCTGATGCCGCGCGCCCTTGCGATTATACCGATAATCCGGACGCGCGCTTGCTTGCTTTTTGTTTTTTCAAGGCGCGGCTTTATCAAACCGAGCAGCAGAACGAAACCTCGGCTGCCGATGCGGCTTATGCGGTTTCGGAAGAGCCGCCTCCGGCTGCAAAAAATGAGAACGGCGCGCATATAGAATTGTTCCTGCACTTGCAAAGCCTCGGCCAGGATTGCGAGTTAGGGGTTGTTCAACGAGCGTTTCATGCCGAACCTCTCGGATTGCTGCGCTTCGGCACCACGCCGCTGCGGAGCCTGATCGCAATGCTTGAGGATCGGTTTACGAAGATTGGCGAGCCCGGCTATACCAAGGTGGAAGTCAATCCGGACGGCGAATACATTGTTCTTGACACTGCCTACGGCTCTTTGCGGCATACCTTTGTCAAGAAAGATGACATGCTGGCCGAGCAATTGTTGGAAAGGGAGTTATCCCGGCTTGCTTTCTTGCGGGAAAAGCTCATTGAAGAGCTGGAAGAAAGCGAGAAACTTTTCGTGTTCAAGGAACCGGAACGCCAACCCGTCGAAAGCATTGTCGCGCTTTCGCAAGCATTGCGCCGTTACAACCAAAATAACGTGCTTCTCTGGGTTTCCCCTTACGCGGAAATTCATCCGCCCGCAAGCGTGGAACCGTTTGGCGAAGGGATCATCAAAGCCTATATGCCGCGCCATTTTCGCGAGCAATGGGATACCGAGGAAGCCCGCCGTACGTGGCTTGCCGTTGCCGAGGAAGCACTTGCGCTTTGGCAAGCAGGGCGGAGCCAATCATAACGCCGCAGCCTGTTCGTTCGGCTCTCCGTGCCGGCAGGCTTGACGGAGCCGGCGATTTGCGGCTTGCTAGCTTGGCATAAGCGGAGAAGGGATGCGCGATGCTTAGGCCCGAATTCGGCTGGCTGCCAGCGGATCTCGGGTGGAATGCCCGTATCAAGGCTCTGGAGCAGCAGGACGAGGTGAGCTGGACGGAACTTACCGCGCTCGCCAATTACCGGATCGATCTCCTGCAAACCGAGCGGCTTGACCGTCTGCTCCGGCGTCATTACGCGGATGTGCCGCCGAAGGAGCTTGCCACGCGCCCGGTTCGGCTTGCGGTGCTTTCCTCTTCGACAAGCGCGCACCTTCTTCCCGGCATACGCGTCGGCGCATTGCGCCGTGGGATTTGGCTTTCCTGCTACGAGCCGGATTACGGCCAATATTGGCAAGAGCTTCTCAACGAAGCCTCGGCGCTTTATCGTTTCGAACCAGACATTATTTTGTTTGCTTTTGATGCGCGCCATCTCGCGTCCGGTTTCACGCCGCCGGGCGATGCCGAGCAGGCCGAGAGCGCCGTGAATGACGCCCTCGAGCGGCTGCGCACGCTTTGGCATCTCGCGCGCGAACGTTTGCATGCCCAGGTTTTGCAACAAACTGCCTTGCCTGTTTTGCCCCCTTTGCTCGGAGACAACGAACACGCCATGCCGGGGGCGCCGGCGGCGCTTCTCTTGCAGCTGAATGCGAAGCTTCGTGAGATTGCAGCAAAAGAGGGCGTGAGCCTCGTCTCGGTGGATAGCTGGGCGATGCGCCATGGGCTGGATGCCTGGCATGACCCGGTATGGTGGCACCGGGGCAAACAGGAAATCAGCCCCGCAGCCGGGCCGTTTTATGGCGATCTGATCGGCCGCCTGCTTGCCGCCATGCAGGGACGTTCCCGCAAATGCCTCGTGCTAGATCTGGATCATACGCTCTGGGGCGGCGTGGTCGGCGATGACGGCGTGGAAGGGCTGGTGCTCGGCCAAGGAAGCGCACTCGGAGAAGCGTATCTCGCTTTTCAGGACTATGTGCGAGCGCTTTCCGAGCGCGGGGTTATTCTTGCCGTCTGTTCCAAGAACGATCCCGACGTTGCGCGCGCCCCGTTTGAAGTGCATCCCGAAATGCGGCTGAAACTTTCCGATATTTCCTGTTTTATCGCGAATTGGAACGACAAGGCGGCAAATATCCGCACGATTGCAAAGGAACTCAATATCGGGCTCGATGCCCTTGTTTTTGCCGATGACAATCCGTTCGAGCGCGAGCTGGTGCGCAAGGAATTGCCGATGGTTGCGGTTCCGGAACTTCCGGACGATCCGGCACTTTATGCCGAATGCTTAGCCCAATCCGGCTATTTCGAAGCAATCGCGATCACGGCGGAAGATCGCGCGCGCACAAAACAATACCAAGCCAATCGCGAGCGCGCGCTGCTTCAAGAGCAGGCCACGGATCTCGATTCCTATTTGCGCAGCCTAGAAATGCGTCTGCTCTGGCGCCGGTTTGATACCGTCGGGTTGCAACGCGTCACGCAGCTGATCAACAAAACCAATCAGTTCAACCTGACCACGCGCCGCTATACCGAGGAAGAAGTGCGCATGATGATGCAAGACCCCAATATTGTCGGGCTGCAATTCCGCTTGCTGGATCGGCTCGGCGATAACGGCATTATTGCGGTTCTGATCGGGCGGTTGCAGGAAAACGGCGACCTTTATCTCGATACATGGTTGATGAGTTGCCGGGTTTTGGGCCGGGGCGTGGAAGAGGCAACCCTGAACGTTCTGGCATCGGAGGCGAATCGCCTCGGCGCGCGGAGATTGCTGGGTGAATATCGTCCGTCATCGCGCAACGGAATGGTTGCGGAGCACTATCCGAGACTGGGTTTTGCGCCGGTTGCTGGGGGCGAGAGCGGTGTTGCTCGGTTCGTGCTTCCATTGAACGATTATGTGCCGCGCGAAACCCATATCGGAATTGTGGAGGAATGAACGATGACGGAGGAGGAAATTCTGGCTGGGCTGACGGAGATCCTGCGCGAAACCTTTGCCGATGATCAACTGATCGTAACGCCGGAAACCACCGCCAAGGATGTGCCCGGATGGGATTCAATCCGAATGGTTTCGATTCTGATCGCGGTCGAGGAGCGCTTCGGAATCAAGACCCGCTCGCGCGAGATCGATCGGCTCCGTTCCGTCGGCGACTTCGTGCAACTTATTCAGGCGAAGCAAAAAGCGGCGTAGCCGTCGGCATCCTTTGCAATTTTTTTCGAAACTGCAGCGCGCTCTTAGCGGAAGGGTAATCAGGAGTGGAGACACCGCCTGCAATAGTGTGGTTTCGTAACGATCTTAGAATCTCGGATAATCCCGCTTTGAGGGCCGCTTCGGCTCTGGGACAGCCGATCGTTCCTGTCTATATTCTGGACGAGCACGCGCCCGGAACTTGGGCCGCAGGCGGCGCAGCCCGCTGGTGGCTGCACCATAGCCTCGCGGCTTTGAAAAGCTCTTTCGCCAAGAGCGGCCTTGATTTGCTTTTGCTCCGTGGTCCTGCCGCCCTCGTTCTGCCTCGCCTGGTGCGCGAAACCGGCGCGCGAGCGGTTTTCTGGAACCGGCTCTATGAACCTTGGGCGGTGCAGCGCGACCGGCAGATCAAGAGCGCGCTTCGAGCGGAGGGCGTTAAGGTGGCGAGCTTCAACGCTTCGCTTCTGTTCGAACCGACGTCCATTCGCACACGAAACGGCGAAGCTTTTCGCGTGTTTACACCGTTCTGGCGAGCCTGTCTTGCTGCGCCCGAGCCGAGCGAACCGGAGGGCGCGCCCGATTTGTCATTCTTGCGCGGTTTCAAGCTTCCGGCCGGAGAACGGCTGGAAGACTGGCGGCTTCTGCCGACGGCGCCGAACTGGGCCGGCGGCTTGCAGGCGGCGTGGCAGCCCGGCGAAGCGGGCGCCCGGGCTCGGCTTGATGCGTTCTTGGCCAAGGCGCTTGATCATTACGAAAGCGAACGTGATCGGCCGGACCATGCGGGGACCTCGCGGCTCTCGCCGCATCTCCATTGGGGGGAGATCAGCCCGCGTCAGGTCTGGCATGCGGCGAAAACCCACCCAAACGCAAAAGCATTTTTGCGCCAACTCGGTTGGCGCGAGTTCAGCTACCATCTCCTCTTTGCCTTTCCGTCGTTGCCGGAGGAACCTCTGGATGCGCGTTTTCAGGCGTTTCCGTGGGCGGAGGATGCAAAAGCGCTGGCCAGCTGGCAGCGCGGACGCACAGGGTATCCCATTGTCGATGCCGGCATGCGCGAGCTCTGGCAGACCGGTTGGATGCATAATCGCGCGCGGATGGTTTGCGCGTCGTTCTTGGTGAAGCATCTGCTTCTGCCGTGGCAGTACGGCGAGCGATGGTTTTGGGATACGCTTGTCGATGCCGATCTCGCAAACAATGCCGCGGGTTGGCAATGGGTTGCCGGGTGCGGTGCCGATGCGGCCCCGTATTTCCGCATCTTCAATCCGGTTTTACAGGGCGAGAAATTCGATCCCAACGGCGATTACGTCCGAAAGTTCGTGCCGGAGCTGGCAAGGCTTCCTGCCCGTTTCATTCATCGGCCTTGGGAAGCTCCGCCTGCGGTTCTCGATGCCGCGGGGGTAAAGCTCGGCACCACCTATCCGGCGCCCATCGTCGATCATCGCGCGGCGCGGGAACGCGCGCTTGCAAGTTTCGTTGGCGAAAGGCGGGTGGGCATCGGGCGCATGCGCTCTGCCGTCGTGCGTGGCTAACTGCGGGGCCGCGTTGCCTCTAGAAAACGGTCCGCCAAGGCACCGTAGAGGGAACGGCGGCAAATCAATCGCGAAACCCCGAATGCCACCATCGCCGTTGCCAACAAGGGCACCGTCATCGCTTGGTTGCTCGTCATCTCCATCACAATGACCGCAGCGGTAATCGGCGCTTGCACCGCGCCCGCGAAATAGCCCACCATGCCGAGCAACGCCATGGCGGCCGGCGAAGCGCTCGGCACCAAGGGTGCGAGCAGCGCGCCGAAGCCCACGCCCACCGAAAGCGAAGGCGCGAAGATGCCCCCCGGAATGCCGCTGATATAGGAAACGACCGTGGCGGCGAACTTCAAAAACGGATAGCTCCAGGGCACCGAAGCACGCCCCTCGATAACTGCCCGCGCCACGGCGTACCCGGTGCCGGAGGTGCGCCCGTCGGAAGCCCAGGCAATCAGCGCCAGCAGAAGGCCGCAGCCCGCGGCAAAGAGCATCGGCCGGCGCGCGATCCACTGCCCGAGCGCGCCCGGCAAGCCGGCGGTGAAATTCAGCAGCGTGAAGGCGAAAAGGCCGCCGGCACCACCGCCCACCACGCCACAAAGCAGCACGGCAAGCCAGCCGGGGCCGATGGCGAGATCCGCGGAAGTCGAGCCGAAATACGTATAATTTCCAACCAAGGCGAGCGTGGCGATCCCCGCCACGATCACGGCGGTGAGCGTGGTTCCGCTGGTGCGCGCCTCAAACGAGCCGGCGAGTTCTTCCACCGCGAACATCACGCCGGCAAGCGGCGTGTTGAACGCGGCGGCGATGCCGGCGGCCCCTCCCGCCAAAATCAGCGCCCGCTGCAAATCCCGCTCCGGGTTGCGCAACAAAAACCCAATGTTGAACATCAGCGCCGCCCCCACTTGCACGGTCGGCCCCTCGCGGCCGATCGAAGCGCCGCAAGCGAGCCCAAGTAGCGTTAGGAGGATTTTGCCAACAGCAATTCGGAGCGAGAGCACCGCGCGGATGGTTTCGGGATTTTGCATGCGAAGCGCCGCGATGGCTTGCGGGATGCCGCTGCCTTGCGCGCCGGGGAATACCTTTCGGGTGAGCAAAAGGGAGAGCATCAACCCCAAAGGGGTCAGCACAAACGCTGGGAAGAACCCAAGCCCACGCGCCGCGCCCTGCCGTATGACCCAGAAATATAGGTCTTGAGCCGAATTGGCCCAGCTCGCGAGCAAAATCGCTGCCACGGCCACCAACAAGGCGCCGGTCCAAAACAGCAAACGACGCAGCCAACGCGCCTGCGTGACGCGCGCGATCCGAATTAAAACAATGATATGTCGCGGCGAAATCCTCATCAATGGCATGGCTTACCTGCCTGCCAAGCCCGGTAATCCGCTTCGTCGTCGACATCGCGCAGCCGGCGGAGGAAGCGGACCTTGCGGTGCACAAAATTTCTCAACGTATCCGCCAAAGCATGGGGGCTCGACCAACGCACCCCGGCAAACGGATGCGCCGGCCGCCGCGGGCCCAGGGCGACCAGCCAGTAGCCGCCATCCTCGGCCGGGCCAAAAACGGCATCGGCCGAGCCCAAGGCACGAAAGGCGGCGTGCAGGTCGGATAAAGCGAGGCTAGGGATATCGCAGCCGATCAACACAACACGGCCGCGCCGATAGCGGTTTGCCGCCCGTTCCATGCGCTGGCCAAGATCGCCTTGCCCTTGCGGAATGCGGGCAAGACCCCGCGGCCAACGTGCATGCGCGCGATCCGGCGTGGTGGCCAGCACGGCGCGAAACCGGCGATGACCTGCCAAAAGGCGAACGATCCGCCTGAGCATCGCAAGATGGAACCGAAGCGCGGCGCGCGCGCCGATTCCGGCCGCAAGCCGCCGTTTGACCGTCCCGAGCCGAGGCGCACGGGCAAACACGATGACGGTATCCTTCATTCGTAGAGACGCGCAATCAGACGCGGGGAAACGCCGAGAAAGTAGAGGGCAAGGCAAGTCATATTCCGGAGCGAGCGAAGCCGCCAGCCCTCGCGTTCATAACGTTCGGCGGCGGTGACCGCGGGAACACAGAGTTCCTTGAGCCGCTTGCGGCCGATCCGGCGCACCAGATCGACGTCTTCCATCAAGACCAGCGGGCGCATCCCCCCGAGCTTGTCGAGAAAATCCCGTGCAATCAGCAGACCCTGGTCACCGTAGGGAAGGCCCAGCCGGCGGCATCGCCAGGCCACCCAGCGTTCGATCCGCCGCGCCTCGAGTGCCGAAGAAGCAAGCGCGAAGCGAAAATAGGCGGCACGTTCGTGATTTTCGGGCTCTGCCATAAATGCTTCCGCCGCGCTCCGCCAGCCGGGCGCAAGGCACGTATCGGCGTGGAGCAGCAGCAGCCACGGATGCCTGCTTGCCGAAATTCCGGCCGCAAGCTGCACGCCCCTTCCCCGCGGCGCCGACACGATTTTTGCGGATGTTGCTTCGGCAATGCGCAGGGTCTGGTCCGTGCTGCCGCCGTCGGCCACGACGATTTCCGCGCCCGCATCCTCGCGCCGGACTGCCTTGAGGCATTCCGGCAGCCAGCGCGCGGCATTCAGCGTCGGAATGACAATGCTGAGCGCCTGCTTTAACTGCATTCCTGCATCCTGCTTTCACTCCCGGAATTCTTTTGGAGTTCTTTTTTTGTTCTTGACATTGCGGGGCGCTTCGGGCAGGGTTTATGGAACAAACAGGAAACATGCCCATGGATCAGCCTTGGCACGATGCCCACAGAGGGAAGCCGGAAAACGCTCGCGGCCTTGCCCGAGCAGGCAGTGACGCCTCGGCCGAGGATGCCGTTTCCCACGGCGCTATCCTGCCGCGGAAAGGGCGCGGCGCGTTGTTCAACCCTCCAAACCGGTTTGAGCGCTGCCATCATGAGACCTTCGATGATGGTTGGGATACTCTTGAGGCAGAATTACACGAGCTGCCGCGCTTACCCACCACGCTGATTCGCGATCATTCCCGTTCGGCCATCACGTGGAATGAAAGCCCGGACATTGGCTTCGATCGCTCCCTTAATCCTTATCGCGGCTGCGAGCACGGTTGTATTTATTGTTATGCGCGGCCCTCTCACGCCTATCTCGGATTTTCGCCCGGCCTCGACTTTGAAAGCAAGCTGCTTTTCAAGCCCGAAGTTGCAACGCTCTTGGAGCGGGAGCTACGCAAACCCGGCTATCGCGTGCGCCCGTTGGCTTTGGGGACCAACACGGATCCCTATCAGCCCGTGGAGCGCACTTTGCGACTGACCCGTTCCGTGCTGGAGGTGCTTGATCGGTTTCATCACCCTGTGAGTATCGTCACGAAATCGGCCGGGGTGTTGCGGGATCTGGATATTCTCCGGGCGCTTGCCGCGCGGCGGCTGGTGCGCGTGTGCCTTTCGGTCACCACGCTTGACGCATCGCTGGCCAGGCGCATGGAGCCCCGCGCGAGCTCGCCGCAACGGAGGCTTGCAGCCATCCGCGAGCTCGCGCAGGCCGGCGTTCCCACGGGAGTGATGTTCGCCCCAGTCATTCCCGGCCTGAACGATGCGGAGCTTGAGAGAGTCATCGCCGCGGCGGCCGAGGCCGGGGCGCGCTTCGCGGGTTACGTCTTGGTGCGCTTGCCGCGGGAAGTGGCGGATCTCTTCCAAACCTGGCTGCAGGCGCATTTTCCCACCCGAGCGCAGCATGTTTTGAATCTGATCCGCAGCCTCAGAGCCGGACGGCTGAACGAGCCGCGGTTTCATCATCGCATGAAAGGCCAAGGCGCGCTTGCCGAACTGCTGGCGCAACGATTCGATCAGGCTTGCAAGAAGTGGGGGTTGAACGGAGAACGCCTCACGGGGCTTGATTGTTCGGCGTTTCGTCTGCCGCCTACCCCGCAGGAAGCGAAGCCGGCGGCGCAGCAATTGGCGCTCTTCTAAGCCGGCATTTCAAGGCAGGGTTGCCGCACGGAGGGTATGCCCCGATGGGTTGCGGAATCCTATTTGTTGAATCATGACTTGGCGTCCATGTAAGCGATGGGCTTTTCTGCCACACGCGGAGCTCGGCCCGGCCGTTTGGGAAACCGAGAACTCCGCCGGTTGGCGAGCGAGATAGGTTTGTGCGCAGGATTGAGACAGATCAGCAACAGGTGCCCGCGACAACGAAGGCTACCGCTGCCTTGAGCACCGCCGGTCTCGGCCGCTCGGGCTTAAGGACCTTGGGCTCGCTCTTGCCCTATTTGTGGCCGAAGGGCGATTACGGCGCGCATTTCCGCTTGGTTTCGGCAGCGGTGTTGTTGATCTTGGCGAAGCTCGCCACGGTCTTGGTGCCGATTGCCTATGCGCGAATCGTCGATCTGCTTGCGCCGCATGCGGCGCAGTCTCTTGCCGTAGTGCCGGTGGCGTTGATTGTCGGATACGGCGTGCTGCGTATGGCCGCGGCGGGATTTGGCGAGCTGCGCGATGCCGTGTTCGCGGCCGTTCAGCAGCGCGCGGCGCGGCGCGTGGCTTTAGCGACATTTCAACATCTGCACGCGTTAAGCCTGCGCTTTCATCTGGATCGTCAAACCGGCGGTCTCGCCCGCGCGATCGAGCGCGGCACCCGCGGCATCGAGCAGGTCTTGCGGCTTGCGGTGTTTAATATTTTGCCGACATTGGTGGAAATGCTGTTGGTCACCGCGATCGTTTGGCGGTTGTTCGATTGGCGTTTTGCCTTGGTGACTTTCGGCGCGGTGAGCCTGTACATCGGCTTTACCATGGCTTTTACCAATTGGCGGGTTCGTTTCCGGCGCATTATGAATGAGTTCGACAGCGAGGCCCACACCCGCGCCATCGACAGTTTGCTGAATTTTGAAACGGTCAAATATTTCGGAAACGAGACACACGAAGCCCGTCGTTTCGATGAAGCCTTGGCACGTTACGAGCGTGCGGCCGTGCGCTCCATGGTTACCCTCAACATGCTCAATCTGGGGCAGGCCGTTATCATTGCCGCGGGTCTGGTGATTTTGATGCTGATGGCGGCAGAGCAGGTCCATGCGGGCCATATGAGCGTGGGCAAATTCGTTCTTGTGAACACGTATTTGATGCAGCTTTATCAGCCGCTGAATTTTCTTGGTTTCGTCTACCGCGAAATCAAGCAGGGGCTGGTGGACATGGAACAGATGTTTCGCCTGCTTTCGGTCCCTGTCGAGGTTTCCGATCGCCCGGGGGCCATCGCTTTGCCGATGGCGGTTCGCTCCGGCCCGAGAGGCAGCTCGGTACGGTTTGAGCAGGTGGAATTCGGCTATCGCCCCGACCGGCCGATCCTGAAAGGGGTGAGCTTTGCGGTGGCGCCGGGGCGAACACTGGCCATTGTGGGGCCGACGGGTGCCGGAAAATCGACCATTACCCGGTTGCTCTATCGGTTTTACGACGTGGATGCCGGCCGTATCCTGGTCGATGGGTATGATATCCGCGATTTGACCCAGGCGAGCTTGCGTGCGGCCATTGGCGTGGTGCCGCAGGATACGGTTTTGTTCAACGATACGATCGGTTACAACATCGCTTACGGCCGGCCGAGCGCAACCCAGGCCGAGATCGAACAGGCGGCAAAGGCAGCGCAAATTCACGACTTTATTATGAGCCTTCCGGAGGGATACGCGACTCGGGTAGGGGAACGCGGGCTCAAGCTTTCCGGGGGTGAAAAGCAACGCGTGGCGATTGCGCGGACTTTGCTTAAGGATCCGCGCATCCTTATTTTGGACGAGGCGACCAGCGCGTTGGACAGCAGAACCGAACAGGAAATTCAGGCGGCGTTGAAAATTGTTTCGCGCGATCGGACCACTTTGGTGATTGCGCATCGGCTTTCCACGGTGGTTGATGCCGATGAGATTCTGGTTCTGGCGGAAGGGCGCGTGGCCGAACGAGGGCGCCATGCGGAATTACTGGCATATGGCGGTTTGTATGCCCATCTTTGGACGATGCAAGCAGAAGAGACGGTGCTCGATCCCGAACGCCCGCACGCGCCGGCATGACGGCCGACTGCAAGAACCGGCTGGGATGATGCCGGCAGCCAAGGAGGTATGATGCAGCAAAACCCTAATCCCGCGCCGAGGCAGACACAATCGGCGGACGTTCCCGAAGATTTGGAAATTCCCAAGGATCTGGGCCGCGCCGGCGCGGTGGTGCAAAAATCGATCGAACACATGCTGAGCATGGAGCTCGATGCGCTTTCCGTGGCTTCCGCCCTGCTCGGCGGAGCCATGGAGGTGCTTTCCCGGGTGCTCGATGAGGCGGCGATTGTGAAAGTCTTGCAAAACGCAATCGCTAGCGTGGAAGCCGGGCACCTGCGCCGCTCCGGCGCATCGGAAGAGCCGGCGAAGGCGCAAGAAGAGCAGCCGAAATAGCAAGTCGGGCCGCGGCGGCTTGACTGGGCAGGGTAGTTCCGCAATAAGCAGGCGCTGTCGCGGCACTTGCCGTTCGCATAAGCCCGTAAGCCGTCGAAATAAGGATGATCTCATGTCTCGCCGTTGCCAGATTACCGGCAAAAGCGTGTTGACCGGCAATAATGTCAGCCACGCCAACAACAAGACACGCCGCCGCTTCCTGCCCAATTTACAGGAAGCATCCTTCCTTTCGGATATCTTGGGCCAGCGGGTTCGCCTGCGCCTTTCCACCCGTGCCATTCGCACGCTCGAGCGGCGCGGCGGCATCGATGCCTTCCTGCTCTCCACCCCCGATCGGCGGCTTTCGCCCGAGGTGCGGGTGATTAAGCGCCGGCTCGAACGGGTTCAAGCGCGCTCCGGAGCCAACGGCTAAATCAAAACCCGAGGGGTCATTGGCGGGGCGCACAAGAAGCCTGGCCCCGGCAGCCGTTAACCTTCGTTTTGCCGCCGCCGAAGTAACTTGCGGCCATGCCATCGGCCGCAGTGATCCTTATCGGCGAAAGCGCCGCGATCGTTATTCTCGCCGGAGTCGCGCTCGCGCTTTTTCTGTGCCTGCGCGGGGCCAAAGCCGCGCGCGCAGGGCTTGGAAAAGAGCGGAACGCCGCGTGCACTCAAGAAGCTTCGGCCTTGCGCCTGCTGCGCCTTGCGGCCGAGGAGCTGCGGCAGGCCATGCTGAGTTTGCAATCCGCCGCCGAGCGGATCAGCACGGGGTTGAAAGAAAACCGCCCTGACGATGTCGCGCACTACGCGGCCGCAGCGGCCGCTCTTGCCACGGAATTGCTGGCACTGGCGGATGATCTGGATGATTATGGCGTGTCGCTGGATGCGCCGCGGGCGCTGAACGATGAAGCCGTTTCCCTTGAAGAGCTGATTTCGGGCGCGGTTGCCGCAGTGGCTGCCACGCTTGGGCCGAGCTCCCGGAATTGGTGGATCGGAGACGCCGTAAGGGTGCTGTGCCTGCGCGCCGACCGGCGGGCTTTGCAGCACGTGATCATGCGGCTGTTGGTCAATGCCGTCCGCTCCTCCGCCGATGGCGATTGGATTTATATTTTTTCCGAGCCTGCCGAGGGCGGAGTCGCGATTATTGTGGAGGACGAAGGGGGCAGGTTGTTCGCCGGGGATCCAGACGGCGACGCCCGAGGCGTAGGGACCCGCGGCATGGGGCTTGGGCTCACGCTGGCGCGCGCACTGATGGAGGCGCATGGCGGGCGGCTTTTGATCGAGACCGCTGCACGGATCGGCACACGTGTGACCCTCTTTTTCCCGGAAGAGCGGGTGCTGGGATAGGCGGCAAAGCCGCCGAGCGCGAAACTTTTATGTAACCCCCGCTCAGACCTTTCCTCAGAGCGGCAGCGGAGCGTATGGTCAAAAGTCTATGCAGCGGCCTTTTCGTTCCCAATCATTGTAGCGCGTGGGTTCCGGCCCCTTCGGACCGCCGATCTCCTTGGGCCGCGGTTGCGGGTTTTTCGGCTTTTCCTGATGCGCCGCGGCCTCAGCGTTTTCACGCTTCGGCGCATCACCCTCCTTCGAGACGGAACCCGATGCCACGGCGTTCGCTCTCCTCACTTATGCCATGCAAGAACCTATGCCATGCAAGAGCCCATACACCCCCGTTCGCGCGTCTCGTATCGGAGAATCGCGGAAAGCCGGGCAAGCTTTCAGGCCCCTTCTCCGTTTTTCCCCGAAAAAGGCAACGGGGGCAAGGTGAAAACCAAGGCGGCTCGCGCAGCAACAGTCGCCGGCCCTAAACGGCGCCGGCGACATAAGCCTTGAGACTATTCATCTCCTGTTCTTGCTGCATCAGACGGGCTTTCACCACATCGCCGATACTGGCAATGCCGATCACTCGCCCGTCCTTTACCACCGGCAGATGCCGAAACCGGCCTTCCGTCATCATGGCCATCGCGGCCTCTACGGTCATTTCCGGATTTACGGTGAGCACTTTTTGGCTCATGAGATTTTCGGCTTTCATCGAAAGCGTGTTTGCACCATACCGTGGCAACGCCCGCACGATATCGCGCTCACTGACAATGCCAAGCAGCCGTTCGGCTTCATCTTTGACAAGAACCGCGCCGATATTGTGTTCGGCCAGGACGGTGGCCACATGAGCAATGCTGTCGGCGGGCTTTACGGAGACGGCGCCGTAGCCTTTATGCTTGAGGATGGCTGCAAGAGTCATGGTTGTTTCCCCCTCTTCAAGAGCAGGAGAAGGGTTCAGGTTTCACCGGACCATCTCCGCTTGGTGTTTCCTGCGGTGATCCATGACCTGAACCTTACAGAGTTTTAACATAAGCACGATCTCTGCCGGCATCAAATGGAAGCTGTGCGCTGCAGCATATCCTCGGCCCAAACCTTGTCAGTCCGGAGCGAACGTGGCTTTTTGCTTTTCGTTGAAGCAGGCTTGCGCTTTTGGCCTGCAGGTGAGTGGTTTAAGGAGACGGCATGGTTGGTGGCTTTCACGCGCTGCTGAAAAGGGCAGTCGCGCGCATGAGCGGAGACGCCTTCAAAGCCCCATGCTGCCTTAGCCTGGTTTTGCGCATATGAAAACGCCGCACGGGTCCGAGATCGCGCCGCTCCTGCCCGAGAAGCCGAAAACGCGCCTTGCGCCGGTTTATGCGCGCCCTTTGCACATCCTCTCGCAGCGTCGGGGAGCGGCGAGCCTGCGGCCGATGCTGGGCCGCTCGGCGTTGCTGCACCTCATATTGCTTGTCTTGCTGGTGGTGACGGTGCGCCAACACATGCCGCCGGAGCCGTTGCCGCCCCCGGGCGTGGCGGTGGTCTTCCAGTCCGGCAGCAAGACCGGGCCGGCGGTCCCCAACCCCACGCCGTTTCAAGAGCTGCCGCGTTCGCAGGCAACACCCACGCCGGTACCGAAAGAGCTTCCGCCGGCACCTTCTCCCCCGGAAGTGGCCGCCCCGCCCGCGCCTCCGACCGAGCGCGTCGTGCCGCCTGCGCCTGCCCACGTGGCGCCTTCGCCCTCGCCAGAGCAGGCCGCTCCGTCCGCTCCGGCGCCGAGCGTCGAGGCGCAGCCGCCGCCGACGACGCAACAACCGCCTCGGCCTTCCTCGGCTGAAGCCGCGGCACAGCCCTCCAAAGCGCTGGCCCCTGCCACGCCGAGCGCGAGCGCGGCGAAAAACCCGGCCCCGCCGGTATTGGCCACCCCGTCCCCTGAGGTGACCGCCATCCGCCCGCCTGCCCCGGCGGCGCAGAAGCAGATGGCCAAACCGCTCGAGCCGCAGCGTCAGGCGGAGCCGACGCGCCTTGCCAGCCCGGCGCCGGAGGTGGTTTCTCCCAGCAAGCCGGCGCCGGAGAAGGCGCAAAAGAGCGAGATGGCCGCCGCGCGCCCGATGGTTCGGCCCCTCACGCGGTCGCGGCCGGCGCTGAAATTTCCTGCCCCCATGAAATTTTCGTTCGGGCCCACCTTTAACGGCACGTCGACCGCCCTGTTGGAAGGACCCCATCGCAAGGGGGCCATGGTCTTGACGCCGCGGGCCGACTTTGCGACCGCGCAAGACCTCGGCGCGGATTGGCGAAACTTGTTCGCGGCATGGCTGGAAGCGCACAAATACTACCCGCCGGATGCAGCTATGCGCGGTGAGGAGGGGCTTAGCACCGTGCGCGTGGTGATGAATGCCGACGGCACCATCGTTTCGGTGGTGCTGCGGCAAAGCTCGGGCTATCGCGCGTTGGACGATGCCACCACCGGCCTGTTCCACGATGCCCGCTTACCGCCCCTGCCTTTCGGCTCGCCCGATCCCACAATTACCTTCGATCTCACCATCCACTACATTTTGCTGCGTTGAGCGGGCTCAAGCCGGCCCGTGCGCTCAACGCACGTAAATGCGCACTTCCTGAACGCTGATGCCCTGCTCGGTGCGGGCGAGAAGCCGGATGGCCGAGGGGTTGATGCCGAAGCCGATCATCTGGTCGATAACGGCGCGGGCGGCCGAGCTCGCTTGGTTTGCCGCCTTGATTTGCTCATCGGCGTTGCCTTTTGCCGGGGCCACGGCCACCACGTCGTACTGCGCCTCAGGCCGGCGCGCTTCGGCCATTTCCAAGGCCCGTTGAAGTTGCGAGCTGTAGGCGGTTTCGCTGCCGTTAAAGCGGATATCCACAAGCGGGATGCGCGAGTCCGGCTTCAAAGCCTCGGCTAGTAAATCCGGGGCGGGGGGTTCGGGTTTGGCGCCGAAGGTGGTTTGGTCGATCAATTTGCAGCCCGGGAGCGCAAAAAAGAGCAGGCCGGCTGCGGCTAAAAATGCGCGGGCGTGGGTTTTGCGGACATTCGGCATGAGACATCTTCACCCGCGAGAGGCCATTTAGGGCAATTGCCTGCGCCAGCTTTCGTCAAATCCGCGGACGCGGGGAAGATGGATAAACCGCCAAGGGTTCGGCATCGGGCCGACGGGAACGTGCACCAAAGCCGGGGCGGAAAGCGCAAGAGCCGCGCGGAGCGCCTGTTCCAATTCTTCGGCATTGCTTGCCCGAAACGCCGCGACCCCGAAGCTTTCCGCGAAGCGCACGAAATCAGGGTTGGTAAGATCACATGCGATCAGCCGATTGCCGAACATTTCTTGCTGAATACGACGAACGTTTCCGAAAGCGCCGTCATCGATGACGAGAGCGACAACGGGCAGGCGATGATGCACCGCGGTTGCGAGTTCGGCGGCTTGATACAGGAACCCGCCGTCGCCTGCCAAGGCCACCACGCTGCGGCCGGGAAGCGCTGCCGCAACCCCAAGCGCCGCTCCATAGGCCCAGCCAAGATTGTCCTGATAGCCTGCCGAGAGGTAGAGCCGCGGGCGGGAAACCGGAAAGGCAAGCCGCCCGACAAAGCCGAGCTGGGTGACGTCTTCCACCAAAATGCCATCATCCGGCAAGGCGCTGCGGATGGCGCGAAGCAGGCTCATTTGGGGTTCGAGCTTGGCAACTTCGCCCGCAAACCAGGCACGCGCTTCTGCGAGGTCCGCCCGCGGCGGCCGCTTGGTTGAAGAAAGCGCGCCGGCGATAGCGGCAAGGGCGGCCGCGGCATCGGCCACGATCGGCAGATCCGGCGGGCGTGGTTTTTCCATCTGCATGGCATCCGCTTCGATGCGGATGACGGTGAGGTTGCGGTCGGTGCCCCACCAGGCCAGAGGGAAAAGCGAACGCGCCCCCACACTCAACACAACATCCGTTGCGGCCCAAAGCCGATGGGCCACCGGGACAGGAATGGCCAAGGGATGTTCGCTCGGCAAGAGGCCTCGGCCGCGCCGATAGGTCATCACCGGAGCGCCCAGGGCGTCTGCCAAAGCCCGAAGCTCCGGGCCAGCATGCAGCGCACCGCCGCCGGCGATGATCAAAGGCCGCTGGGCGGAAGCCAAAGCGCGCACGGCGGCGGCGACGGCTTCGGGATCCGGAAGGAGGGGACGCGGCCGCGCCTCGGGAAAGGCGGTGATTTCGGCAACCCGCGGCCAGACATCGATGGCGCATTCCAACGCCACCGGCCGCATGGGTGGAGACGTCGCCTCGGCAAGCGCTTGCGCCACCAAATGCGGAGCTTCGGCCGGATGGGTGATGCGCGCCGCGTATTTGGTGAAATGCCGAAGCAAGCCGAGCTGGTCGCGCAGCTCGTGCAGATGGCCGACCCCTTGGTCGATCGCGATTTGCGGGATTTGCCCGACAATCGCCAAAACCGGCGCGCCGAGGCCGTACGCGGTGAGCAAGGCCGCCGAGGCATTCAGCAGGCCGGGGCCCGGAACCACCGAGAAAGCGGCCGGGCGTCCGGTGGCGAGGGCCGCGCCGAGAGCCATGTAGCCGGCGGTTTGCTCATGGCGGGCGTGAATGACCCGAATCCGCGGCGCCGCCCGTGCCATGGCGTCGAAAAACGGGTCGTTGTGCACGCCCGGCACGGCGAAAACAGTCTCTATGCCTGCCTGCAGCAGGCTTTCGACCACCGCCTCGCCGGTGCTCAGCCGTGCCATGAAGGGGATCCGGTGTTTCTCACCTTATCGGTTCTCGGTTCGCGACTTCAGCTTGCGCTCGCATCGTTTAATTCTTTCACGGCTTCTTGGTCCAAGCGCAAGTCCGCAGCCTTCAAAATTTCGTCAAGCTGGGCGAGGCTGGTTGCGCTGGCAATCGGCGCCGTGATGCTGGGCCGCGCCATGAGCCATGCCAGCGCAATTTGCGCAGGCGTTGCCCCCATGCGTTTGGCAACCGAATCCAGCGCGGCGAGAACCCGCAGACCGCGCGCATTCAGGTATTTTCGGAGATTCGGCCCGCGCACGCTTTTGGCGAGATCTGCTTCGCTGCGGTATTTGCCGGTCAGAAACCCGGCGGCGAGCCCGTAATACGGGATAACGCCAAGCCCTTCTTTGAGGCAGAGCGGCTCAAGTTCCTGTTCATAGGCCGCGCGCTCCAGAAGATTGTAATGCGGCTGCAGCGATTCATAGCGCGGCAGGCCCGATGTTTTGCTTATTTGCAGCGCTTCTTCGAGGCGTTTGGCTGAGTAGTTGGAAGCCCCGATGGCGCGCACCTTGCCTTGCCGGATCAGCGCGGCAAAGGCTTCCAGCGTTTCTTGCAGCGGCGTTGCTTCATCATCGTAATGCGCTTGATAGAGATCGATGTAATCGGTTTGCAGGCGGCGCAATGAATGCTCGACTTCTTGCATGATCCAGGCTTTGGAGAGCCCTCTTTCGCCCGAGCCCATTTTTGCGCCCACCTTCGTGGCGATGATGACTTTATCGCGGCCGCCGTGCTGCTTGAGCCATTTGCCGATGATCGTTTCCGATTCGCCGCCGGCATGGCCGGGAACCCATACGGAATAAACGTCGGCGGTATCGATTGCCGTGAAGCCCGTATCGAAAAGCCGATCCAAAAGTCGGAAAGAAGTGGCTTCATCGGCCGTCCAGCCGAAAACATTCCCGCCGAAAACAAGCGGCGGAACTTCTATGCCGGAATGGCCAAGCTGGCGCTTTTGCATGCACCCCTCCTATGAACAGATACGAAGCCGTAGTTACGAAGCGTTGCCTTTTGTGATGGCTGAGATAATCACTTGCGCAAACGCGTAAGGATATTCGTCCGTCATCGTCAAGGCAATCTGCGCATCGGCATTCGGCGGGGTTAATTGAGCCAAACGCAGGGCCGCGCCTCCGGTGAGCATGATCGTCGGTTGCCCGGAAGGTAGGTTGACAACCCCGATATCGGAAAAGAACACGCCGTTGCGAAAGCCGGTGCCGAGGGCTTTTGCGGTTGCTTCCTTGGCGGCAAAACGCTTGGCGTAGGTGGCGGCGCGGATGCGTTCCGTCCGCCGTTCCGCGCGGCTTCGCTCGATCGGGGTAAACACGCGCGCAAGAAAACGCTCCCCGTATCGCGCAATGACCGCTTCGATGCGGCGAATATCACAGATATCGGAACCGATCCCGAGAATCATCGAACGGTTAACCGCGCACGCGCTCAACCTGCTCGATATTCGGAGCGCCGCGCAGCCCTGCAATAACGGAGGAAAGATGCCCGAGATCGCGCACCTCCACATCCACCAGAACTTCGCAGAAATCTTGCTGGCGATGGGCTATCTTGAGTTGCGAAACGGTGCCTTTGTGCTTGGCGACCGCATTGGCGAGATTTGCGACTGCCTGCGGCTCGTTCGCAGCAATCACGCAAAGCCGTGCCGTGTGCGCGGGATGATCACGCGCTAAGGCTTCCGCATCCCAATCGACATCGATAAAACGCTCGGGTGTTGCCGCGAAGCTTTCCAAAGTCGGGCAATCGGCGATGTGAATGGTGACGCCTTTGCCGGTGGTGACGATCCCGACAATCCGATCACCGGGCAGAGGATGGCAGCAACCGGCGTAATGAACGCTCATGCCCGCAATCAATCCGGTGATGGGAAGTTTCGGTTCGTCTTTGCCGCGTTTTTTGTCGCCGCGCGCGGGCAGGCCGACGAGCGGGCGCGGCGCACGCTCGGTCGGTCTCAGTTCCGGATAGGCCGCATGAACGACGTCTTTAGGGCCGATGCTGCCGTTTCCGACAGCAATGTAAAGATCATCAAGGGTTGCGCATTTGAACGTCTTCAGCGTTGTTTCCAAGACGCGTTCACTGCCGTCCAGGCCTTCCCGCCGGAAGGCCTTTGCGAGCATGGCGTGCCCTTCGTCACGTGTTTGTTGGCGTTGCTGCTGGTGAATGAAGCGGCGAATACGCGCTTTGGCTTTGCCGGTAACGACGAAACGTTCCCACTGCGGAGAGGGGGTTCCGCCGCGCGCGGTAATGATCTCGACCTGGTCGCCGTTCTGGAGTTGATAACGCAACGGAACAAGCCGCCCGTTGACTTTCGCGCCGACACACGTATCGCCGATCTGGCTATGCACCGCGTAAGCAAAATCGACCGGCGTTGCGCTACGCGGCAGCGGGATAAGCTGGCCTTTCGGCGTGAAACAAAATACCTGGTCTTGATAGAGTTCAAGCTTGGTGTTTTCCAAAAATTCGTCAGGCGCGGAAGAATTTTCCAAGATATCCAGAAGGTCTTGAACCCAGCGCAACCGTTGCGCTTCGTTGCCGGCCGGCACCGATTCCCCGGCTTCCTTGTAATGCCAATGCGCGGCAACGCCCTTTTCCGCCACCTCGTGCATTTCTTTGGTGCGGATCTGCACTTCGATTTTTTGGTTGTGCGGCGCCCGCAGCGTCACGCCCGTGTGCAGGCTTTGATAGCCGTTCGATTTCGGGGTAGAAATATAATCTTTGAAACGCCCGGCAATGACCGGATACGCCGCGTGCACGGCACCGAGCGCAGCGTAACAGGCCTCTCTGGTCGGCACCACGATGCGAAACGCCATGATATCCGAGAGTTGTTCGAAGGTAATACTGCGCCGCTGCATTTTTTGCCAGATGGAATAAGGCGATTTCTCGCGGCCGGTTACCTCCAGAACCTCGATGCCCGCGGCTTCGCATACGCGCCGTAACTCTATGGCCACTTCTTCGATGACGTCGGCCCCCTGCCCGCGGAGAAAATTCAGCCGCGCTTGGATGGTTTCGTAGGCCTCCGGCTCGAGCTGGGCGAAAGCCAAAGTCTCGAGTTCCGAACGGACGGCATACATACCGATGCGCTCGGCGAGCGGGGCGTAAATCTCCATCGTCTCGCGAGCGATACGCAGGCGCCGGTCGCGATTTTGTACGAAATGCAAAGTCCGGATATTGTGGAGGCGGTCCGCGAGTTTTACGAGCAAAACCCGGATATCTTTGCTGATGGCAAGAACCAGCTTGCGGAAATTCTCCGCCTGTTTCGTGCGATCGGACTGCAGCTCCAACCGCGTGAGCTTGGTAACGCCGTCAACCAATCCCGCAACTTCGGAGCCGAAGCGTTCCACGATTTCCGCCAGCGTGACGGGCGTATCTTCGAGAACGTCGTGCAAAAGGCCGGTGATAATGCTATCGGTGTCCAGGCGATAGCTGGCCAAAATATCCGCAACCGCAAGCGGGTGCGTGATGTAGGGATCGCCGTTCTCGCGATATTGCTGCCCATGAGCTTGCATGGCCAGCACGTAGGCGGCATTGATGCGGCCGATATCGGCCCGCGGGTTATAGCTCAGAACCCGCTCGGTGAGCTCAAATTGACGGACGATATCCCCTCGCGCCGCCGGCCCGGGGCGGGTATTCTCCAAAGCCTCGGACGGGAGCGGCCGATTGACCGCGACTGATACAGGGCCGTCCGGCTGCATGGGGCGCCATTCTTATTTGCTGCTGCGGCCGCCGAGTTCTGCCTCAATTGCCGCTTCGATCTCCTCGGCGGAGAGACTTTCGGTTTCGGCCGCGAGATTCGCCGCCTCTTCTTCTGCGGAGACGTCCTGCAGCCCGAAGATGTTTTGGTCGGTCGGGATGAGATCCAGAACCTCTTCGTCGGCCGGCTCGGGTTCGGGCACGCGGGAGAGGGACTTGATCAGGTCTTGTTCCAGTTTCTCGAGCGAGATCGTGCCTTCCGCAATCTCGCGCAAGGCGACGACGGGGTTCTTGTCATTATCCCGCTCTACCGTAAGCTCTTCACCGCGGCTGATATTGCGAGCCCGCTGGGCCGCTAACAAAACAAGTTCGAAACGGTTGGGAACCCGTTCGACGCAATCTTCAACAGTGACGCGTGCCATTCAGGACTGCTCCGGGATAAAGCAA
>JAIMBF010000075.1 GCA_023511585.1 Terriglobia bacterium
CGCTCGTCGGAGATGATCCGTTCCTGCGCAATGCGGGCGCGTTCCGTAGCCTCCTGCGCGGCGATCTCGGCCTGCTCGAGATTGCGCGTGCGCTCAATCTCCAGCCGCCTGCTTTCTTCTTCCTGGGCGATGCGGGCAGTAACGACGGCAAGCTCCTGCGCGATGCGGGCGCGCTCCACCCGTTCACGCGCAGCGATTTCCGCCTCGTCGATGAGACGAGCGCGCTCGATCTCGCGCTCGCGGATGTCGCGCTCGGAGACGATGCGCGCCTCGGCCAGCGCGCGCTCGTGCGAAATGCGTGCCTTCTCCACCTCTTCGCGGGCGGCAATCTGCGCCTGTTCTGCCTCAGTCTCGCGCAGCGCGCGCTCGCGCGCCAGTTCCGCGCGTTGCACCGCTCGGCGGATCTCGATATCGCGCTCTTGGTTCAAGCGCGCGATTTCCGCTTCGCGATCAATCTCCAACGCCTGCTTCTCGGCCTCGAGATTGCGCGTGCGAATGAGGATCATCGATTCCTGCTCGATATCGTTCCGCAGCTTGCGCCGCGCCTCGATATCTTCGATGAGCTTGGTCAAGCCTTCCGCATCAAACCGATTTGACGGATTGAAGAACTCAAGCTCGGTTTGATCGAGATCCGTGATTGCTACGGATTCCAGCTCAAGCCCGTTCTGCTTTAAGGCATCGCGTGCCGCCTCTTTGACACGCTCGACGTATTCGCCGCGCCGTTCGTGCATTTCCTCCAAGGTCATTTCGGCGGCGACCGCGCGCAGTGCCGATACGAGCTTACCGGAAAGCAGCGCTTCGAGCTCGGCCACGTTCATCGTGCGCCGACCAAGCGTGGCGGCGGCAACGGCCACCGCTTCGCGTGTCGGCGGAACGCGCACGTAGAATTCCGATTCGATATCAACCCGCATGCGGTCTTTGGTGATGAGTGCATCCGCGCGGTTGCGCACCACCTGCATGCGCAGCACGTTCATATTGACCGGCGTCACTTCGTGGATGAACGGAAAAACGAAGGCGCCGCTGTTGATAACGACTTTTTCGCCAAACAAGCCGGTGCGTACGAACGACACTTCTTTCGACGAGCGCCGATACAGCCAGTTGACGAAATACACCACGATCGCGATCACGATGACCGCGACGATTAACCAGATGATGAGACTACCCACAGTAGCAGCCGACATCTTACCCTCCTCATCTCCGCGCTAGGGCGCGGGCTTTTTTCTCGTTCCTTTGGCCTTTTTTGATGCTTTTGAACTTTGGCACCTCTGCGCTGAGCGCGCGTTCCACGGGCAAGCGCTCCATCGAGGATGCGCCGTAAAAACCGTTGCAGTAGCGTGAATGCGCAAACACAGACTCGGCATCCGCAAGCTCTGCGATCGGTCCGCCATGCACGTGAATAAGCGCGTGCGGATTGACCTTAAGCGCCGCAAGGCCGGTGCCGGCGCCGGCAGCGATTATCGGCTCACCCTTGGCCTTCATCGCATGCAGACGCGCAAGAATTTCAGAACGGGGAATGCGCGGCATTGCCGTCTAACCTCTTGCTTGCCGGCGCATCAAGCGGGTACCGAACAGCCGGCGAAATTCGGCGACAACCGCTGCAGCGAAACGCGGATCGTTGATGTGCTGGGGCAGGCGAATGAGCCGGCGCGAACCGGTTTGCCGCACAGTGTTTTCGAGAGCACGAAAGAGTTCGGCATCAGCCTCAGGATCCCAAAACGGCCGGCCCGGAGCATCGAGCGCCGAGAGGCCGCCTTCCGGCAGGAAGAAGCGCACCGGCCCGTCCATGCGGTTCAGCCGTTCGCCGATCCAACGCCCGATCCGCGCATTTTCCTCGGGCGTCGTGCGCATTAAGGTCACGCTCGGATTGTGTACATGCAGTCTCCGCCCGCGGTAGCGCTCCGGCACACTGTCCATCGGACCGAAATTCACCATGTCGAGCGCGCCGCACGAGCCGATATAGGGCACGCGCATCCGCGCGATGGCGCCGAAGCGATCCTCCGTGCAGGGCAGGATGCCGCCGCATAAATAGTCGCAGACCTCGGTGGTGGTCATGTCGATGACCGCCATCAGTACGCCGGTGTCGACGAGCTTTTCCATCGATTGACCGCCGACGCCGGTGGCGTGGAAGACAAGACACTCGAAATCCTCTTCCAGCGCATCGACAATGGCATCCACGCACGGCGTGGTGACGCCAAACATGGTGAGACCGATGGCCGGCTTGCTGCCGCCACGCATCGGCGGTCGTCTTTCGCGGTCGGTAGCGGCGGCCCGTGCTTTCACCATGCCGACCATGGCAGCAGCGCCATTGGCAAGCACTTGCCTTGAGACCGAATTCAGTCCGGCGACGTCGGTGACGGAGTAGAGCATCATAATGTCCGAGGGCCCGACATAGGGCGCCACATTGCCGGAGGCGACCGAGGAAATGAGCACCTTCGGCACGCCAACCGGCAGCGCGCGCATGGCCGGCGCGACCAAGGCGCTGCCGCCCGAGCCGCCGGCGGAAATGAGTCCACCCACCGGCTCGTGCCGCCGGATCCAAGCCTCGAAGGCTTCCGCCATGGCGGAAATGGCGGCGCCGCGCTCGCCGCTGAACACCGCATTGGGGCCACCGCGCGCATAGGCCGCGATATGGTGCGGCGGCACGTCGGCGGATGAGGGTTGGCCGGACGTTGAGAGATCCACCAACAAAACGCGTACGCCGGCAGCAGCGATCTGATCGCGAATGAACCGCAGTTCTTCCCCCTTCGTGTCGAGCGTGCCGGCAACGATCACCGGCGCTGTCCCCCCACGATGAATGGGGCGAATTTCAACCGCAGGCGCAATCTCGGCCGCCTTCGGCTCGGGCATATTGGTGCGGGTACGGGCGGCCGCTTCGATCTGTGCCGCCGGCACGGGCTGCGACCAGCGCGTCGGCATCACCGGATTGGAGATGTAGACGCGGGTCGGGCCGCGCGTTCGTTCCGACCGTGTTGCGCTTGCCTCCGTGGCACTGGATCCGGAAGCCGCCTCTTCCGCCTGCTCATCCGAACCGAGTTGACCGACGCCCAGCAAACGTTGCTGCAGTTCGCGATCCGCCTGCAACCGCGCTGCTTCCATCACGCGATGGATGCGGCCGTTAATCATCACCGCGACTTTTTCCGCCACCGCGGTCGCAACACGAATGTTTTGCTCGACCACGAAGACGCCGATCTCGCTCTCTTGTCCGAGATCCAACAGAATCCGTTCCACCTGCTCGACAATCACCGGCGCCAAGCCCTCGGTCGGCTCGTCCATGATGAGAAGGTGCGGGTTGAGCAGGAGCGCGCGGGAAATCGCGAGCATCTGTTGCTCACCGCCTGAGAGTTGATTGCCGCGATTGTTGCGCCGCTCTGCAAGCCGCGGGAAGGCTTCATAGATGCGCGCAACCGTCCAGGGTCCGCGATTACCGGCCGCCAGCCGCAAGTGCTCATCGACCGTGACCGAAGGCCACAGCCGACGGCCTTGCGGCACGTAGCCAAGCCCCATGCGCGCGATCTCTGCCGGCGTGCGGCCCACCAGTTCCTCACCCATGAAGCGGATGGATCCGCTTGCGACCGGTATGAGGCCGACAATGGCCTTGCAAAGCGTGGTCTTGCCCATGCCATTCCGACCGACGAGGGAAAGCACGCCGTGCTCGAGGGTCAGATCGACGCCTTGCAAGGCATGGCTGCGGCCATAGAAGACGTTGAGCCCTCTAATTTCCAAGAGATTGGCGGGGCGACGGTCAGGCATGGCCGCTCCCTAGGAAAAGTTCCTGCACTTCCGGATCGGCCTGGATTTCGTGCGGCGCGCCCTCTTTGAAGATGCGGCCGTTATGCATCATCGTTACGCTCTCGACGACGCGCAGTGCGACGTCCATATCGTGCTCGATAATGATGTAGCCGATATGTGAGGGAAGTGCGGTGAGAATGGCGACCAGATCGCGCCGTTCGGCGGGAGAGAGCCCTGCCGCCGGCTCATCGAACAGAATAAATCGAGGCGCACCAGCGAGCGCGAGCGCGATTTCCAGCTGGCGTTGCTGACCGTGCGCCAATTCCTCCACCAGCCGATCGGCCACCGATTCAAGATGGACAAGCGCAATCAGCTCTTCGACCGACTGCATGATGGCATCGCGCGCCCTGGTGCGAATGAACGAGAAACGCCCACGCGAGACACCGCGGCAAGCCAGATAGACATTGTCGCGCACGCTTAAGCGTGAGAACAACAACGAAATCTGGTAGGTGCGGCGTAAGCCGCGACGAATACGCTCATGCGGAGGCAGCGTGGTGACATCTTCACCGAAGAACCGCACTGTGCCGAAGGTCGGAAAAAAGTCTCCAGTAATGCAATTAAGCAGTGTGGTCTTGCCGGCGCCGTTAGAGCCGAGCACGGCGCGCCGCTCGCCCGGGCGCACGCTCATGGTAATATCGGTCAGCGCCGCGAGCGCGCCGAAATAACGCGTGACGCCGCGCAGCTCAATGGCGTTGCTGGTTCCGCTGGCCGCAATTCTCTCGGCAATCGAGCTCAAAGTGGATTCCCTCCGCCGGACGTGCGTGCCCGCGCCCTTAAGCGTCGCCAGATGCCGACGATGCCGTCGGGCGAAAACAGCACGATGATGACGAAACCGAGCCCGATGAGAAGCTGAAACCGGCGGCCGTCCAGCCCGACGGCAACCAACGCATCGAGTGCGAAAGTATGCAGAATCACATAGATGAACGCACCGATGAATGCACCGATCGGGTGCGTGATGCCCCCGACCACGGCAATGACCAGGATGTTGATCACCGCATTCACGCCGACCGAGTAAGGCGAGATCTGATTGTTCTGCCAGACCAACAGAATGCCGCCGACGGCCGCGATCAACGCTGCAAAAGCGTAGGCGGCAACGCGATGCGCGGTGACGTTGTAGCCGATCGCTTCCATGCGACGCGGGTTATCGCGCACGCCCTGCAAAGCAAGGCCGAAGGGCGCGCGGGAAATGTAGAGCACCGCCGCATAGCTGAGCGCGGCAAAAAACAGGACCATGTAATAGAACGGGATTGGCGCACGCCAATTCACACCCAGAAAGTGCGGCGCCGGAATTGTTGTGAAACCGTTGAAGCCGTTAAAAATCGGCCAATTCTGCAGAGTCAGGTAAAAGAACGCCGTGGCAAGCGCAAGCGTGATCATAATCGTGTAGATGCCTTCGGTCCGCGCTGACAGAGCGCCGACAACCGTGCCGAAAGCAACCGCGATAAGGATCGCCACCGGCGCCGCCACCCACCACGGCCAGAAGAGGCTGATCGATGGCAGCGAGCTTGGTCCGAAGACCGCAATCATGTAGCCGGATACGCCCGCCACGGTCATCTGCGCCAGACTCACCATGCCGCCATAGCCGCAGAGGAACATCAGCGACAAAGCGATCATTCCAAGGATCATCGTCCAGCCGACGATCTGATCGAGAATGAACGGGCCGGCAACCGCAGGCAGAATCAGAAGCAAGACGGCTAGGATCAGAATGGCCGCATTGCGATGGACCCAGCGTGAGACCGCGCCGGCCTGCTGCGCTTGCGGCAAGGTCAGTGAATCGGTCTCGATGGTCTGTTCCAGTGCCATTTAGCGCCTTCCCAACAGGCCCTGCGGACGGACGACCAGGACAATCGCCATGATCAGAAAGCTCAGCACGGTGGAGTAGTTCTGGAAGTAGACAATGCCGAGTTGTTCGGAGAGGCCGATAATCAGCGCGCCCAAGGCAGCCCCCGGGATTGACCCCATGCCGCCGACAATGACGACCACAAGCGATGCCAATAGGAAATGCGAATCCTCTCCGAGCGAAATCGACTGAAACGTGCCGCCGACAACACCGGCCATGCCGGCCAACCCGGCGCCGAATGCAAATACAAGAACGAACAACAGTTGTACGCGATACCCAAGCACGGAGAGCATGTCGCGATCGTCGACGCCGGCACGGATCATGACGCCGACCCGCGTGCGATGCAGTGCCAGCCACATGCCGATCCCGATGACTACGGCGGCGGCGAAGATGACCAATCGCACTAAAGGATATCGCAAAAACACCATCTCTCCGCTGGAACGGATCGACGCAATGATCGGTGTTGGAACCGGCCCCTGCAAATAATCGGGGGTGTCGATCTGGATGGCGTTGCCGCCCCAGACCCAGACCATGAGGTCGGAGAAGATGATCGAAAGTCCAAGCGTCACCAAGGTCTGCCTGAGGTCTTGGCCTTCCATCCGCCGGAAGATGAAAAATTGCATGGCCATGCCGACGATGGCGCAGCAGACAAAGGCAATGACGTAGCTGAACAGCCACGATCCCGTCCATTGCGTGGCCTCGTAGCCCATGTAACCGCCGAACAGATAAAGCGAGCCGTGCGCAAGATTAACATTGCGCATTAAGCCGAAGATCAGCGTAAACCCGGTCGCGACCAAAAAATACAGCCCGCCAAGTGTAATGCCGTTGAAAAGCGCATTGACAAACAGCCGCTTTTTGCCGATCGCTTCCTCAACACCGGGAGGCCAAGGCGCCAGCACAAGCCATAACACCAAGATCACCGCAACGGCGATCACAAGCGCCGCTACCGGGTGACGCGCGATCCATTGGCCGAGCACGTCGCCTCGTGCCTCGCTAGCACGACCCTCGCTAGGACGACCGCCGTACCCGCTTAAACTCGTGGACACCGAACTCCCCCCATCGTTTCGGCGGAAATTACTTGAATCAAAGGCGGGCAGCATGCTTACCAGTCCGATTTTTATTTGGTCGGCAGTGCCGCTCATCGGCGTAGCCGGCCGCGTTGCAACGGGCCGAACCGCGGCAGCCCGGCCCGATCGAGGGAGACTTGCGATGAAAATTCGCTAACTGCTTGAAATATAGTGTTGCGCGCTTCTAATCGCTGATGACGCGAGCGATCGCGCGGTATTGCGTGGGCGCGATCCCCACATGAGCGGAAAAGAAGTGGGTAAAGTGGCTTTGGGACGAGAAGCCCAGATCAAACCCGATATCACTGATCGAAGCTTTGGATCGGGTCAACCAATCCAGCGCCCGCTCGATCCGCATGGCGTTGGCATAAAGTGCCGGCGTTACCCCGGTATTCTCACGAAAGAGCTTGAAGAAATGGGACCGCGACAGGCCGGCGTCGCGCGCTACGTTATCCAGCGTAACGTCCTTGCCGATGCAATCACCCAAAATGCGCAGCGACTTACGCACCCGGAAGTCATACGCTGCCGCCCGGCGCAATAAAATTGCGCGCTCCGCGCTGCTTTTCCAGGACTCGTCGAAACTTGCATCAAAGAGCTGGTTCAAGTAGCGATCGACGGTGCGGTAGCTCGCGTTGGTCACGAGCGCGTGCGCAAGGCTCGCACAGATGGAACGGATCGTGGTGCCGACGCACAAGGCATTGGCACCGAAGCGCAGCTTGCCGCGCCCGTCTTGCTCGCGGTCGAGCCAGCTTTCACAAATATAAGCGACCAGAAACACCGAAGCCTCATCGCAGGCGCAAGGCCGAAAGGCATGCGGCTGCCAGGGATTAATGGCCACGCCGGATGTTTGATCGACGATATGCGGAATATTGTTGATCGTGACGATCGCCGGCGGCCCGCTCAGAAGAAAGGTCAGGTGACCTTCGCGATGCGCGTGGGTGCGCATCGGCTTGTCCAGCTGATAGACGGTTACCCGACCGAAGGACCCATGACACACCGCCAGAGCTATACTCATTGCACGCCTCCCATCGTGCAGCTTTTTGTTTGAGCCTCTGAGATATTTCGCAAGATTAAACGTCAGCTCATGAAGATTGACAAGTGGCCGGCGCCGTTTGCTTATGCTGCAGCGCGAAACTCCGTAAGGCTCGAGTGAATAAGCAAAGAATCAGACTGAAAGACATGGCGCAACGGCCGGATGGCGGCAGGCGCCGGCTTGTGGGGCGCTCCGGCCGGCTGCTAAGGTTTGATGCTCGCCACGAAAGCAGGAGACCAGCACTGTTGCCGGTGAACGTGGCAATCCGTTTTTGCCGGCCAACGATCCCGCCTAACGGCGATCCGATCCAGGAGGAAAGGCCCATGCACAAAGGAATAGAACGATACAAAAGTATAGGTCTCTCGGTTGCGGTGGCTTTGGCCGCAACTGTCGGTAGCGGCTCTGTCAATGCCGGAGACAAACTGAAAATCGGTGTGACCGCGACACTTGAAGGCACATACACCGTTCTCGGCGAGGACGGGATGCGCGGCTACATGTTGGCGTTGGAGAAACACGGTGGCAAAGCCGGTGGCAAAGAAATCGAAACCATTGTCGGTTCCACCGACGCTACCCCGGACTCAGCCGTCCGTGCCGCCAAAAAGTTGGTGGAACAGGATAAGGTCGACGTGCTGATCTCGCCGCTCTCCGGCGCCGAGGGCATTGCCATACGCGACTATTCGAAGACCCAGCCGCAGATCACGGTCATTAACGCGGCCTCCGGCGCTGTGGAAACGACCTACGGCGATCCGTCCGCCGGTATCACCCCGTCACCGACCTTCTATCGCTTCAACATGGACGGCGCCCAATGGCATGCGGGCCTCGGCGACTACATTTACAATGTTAAGCATTATAAGAAGATCGCAACCATCGCCGAGGACTACGCGTTCACCTATACCCAAGTTATGGGTCTTACGGTCGAGTACTGCAAAGCCGGCGGCCAAATCACCAAGCGACTTTGGGTTCCGCTCGGCACCAAGGACTTTTCATCCTACATCCCGGAGCTTTTGTCGGAAGACGTGGATGCTATCTATCTCGGCCTCGGCGGGGCCGACGCGGTCAACTTCCTCAATCAGTACCAGCAAGCCGGCGGCAATGCGAAATTGATCGGCGGTTCGATCATGATCGACCAAACCGTGCTCTCCTCCAAGGGTAAAGCCAAAGAAGCCTTGATCGGCACGGTATCCGCAAGCGGCATGGCCGACAACGATCCAAGCCCCGCTTGGCAGGCCTTCGTGAAAGCCTATCAGCAGCACCCGAAAACCGGTTACTTCAAAAACGCCTTCAACAGCCCCTCGCTTCTTGCGGTTAACTACTACGATGCTACCGATGCGGTGTTTAACGCGCTTGATCAAGTGAACGGCGACTTGAGCGATGGCAACAAGAAATTCCGTAACGCGCTGCAGAATATGGTGCTCGATGCGCCGAACGGAAGAATCACGCTCGACGAAAATCGCCAAGCAATCGGGACAAACTTCGTTACCGAAGTGGTGAAGGACGCAAATGGCAACCTCATCAGCAAGGTGGTGAAGGTCGTTCCGAACGTTCAGCAACGGCTCGGGTTCTCCAAGGCGGTCTACGATAAGTTTATCCCGCCCGGCCGCACCAACCCGCCCTGCAAGAAGAATTACGACTAACGCAAAGGCAGAAGCGAGATCTCAAGGCGAAGGACCGAATTCTCTTCGGTCCTTCCGCACTGTTCGCCGGCCCGCGTGAGATAGCGGCAGCGCTTCGGCCTGGCCGGCCACAACGTTGTCGCAGCAGAACATTTCGTGCAGAACAGTTAGCTTCCTCTTCGCCGAATTGCTTTCGGTGCCGGGCAATCCGTCAGATCGGCAGCTGCAAACCTTCGGCAGCGAGGGCACGCTGGACCGCCGGCCGGCGCGCCATTCGGCGCGCATGCGCGGTCCAGTCCGGAAAGTCGCGCGGCATGTCAAAGCCGAGCACCGGTCCTCGGCCCCAGATCCAGTAAACCAATAACAGCGAATCAACAACGCTGTAGCGTTCGCCGAGCGCCCAAGGCCCCCGCTCGAGCCTTTTCTCGACGGCTTCCCAGAGCTCGCGGCAGGCGTTCTTGCCGGTCGCCGCCACGTCCGCCGCCGCGCGCGGATCGGAGGCGTACCGCGCGGCACGGCGCACATGGGTGAATGCAACTTGAATCGTTGAAGACAGCCAGTTCAACCATTCCGCACAGCGCGCGTCCTCACGCGCATCCCAAGGCCACAAGCCGGAAGCCGGATGGCGCACCGCGATATAGCGCAGGATCGCAGGCGCTTCGGTAAGCACCCAGTCGCCGTCGGTCAGAACCGGTACGCGCGCTTTCGGATTGAGGCGCAAAAATTCAGGACTGTTCTGCTGGTTCGCAGCGAGATCGATCGGCACCAGTTCGAAGCGCGCGCCGGTCTCTTCCAGCGCGATGTGCGGCGCAAGCGAACACGCGCCCGGGGCGTAGTAGAGCTTCATCATGGTTCTCTAGGGCCGAGAAATTGCGCGGAACATCCAACGGTGGAAATTTCCTCGGGTGCCTTCGCAATCTTCACAGTCTTATCCCCGGTGGCTTTTCAAATACTGCATGCAACGTTAACCCGTAAGGCGTTCCGGTGGCAAGTTCTTCGAGCCGAGTGTTCGCCTCCGCGCGCCCGAGCCTACCGAAACGAAGTCCGTGCACGGCAATGCCTTGTTCGGCCTAGGGGCGATGGGTCGCCTTCGCCGGGAAATTTCTTTGAAAAACCGCTGAATTGCTTCTCGTCTGGTGGTATGACCGAAAACGGGGTTTCGATACAAATAACGATATCGAAACAGCCTTTGGTGTTCACGCGGCTAACACAACCGTATCTTTGGGGCATGGTGACCCGGCGGCTCGCCGGGCTGCGCGCCGCCGGGGCAAGCCGCCTCCGCCGTTAAAACTGCACGCCGCGGGTGAGTGCGCCGTCGATCAGCAGATTGGCACCCGTGATGAAACTTGCCGCGGGGCTTGCGATAAACACGATGCCGCGGGCAATCTCCTCCGGCCGCGCCATGCGCCCCGTCGGGTTCAGCGCCAGCGCTTCCTTGAAGAGTGCGGGGTTGCCGTGCTCGATCTTTTCCCAAACGCCCCCCGGGAAGTAGGTGTTGCCGGGGGAGACGGCATTCACGCGAATGCCCTTGCCGGCAAGCTGGAACGCCAATCCCTTTGCATAATGAATCAGCGCCGCCTTGAACACGCCGTAAGGGCCTGCGGCGAAATCCACCTCGCGGCCGGAGACCGAGGAAATCACCACAACCGAAGCTGCGTTCGATTTCTCCAGGAACGGCATGGCCGCATTCACCGCCGTCACCGTGCCCATCATGTCGGTCTCGAATTCCGCCCGCCAGGAGGCTTCATCCTGCCCGATCGCAAGCGCGGAGACATTGGCCACCACAATATCGATCCCGCCGAATTCGGCGCCGACATCGGCAATCCAGGCCGCCAGCGCCGCATGGTTGGAAACATCGACGGCGCGACCCGTCGCGCGGGCGCCCAAGCCGCGCAGCGTGGCCAGCGTGCTTTCAACCTGCTCGGGGTTGCGGGCGCAGATTGCAACATCGGCGCCTTCTTGCGCGAAGATTTCGGCCGCTGCACGACCGATTCCCCTGGTGCCGCCGGTGATGACGGCGCGTTTGCCTTTAAGCCCAAGATCCATGTTAGCTGACCTTCTCCATAATGTATTTTTTCCGAATGCCGGCACCGACCGTGTAGTTGGGATCGACAAAATTACCGAGCCGCGCCCGGCCGCACTGGCTCAGCATCATGTAAGCGTCCCACCGATCGAACCCATATTCCGCCTCAAGCCATAGCACGAGCTCGCGATAGGCGATGCGGGCCGCATCCTCCAACGGCCGCGCCGAACCGATCGCCATGATGAAATCCTCGCGCTCAAGTCTCGGCCATTCCAGCGGCCAGGCCTTGATCAGGTCCACCCGGATGGTGGTTTCCGAGGCATATTCCACCGCCGTGCCGCAGACTTCGCCGTCGCCTTGGCAGGCGTGCGCATCGCCGATGAAAAGCCGCGCGCCCGGCGTGCGCACCGGCAGATAGGTGATACTGCCCGGCCCCATATCCGGCAGATCCATGTTGCCGCCATGCGGCCCGGGGGTTAGGGAGTTGATGCTGTCGATTTCCGGAGATGTGGAAAGCGTGCCGATATGCGGCGCGTAGGGCAGCACGACACGTGCGCTCCACCGCACCTCTTTCTCGTTCAGCGGGATTTTGCGGGTGATTTCCGGCAGCGGTGGATTGAGCGTGGCGGTCAACGCGGTTCCGGTCAGCGCGCCGAATTGCGGAATCATGCAGCATGTTCCCATCGGGTGCTCGCCGCGCGGCCGCATCTTTTCGATAAAGACGGCGATCGCATCACCGGGCTCGGCCTCTTCGATCATGATCGGCCCGTTCTGCGGGTTGACGAACGGCATGCGCAGCCGCTCGCTGGGCTTGTCGCTTTCGCTGCGGATCGCACCCTCAAAAGCGTCTCGGGTTTCCACCACAACACGGTCACCGGGTGCGATAGTCAGAACCGGTTCGGAGTAGGGGCCTATGGTGTAGTGGTATCGGCCCTGCCGCTCCTCGGTCAGCCGATGCAGGCGCGGTTTGCGCGCCCAGCCGAGCCCTCGCCGTGCAGCGATTGATTGCGAAACCCATGCATCAGACATCACCGTTGCCTCTTCCCAACCCGTTCGGCGCGTTCTCGCAAGCGCAACGAACCTATTCGGATGCAAAGCCTACCGGGCCCGGACTAACACGACAAGCCGTTTTCCGCGCTGCCGAGAGAAAAGCGGAGGCTTTCATGCTTCAAACCGGTATGGTTCTCGCGCCACCAACAAAGCCCGCTTCGCTCCGGCCGCCGTGTTGCGCGCCGTGTTGCGCATTTTTTCTCTCTTGATCGGTGCAAAAGCCTGTAACATTCCGGAAAGTCTTCGCAGCTTCCGGGGTTGAGGATGCCGCCATGCCAAGCTTGCCCAAAGGCCGTACCCTT